>WOYY01000048.1:21007-46504 GCA_011620555.1 Anaerolineaceae bacterium | reverse complement strand
TGTGAAATTAATCTTGGAAAAATTAGATTCAGGACACTAAAAAGGGAAACTCAGGAGTAAATAGAAATTAATTCGCCAGATCATTAACCGGAGGCTGAAATCAGCCTCCAGTTTTTTTGATGACCGCTTCATCCCGGGTGTTTTGCTAGAAATGGACCAGGGAGATTGAAGTATGGCAGCCCATCCACCCTTCACAATTCACCCACTCTTATACTTCCCTAACAAAACTGGGCTAAAATTAGGGCATGTTACCCGATATCCGTGTGCGCCAGAGGGATTATCTGCTTGAGATCTCCCGTGCGCTGACCGAAGAACTGGACCTGGACAAGCTATTGGGCCAGATCCTGAAATATGCGATTGAAATGATGGCCGGCCATGCCGGCTTTATCGCCCTGACCGACCCCAGAGGCCGGTGGTCTTTGGCCGTCTCCAACGGATTGCCCGAACCCATCCAAAACTTTCTGAACCATTGGCTGAATAAGATCCCCCCAGTGCAGGCCGGGAAAGACCCTCCAATCCCGGAGATCAACCAACTCCTGCAGCAGATCAGCATGGGCAATCTCTCGGCAGTCGGCCTGCCGCTGATCGCCAATAAGGAAGTGATCGGGCTGCTCTATATTTTCCGCAATTACCGCGGGGTTTTCTCCACGAACGACCGCTCCCTGCTTTCGAGTTTTGCCAACCAGGCCGCGATCGCGGTGCGCAACGCCCGCCTCTATGCCGCCATCAACCGGGAGAAGCAGCGCACGGATGCCATGCTGGATTCCGCGGCGGACGGTATCCTGATCCTCAACCCGGACCACACCATTGAGCGCCTCAACGCGGCCTTTGCCCGATTGTACGGCCAATCCCAGTTTGAAATCCAGGGAATGAACCACGACGAGGTCATCCAATGGAAACACCCCCCCCACGGGATCACGCTGGAAAATGCCGAGGCTGGCGGCTGGCCGCTTTCTCCTCAGGCCCACCTCTATGTCGAAGGCGATATCGAGCGTCCCAACGGCTTACAGCCGCTGCCGGTCGGGATCACCTACGCGCCGCTGCTCACAATGGACGGCACCCTGATCAACGTGATCGTGACTGTCCGTGATATCACCCGGTTCCGCCAGGCCGATGAATTAAAAAGTGAATTCATCTCGATCATCAGCCACGAACTAAAGACCCCTGTTGCGCTGATCAAAGGCTATGTCAGCACCTTGCGCCGCAAGGACGTGCAATGGGACAGCAAAGTGATGGAAGGCAGCCTCCAAGTGATCGAAGAAGAGGCGGACCGTCTGACCGGGTTGATCGAAAACCTGCTGGAAACCTCCCGCCTGCAGGCTGGCGGCATGCAGTTGAAGAAGACTGACATCTCCTTCCACGCCATGGCCGTCCGCCTGGCTACCCGCTTCCAAACCCAAACAGACAAGCACCAGATCCTCGTCGATATCCCCGAGACTTTCCCGGTGGTGATGGCCGATGAGGTGCGGATGGAACAGGTGCTCACAAACCTGCTCTCCAACGCGATCAAATACTCACCGGGCGGCGAAATCCACATCAGCGGGTCCAACCTCTCCGATCAGGTGATTGTCTGTGTCTCCGATGAGGGGCCGGGAATCTCCCCCGGGGACCTACCCTACATCTTTGACCGCTTCTATCGCGCGCCGGAGACCAGCCGCAAGACCAAAGGCGCAGGGCTGGGGCTGTATCTTGCCCGCGCGATCATCGAAGCCCACGGCGGCCGGATGTGGGCCGACCCAAAGACCACCGCAGGCGCGCGGATTTGCTTTTCCCTGCCGAAGGATTAACCGGTTTCCACTCGCCCAATCCGTCAAAATGTGATGCCTAACAAGCCCGGGCGGTGGACTGCCGGCTTTGCTCAAGCAGCCTTTCCACCAGCGCAAAATCGATCTGGTCCGGTTTGCGGTAGCGAATGCAGCCTTTGCCCAAAGAAGGATGGCTCAGCTCAGCCCGGTGCCGGTCCAGCACCTCCGATTTGAGGATATAGAGGGAAATGTAATTCCTTTGGCTGGCAAAAGCTACCTCGATCTCACCCCCTGGCCTCTGGTAGCTGGCCATCTCCCTCAGGCGCAGTTGTCGCCCCTACCCGTCGTTAGTTGATGTAAAGGGATAAACGGTCACAAAGTGGAAAGTGAGTCCTTAATCAACGTGAATCATGAATTCTTTACTTCTGATTTTGCAATTACCAAGATGCCAAACACCGCTCCTGTCTCTGAGTATAATTGGCAGTGAACGACCAAACATAATCTGGAGAATTCCCCCTGATGATGCGCCGAAAAAACTGGCGGAGTTATATCGATGCTTCCGACGAGAAGCCTCAGCTTTCCTGGGACCTGGTCAAACGGGTGGCAACTTATGCCCGGCCTTATCGCTGGATGATCTTCGGCAGCCTGGCAGCCATCCTGGTCTACACCGGCGTCGCGCTGCTCTCGCCGCTCATCCTGCGTTATATCATCGATCAAGCCATCCCGGACAAGAACCTCCATAACCTGATCCTGGCGGCCTCGGGCCTGCTGGTGCTGCCGATCATCAGCGGCGTCTTCCAGATCATCACCCGCCGCCTGCTGGCCCAGGTCGGCGAGGGCGTGATCTTCGATCTGCGGGTTGGCCTCTATGAGCACCTGCAGCGCATGTCGCTGCGCTTTTACACCCACACCCATCTGGGTGAACTGATCAGCCGGATGAATAACGACGTGGTCGGCGCCCAGGTGGCCGTCAGCCGCACGCTGGTCACCCTGGTGACCAACCTCATCGAAGTGGTCGCCACGCTGCTTGTGATGTTGAGCCTCGAATGGCGCCTGACCCTTCTGGGCATCATCATCCTGCCCGTGTTCATCCTCGCCGCCCGCAAGATGGGCAAGATCCTGCGGGATTACGCCCGGAAACAGCTGGAGATGATCGCCCGGATGAACGCGACGCTCAATGAGACCCTGAATATCGGTGGCGCGCTGTTGGTGAAACTCTTTGGCCGCCGGGAGGTCGAAGTGGATCGCTTCAGCCGCCGGGCGGATGAGGTCCGCCAACTGGGCGTCCAGCGCTCCACCATGAGCATCATCTTCATGGTCATCGTCGGCCTGCTGTCAGCGGTTGGCACCGCGCTGGTCTACGGCGTCGGCGGCTATCTGGTAATCCTCAACGCCTTCACCCTGGGGACGATCGTGGCCTTTGGCGACTATCTCAGCCGGCTTTACAATTCCTTCCAGGGGCTGATCAATGCGCCGGTGGAATTTGCCACCTCGATGGTCAGCTTTGAAAGGGTCTTTGAAGTCCTCGACCTGCCGGTGGATATCCAGGAAAAAGAGGATGCGCTGCACCTCAAAGAGATCAAGGGCGAAATCCAGTTCGACCACCTCTCATTCAATTATCCAGACAGCGATACCGGCCTGCTGAGCGATGTGGACCGGCCCTATTCGGTGGAAAAGGTCGGCGGCGTCCTGACGGAAGAGGGCGATCCCTCGCCCAATATGCCCAGCCTCAAAGGAAGCCAGGCCCGGGAAATGGCCCTGCAGGACATCTCCTTCACGGCCCTGCCCGGAGAGCTGGTTGCGCTGGTTGGTCCCAGCGGGGCCGGCAAAACCACCCTGACCTACCTCATCCCCCGGCTCTATGACCCGACGGCGGGCGTCCTCCGGCTGGACGGGCATGACCTGCGCGACCTGCGGCTGGACGATCTGGCCAAGGCGATCGGGATGGTCACCCAGGAAACCTACCTCTTCCATGACACGATCAAGGCCAACCTGCTCTATGCCCGGCCAGACGCCACGGACCAGGACCTGGTCGCGGCGACCCAGGCGGCCAATATCCACCAATTCATTGCGGAACTGCCGGAGGGTTATTACACGATTGTGGGCGAGCGGGGTTACCGTCTGAGCGGTGGGGAGAAACAGCGGCTGGCGTTGGCCCGGGTGCTGCTCAAGGACCCCCGGATCATGATCCTGGACGAGGCCACCAGCAGCCTGGATAGCGAATCCGAAGCCCTGATCCAGGAAGCCCTGGGGCGGCTGTATACCAACCGGACCAGCATCGTGATCGCCCACCGGCTGAGCACGATCCTCTCAGCCGACCTGATCCTGGTGATGGACAAAGGACAGATCATCGAGCGCGGCACGCATCAGGAACTTCTGACCCTGGGCGGGCTGTATGCGCATCTTTACGAAACGCAGTTCAATAAATAAGTCTTATTCTTTGGTGAAATACCGATAGGGATAACAAAGCTCAAAGCCCAGCTGCCGGTAGAGCGCTCTGGCGGGCTGATTAAAGCCTTCCACCTGTAAATAGCCGATCCTCGCGCCCTTCTCGATTCCCCACTGAGTGAGTGCGGCCATCACCATCCGGGCATAGCCCTGGCGTCTTGCGGCGTGGTGGGTGTAGATGCTGAAAAACCCCAGCAGGTCCCCCTCGAGAACACCCATCCCACAGGCCACAGGCTGCTCCCCCGCGAAGAGCACGATCAGGTTTTTCTCCGGCACGATGCCATTGATAATTCGCTCCTGCAGGGCCAGCGGTTCGCCCGCCGACCCGCTGATTTGCCCCTTATAGGGTATCCAGTCCTCTGTCGCATAGCTCTCAACGCTCAAATTTCCCAGGTTCAGCGTCTCATCCCGCAATGCCTCCCAAAGGACAAAGGTCTCATCAAAGGCATGATACCCAAATTGAAGGAGCGTCTGCTCCAATTCCGGAGGGCTAAAAGGCGCGGACACCCGGAACAGAGCAGGCAGCCCAGCGCCGGCATAGACCGCTTCGCAAAATCGGATCTTTTCCGCCAGCGGCAGGGAAGAGGGATGGAGAACATTCACGGAATTGACCCGCTTGGAAGGCCCGCCGGTGAACCGCAGCAGCCAGCCGTCATAGACCATCTGGCGCGGAGATGGCCAGGCGTTCAGGGCGGCTTCTTCAATGCGGGCAATCCGATCGGTTTCCATCATCATCCTTTCTCTTTTGCTCCCATTTTATCACCGGCCTCCCAAAACCCCGGTGTTATAATCAAACCGACGCAGCGACAGAGATGGAGGCGGCCTTGAGTCATCCAATTCGATTAATGCTTTTTGGCGCGGGCAACCGCGGGGCGGAGGCCTACGGCCGCTATGCCCTGGCGCATCCCGAAGCGGTGCAGTTTGTGGCGGTGGCCGACCCGGACCCCGTCCGGCGGGAGAAGTTTGCCGAGGCGCACAGGGTCGCGCCTGAACTGCAATTTGCGACCTGGCAGGATGCGCTCCAGGCGGAAGTTTCTGTGGACGCGGTGGTCAACGCCACCCAGGATGAGCTGCATCACGACTCGGCGATTGCCGCCCTACGGGCTGGCTATGATATGCTGTTGGAAAAGCCGATTGCGCCGACGCTCGAAGAGACCCTGGAGATCATCCGGACCGCTGAGGAGCACCAGCGCACTTTGGTGATCTGCCATGTCCTGCGCTTCACGGATTTCTTCAGCAAGGTCAACCAGATCGTCAAATCGGGCCGGCTGGGGAAAGTGATCAACATCTCGCATTCCGAAAACGTCTCCTACTATCACATGGCCCATAGCTACGTGCGGGGCAACTGGCGCAATACCGAGATCGCCGCGCCGATGATCCTCGCCAAATGCTGCCACGACCTCGACCTGCTCTACTGGTGGATGGACGATCAGCCTGAACTGCTCAGTTCCACCGGCAGCCTGCTCTATTACCGACCGGAAAACGCACCCGCGGGCGCGCCGGACCGCTGTACGGATGGCTGCCCGGCTGAGAAAACCTGCCCCTTTTATGCCCCCCGGATCTACCGCGACAACGTCCCGATCAAAATGGCCGTCAGCCGGTCGGATAAACCTCTGCTGAAATTCATTGGCAACCTGGCCCTCCACCAGCCCGGCCTGACCCAGGCCCTGGCGGCGGTCATCCCACCCTTGCGCACGCTGACCGACTATGCCGACTGGCCGCGCAATGTTGTGACGGACAAGCCCCAAAGCGACGCAGCTGTGATGGAAGCCCTACGGACCGGCCCCTATGGCCGCTGCGTATACCGCTGTGACAACAACGTGGTGGACCACCAGGTGGTGAATATCGCCTTCAAAAACGGCGTCACCGCCACCCTCACGATGCACGGCCATTCCGAAGAAGAAGGCCGGACGCTGCGGATTGATGGCTCCCGAGCCACCCTCAAGGGCAAATTCGCCCACAACACCGCCTGGCTGGAGATTCACGAACACCTCACCGGTGAAGTGGAGCGCTTCCGCTTCGCCGCCGAAGTGGACCAAAGCGCCGGGCATGGCGGCGGCGATTCCGGCCTGATGCACCACTTTGTCCAGGTGCTGCGCGGCGAAGTCAGCCCGCTGACCAGCGCCCGGGACTCGCTGGAAAGCCACCTGATGGCTTTCGCGGCGGAGGAATCCCGCCTGCAAAAGGCGACCATCCTCATGGACTCTTTCAAAAAGGATCACTAAACTTCCAACCCCTCAGGAGGAGCGATGAAGACCATTGGCCTATTGGGCGGCATGAGCTGGGAATCGTCGAGCGAGTATTACCGCATCCTGAACGAGACGGTCCAAGCCCGGCTGGGCGGCTTTCACTCCGCCGACTGCCTGATGTATTCGGTGGATTTCGATGCGGTGGAAACGCTCCAGCACGAGGACAAATGGGACGCCCTGACCGAGATGATGGTCGCCGCCGCCCAAAGAATAGAGGCTGGCGGGGCCGAGATCCTCTTGATCTGCACCAACACCATGCACAAGATGGCCCCTGAGATCCAGACCGCCATTCAAATCCCCCTGCTTCATATCGCCGATGTGGCCGGTGAAGCAATCCAAGCCCAGGGATTGCAAACCGTCGCACTCCTCGGCACCAAATTCACCATGGAAGGCGATTTTTACCGCCGGCGTCTGCACGAGAAATTTGGCCTGACGGTCCTGATCCCGGAGGCGGCAGACCGGGAGATCGTCCACAATACCATCTACGGGGAACTGGTCAAGGGGGTGATCAATTCAGAATCACGCCAGGCCTTCCTGAAGATCATCGCCAAACTTCAGGATCAAGGCGCGCAGGGCGTGATCCTGGGCTGCACGGAAATCCCCCTGCTGATCCAACAAGCCGACCTCGCCATCCCTGTCTTTGACACCACCCGGCTCCACACGGAAGCCGCGGTGGACTGGGCGCTGGCTTAGGCGCCGGTAAAAGGGCTAACTGGCGTAAAGCAGGTGATGGGCGCGGGGCAAAATCCCTGCGTTTGACATAGACCATGTAGATAAACAAAGGTTGAGAAGCCCCCTTATACATCGAGATATTGCCGCTGGCGTAAGCCCTGGAATCCAGCGCTGTGCCGATCGAACCTCGCGGCCGTTTGGTCCGCAGCTCATACTTGATCTGGTTCGCATCCAGGATCTCCGTGACCCTGCGGGCCTCCTCGCTGGATGTATCCACCAAAATCCGCTTTTTAAACCCCACAAACATTGCAGGTCCTCCATAAACTATTCCTGGGTCCGCCTTTTTAAAATTATCCTGACTCATTGTCAGCATTCAAGACTCTGCTGCGCTCTCTCGATAACAAAGCCAGGGTTTCAGGAAGAAGAATTTTTCGAATGCGCTGAAATTGATGGTTTGGCAAGAGCGAATTCAAATCCTCGTTGATCATTCGCGGGGTGATATGGTCCTGAATGAAGGTTTGAAGCTTTTCCAAATATTGACCAACGGGCAGCCCAGTCCGCTCCCTAAGGATAGCGGGATTATAGGCATAACCCTGAACGAAAAAATAATGAATATCGTAAAGGTCTCTGGCGGCGACCGTCCCATGCTGGTCAAATCGATCCATCAACGCAACTAGTTGATTGGCGAACATGGTCTCGATGGTCTGGCTGTTGATCCCGAGCAGTCCACTTATCCTATACATATATGTATAGGATAACATAACCGAATAGCGAAATGAAGCCTCAAACGCCTTAAAAGAAACCCAAAAACTTAAACAAGAAGCCCCTCGTCAGGTCGTAACGGGGGCTTTTAGTACAAGGTGCCGAGTCACAGAATCGAACTGTGGACACCGCGATTTTCAGTCGCGTGCTCTACCAACTGAGCTAACTCGGCTTCTGACGCTTCCTTGTCTGAGCGTGAAACTGATTTTAACCGTTCAATTCATCCTTGTCAAGCAATCATGCCTTTTCAGGGATTCGGATAAGCCGGCCAGCGCGCTTCACTGGGCAGGGCATAGAAATCCAGCGGATTGATGTTATAGGTTTCCATACCGGGATAGACGTGGACATCAATCAGGCTGTGATCGGTGCATTCAGCCGAGAGGCCGCAGGTCACAAATTCGGTATAGCCGCCGCCCGAATGCGGTTCTTGCTCCCGCAGGTAAGCCACGACATTGTAGGTTCCAGCTGGAACATCCTCAATCTGAAATTCGGATTGATTGACCGCCGTATCCACAAAGTAGTAGGCATCGTTATAGATATCAAAGGCCACGATCCGCATCGCCGGGATGTACTCGCTGGGATACCCCAGGGTGCCGCTGATCGAGCCGGCGTCGCTGTTCAACGGGTCCACAGGCCAACCCGCATTCTCACCCGGCAGCAGGTACCAGTCCGCGGGGTTGATGTCGGTCAGGACTTCGCCGGTTTCCACCGAAACTGGGGCCAGGCCGTGGTCTGTGCAGTCCACCGTGAGGCCGCAGGCGACCGCTTTGGAATAGGCGGCAGAAAGGGAGGGGTCTGCCCCCAGCGAAACCGGGTCGATCAAATAGGACAGGACCACATAGGTGCCGGTGGGGACTTCAATGCTGTAGGTCCCACCCTCAGACAGTTCAACCGAATAATAGCGGGTGATGTCGGTGACATCGAAAGCGACCACGCGCTGGGCAGGAACGAATTCGCTGGGGTAACTGAGCGTGCCGGTGATCGTGCCGGTTCCGCCCTCCTCGGTCTGATCCTTCTCCGCTGCCATCGCCGTGACAGTCGCCGCCGCGCTTTCTTCTGCCGAAGGTCCCTCATCGCCGCTGGACTGGCTGCAAGCGGACAGCGCTAAGACCATGAGCGCCATCAAACCGACCAGGGACAACAGGTAGCGTTTCTTATGCATTCGACACTCCATTTCTTCTTCAAGCCCGCGCTGAGGGGCGGCCTTGCCGCGCCCAAACGCAGGGATTTCCTTTGCTCAACCAAGAATCCAATTTTACTTCCCTTTCCGGAAAATCAAAAATGGAAGCAAAACTGGAATGGCCGGCTTTTATTAATTGTCAAATTTTCTGAGCAAGTTCATTCGGGGTTATCGGTGGGCTTCCGCACCAGGAACATCACCAGCGATTCGATCAACAGCGCCACTAAACCAGCATGCATACTGAACAACGCCGGGGCGATGAAACAGGTCTCCCATTCCGCCACATAGGTCGGGTCGTAAGTCTCGATGGATTTATGCCGGAGCAGTTCAAATAAAGCCGGATAGGTCCGGTAGATCCAGGTGGTCATCAGGACCGCCAGCAGGTTCACAACGATCATCCCCACCAGCATCACTGTCAACTGTTTACGGTTCAGGCGGTAAACAAAGACCGCCAGCACGACCACGCCCAGGACATAGGTCAGGATTGTGATGTAGTGTTCAACTCGCAGGGGGGAAGGGAGGCCGAGGCTGCGCCAATCCCAATACCAGAGAAAAGCCGAGACAAGGATCAGCATAGCGCCTAACAGTAAAAATTGCCATTTACGAGGTTTTTCAATTGCAGGCATATCAGTCCTCTCTAGTCATACCGGCTGTTGAAGAGACATGTCTTACTGAATTTATTCTAACACGCGAGCGGATGAAAAGAAATAAGCAAATCTCCGCCCCTGAAACAGGATCTACTTCACCAATTTGGAAATCGTGCGGAATTCCGGGTGTTTGGAGGTGCGGATCAGCTCAAAAAGCGCAATTTCCACGCTGGAAACCGTCGCCCCGGCAGCCTGCATTCTCTGGAGGGCCAGGTCATGGTTCTCGGCCGTGCGGGAGAAGACCCCGTCGCTGAGGATATGGACCGCATAGCCGGAATCCAGCAAGTCCAGCCCCGTCTGCAAAACGCAGACATGCGCTTCAATGCCGCCCAGGATAAACTGTTTCCGGCCGGAATGCTTCAAGGCCAGCATGAACTCCGGCTCTCGCAGGGCGCTGAAGGCCGTCTTCGAAATAATCGGCGTCGCGCCCAGCGCTTCGCTCAATTCAGGAATGGCCGGACCCAATTTTTCAGGCACCTGCACAGTCGCCAAAATCGGCATCTCCAGCGCCTGAGCGCCTTTGACCAGCCGCAAAAGGTTCGGCACCACAAGTTCGGACCGGTCCACAATCTCAGCCAGACGCCCCTGGAAATCCACCAACACCAATGCCGCATCAACAGGATTTAACATCTTGCCTCCAAGAATTCGATTTTAGTGGATTATACCTTTCAGGGCTTCGAGCGGCGAAATCAAAACAGCGGTTTTTCCGTTCCCCCGCTTCAGTATATAATGAACCTTATGGAAGAGAAAAAACCCGCTGGCACCGAAACCAGCGCATTCGGCACGCCCGGCCATGTCAGCCATGATTCCTCCCGCTTTTACCAAAGCCGGATGTATGAAGCGTTGGATCAAGGCCGGAAGGTGAAATACGTTGAGAATCCCATCCCCGCAGAGACCCTGGACCACATCCACTGCCAGTCCAGCGAGGCGCTGACCAACCTGCCGGATGCCAGCGTGCACCTGATGGTCACCTCCCCACCCTACAACGCCCAAAAAGATTACGACGAGGACCTCAGCCTGGAAGACTACCTGGGACTGCTCTACCGCGTCTGGCAGGAGACCTACCGGGTGCTGGTGGCGGGCGGGCGGGCCTGCATCAATGTCGCCAACCTGGGCCGCAAACCCTATATCCCCCTGCACAGCTCCATCATCGACCAGATGCTGGAGATCGGCTTCCTGATGCGCGGCGAGATCATCTGGGACAAAGCCGCCAGCGCCAGCCCCTCCACGGCCTGGGGGTCCTGGCTTTCGGCCAGCAATCCCGTGCTGCGCGATGTTCACGAATATATCCTGGTCTTCAGCAAAGATAATTTCAAACGGCCCAAAGGGGACCGCATCAACACCATTGAAAAAGAGGACTTCCTGGCCTGGACCAAATCCGTCTGGCAGTTCAAGGCGGTCCAGGCGCGCGCCATCGGCCACCCGGCGCCCTTCCCCATCGAACTCCCCCATCGCTGCATCCAGCTCTACACCTTTCAGGGCGACGTCGTTCTCGATCCCTTTGCCGGCAGCGGGACCAGCTGTGTGGCCGCCAAACAGGACGGCCGCCACTATGTCGGCTATGACCTGGTGCCGGCATATTGCCAGCTGGCTGAGAAGCGCTTGCAGGAAATATCCTGACTCTTAAACACCCCCAAAAAAGTGGATTTACCGGACGTCCACGACCTGCGAAAGCCGGTCAATAGCCTTTTCCACGTAATCGTCCCGGTCAATATCCAACCTGATCGCATTTTCAGGGCAGGCCTCAACGCAGCGGCCGCACCCCCGGCAGTCCTCCGAGATCACCGCCCGACCCCCCGCCAGCGAAATGGCATGAATAAAGCAGATATCTTCCCAGGTGCAGCTTCCACAGCCGACACAGTCCTCCGTCACCCGAACTTCCACGCCCGGCATCCGTTCAACTTTGTTCTGGAGTTTCGGCGCCAGGTTGGGCAGGAATTTGAACAGGCAGCAACACGGGCAGCAATTGCAAACCGTCATCAGCTTAGTGGAGGCCTCCACCCCCATCCAGACCGCGTCAATCTTGTCCCGGCCGATCAGATGGACCAGCCCGGCTTCCCTGGCCCTCTCGAGATGAGCCAGCGCCGTCTGCTTATCGACAACCTTGCCCAATTTGGGGTTGATATCCAGAACCCCTTCGCCCAGGAAAATGCAACCAAGATCATGGTCATAATCCTGACAATCCGCAGCCTCACGGCAAACGCAATGGTCCATCAGAAAAACGTAGCTGGCCTCTTCAATGAAGTGGGAGACCACCTCTGAAGGCACAACGACATTTTTCTGCGCCGCGATGCTCTGGTTGATCACCACCCGATCCTTGGGCAGGTAAAAAAGCGTATCGCCGGACTTATGCCCATTGAACAGCGCATGCTCCATCACAGGGCCGATCAGCGGCCATTTGGTCAGTTCAGCGGCAGCAAACCGCAGCGAGAAATGTCTTTTGAGGAAGTTAATCAACCAAAGCGAGCGACCTATCCATGCTCCTCAGGGGGTCCAGATCCGGAATGAAGATAACATTGCCCATTATAATATGCCCCGCACGTTTTGACCCCTAAAAAATGACCAGCACATAAAAATTTACGGAAAGTTGTCGAAAAAGTTTCAATAAACGAAATAGTCAGTTCGCGTTTTGAGACCCGAAAACAGCCAGGCGATCCTGAACAGCCAGGACAGAGATCAACGCCAAAAGAGAAGCCGTCCCCGCTATCAAAGGCATCAGCGTGACCACGCTGACGATCAGGATCAGCAGGGAAAGACCGCAGGTGACAAAGCAAAAACCCGGCGCCGCCAGCAAGGTCAGCAGGCTGTTTTTCCAGGCCAGTCCCAGAGATTTATCCGCCTGAGCGATCAGATATCCGGGCGTCAATAGCTGGACCTCCGCCCAGAGCACCGCAATCACCACCAGTAAGATAACCAATAGCGGGGACCAGGGCGTATCCCACTGCGTATAAAACCACAGGCTGAACCCAACCAGAGCGGCCGCGACCAGGTTCACCACCGCCCAGAGCACGCCGACCCAAAAATACCGTCTGAAGCCTTCCCACCAGCCCCCAATCCCGGTCCGGATGCCATTGGTCAGATCTTCGGCCACTTCCCCCATCCCCAGAATAGCCGGACCGGCCAGGACGCCCGTCAGAGAAGTCAACACGGTCAGCAAACTGACCACGACCTCATTGGTCCAGTCATCCCACCAAAGGCGGAACGATTGGCCGATCACGTCGAATGCGCTGCGAAATCCACTGGTTTTCATAGCGCCATTATACTGTCAATCGCAAGGGTCATTCCCGCCAGACAGTGAAATTTCAGGGAGAATTTCACCAACTCGCCAGTTAATCAATTTACGGTACAATTCAACCAGGTGACCAGCAGCGCGCACTGGTGAGAGGCCTCTGCCTGATAAGCGCCCTGCCACCCGCCCCACAAACGGCGTCCCTGAGCCTCTCCAGAGCCACTCCTCTTCATGACTCATTTCACAACAAGGATTGATTGACCATGTTTGTTTATCTCAGCAAACTCCTCCCCCTGTTTGTCTACCCCCTCGGGATCGTGGTGCTCCTTTTGATTCTGGCCCTGATCACAAACAAACATCAACAATGGCACAAAGCCTTCCTCTACCTGGCCCTGGCCGTGCTGCTGATCGGCAGCAACCGCTGGGTCTCCTATGGCCTGACCCGTTCGCTCGAATGGCGCAACCTGCCCTCCGAAGCCACCCCGCACGCGGCTGTGATCGTCCTCTTGGGCGGCGGGACCGAACCGGGAGACTACCCCCGCCCGATCACGGAGATCAACAGCGCCGGCGACCGGGTGCTTTATGCCGCCAGCCTCTATCGGGATGGCGCTGCGCCGGTGGTCCTGGTCAGCGGCGGGAACCTCAATTTCAGTTCAGCCCGCGGCTCAACCCCCGCTACGGAAATGACCGAACTCCTCACCCAACTGGGGGTCCCCGCTGAGGCGATCTGGCAGCAGGAAAAATCCCAAAACACCTATGAGGATGCCCTCTATTCCGCTGAACTCCTGCGGGAAAAAGAAATCACCGAGGTCATCCTTGTGACCTCGGCGATGCACATGCCAAGAGCGAAAGCGCTCTTCGAGAATCAGGGGATCAGCGTGATCGCTGCGCCGGTGGATTTCACAATCACAGAGCAGAACTGGCAGAGCGTCTTTCACCCCAGCCTGGGGGAACTGGTCATCAACCTGATGCCCAATGCCAGCGCGCTCGACCTGACGACCACAGTGATGAAGGAATATATCGGCCTTTTCGTCTATCGCCTGCGGGGGTGGATCTAACCCACCATATAGGCCAGGCTGACTGTGCCGGGGCCGGTGTGAGTCCCAACCACCGGGCTGACGTAGGTCATGACCGTCTCAACCGGATGGAAGCGTTCAATGGCCAGCTCCATCAGCATTTCCGCATCCTTATCCGCTGCGGCGTGGAACGCGCTGATCCGGACAGGTTCCCGCCCGTCAATATCGGCCTCAACCAGGTCCAGCATGCGGCTGATCGCCTTCTTGCGGGAGATCACGGATTCGACCAGTTCGATCTTGCCACCCCGGATTTCCATCAGGGGTTTGACGTTCAGAACGGAACCCACCAGGCGCTTAGCCGTGTTGATCCGGCCGCCCTTGTTCAGAAATTTCAACGTATCCACGGTGAAATACACGCCGATCCGGTGATAGACATCATGCACCAGGGCGACGCACTCTTCCAGGCTGGCTCCGGCCTGTGCCGCCCGGGCGACGGTCATCACCATGAAGCCCAAAGCCATGGAGACCAGCCTGGTGTCCACCACCTCAACCGGCTGGCCTGCAAGTTCCTGCCGTGCCTGAAAGGCAGATTCCACGGACCCGGAAATCCCGCTGGAGATCGGCAGGGCCAGGACGGCATAGCCCTGATCCAGGAGAGACTTGAAGACCTCCAGATAATCGCCTACAGTAGTTTGACTGGTCGTGGGGATGGATTCTGAATTCGCCAGGCGCTCATAAAATTCTTCCGCCTGAATGTCAATTCCATCCCGATAGCTCTCACCATCCCATTGGACGATGAGTGGAACAACAGTAATTTCGAGTTCGCTAACGATCTCCTGCGGTAAATAGGCTGTACTGTCCGTGATAACGGCAACTTTCTTCATCATTGCTCCTAAATTTAACTCATAATGATCCAAATTTATATTAGTATACATGAAACCGGCACCAAGCGAATGGGGTTTGACAGCGGTGTGATAGCATTTGACAGTCGCCAACCGCTATGCTAAGACCTTGACCACCTCGTCCCAACTCATTTCCTATCGAGGTAGTTAATCTACCCCAAATCTCAGGGAAAAAGGAGTAAGTCATGAAAACCAAATATCGCAATCTGTTTTGGGTGCTGGCCCTGGCGGCCGCGCTCAGTTTTGACCAGCTTTTCTGGCAAAAACCAGGGGGAATCAACTTCTTCATCTTCGTTCTGATCGCCCTGTTGGGCGGGCTGATCCCGCTCTGGCTGGAAAAGGTCGCCATCCCGTGGACGTCCTATCTCCTGCTGGCGCCCATCGCCTTCTTCGCCCTGATGACGGCTTTCCGGGCGGAACCTTTCACCACGGCGACCAACGGTCTGATCACCCTGGGGTCTGTTGTGCTGTTCACCCTGACCCTGCGCAATGGGGCCTGGGTCCGGTTCAACCTGAAGGATTACCTCGTAAACACCCTGAAGTTTGGTTTGAATTGTTTCGCCGGGGGGATCTTATTCTTCACGAAGACCAGGCCCGTGGATTCGCCGGCTGAAATCGCTGAAACCAGCCCGGCAGAGGGTGCCGAGCTGACCGAAACCCCGAAAAAATCGCGCAAATCCGCGCCCTATATCCGGGGCATCCTGCTGGCCTTGCCGGTCGTCATCCTGTTTGCCATCCTGCTGGCCTCGGCCGACCCGGTCTTCAATGCCCGGCTGGAAGGGCTGGTGGGGTGGGTCCGGATTGACAATCTGGGAGAAACCCTTTTCCGCCTGACCTATATCGTGATGGTCGCCTATCTCCTGCTGGGCGCCTATTATTATGGCCTGGTGGAAAGCGAGAAACGGCAGGCCGGCCCGGCAGAGAAGCCGATGGTCAAGCCCTTCCTGGGTCTGATCGAATCGGGCATCATCCTGGGCGCTGTGAACCTGCTGTTCCTCACCTTTGTGATCCTGCAATTCACCTACCTCTTTGGCGGCACGGATAACATCACCGTGGAAGGCTTCACCTATGCTGAATATGCCCGGCGCGGCTTCTTTGAACTCGTGGCCGTGGCCGTGATCAGTCTGGGGCTGTTCTATGCCCTCAGCCAGGTCACCCGGCGGGAGGAGAAGGCGCAGAAATGGCTGTTTTCCGGCCTGGGGTTGCTGCTGGTTGCCCAGGTCGGGGTGATGCTGGTCTCCGCCCACACCCGCCTCTCTCTCTACGAAGCCGTCTACGGCTTCACCCGCCTGCGCAGCATCACCCATATCTTCATCGTTTGGCTGGGAATCCTGCTGCTCATCGCTGCCGGCCTGGAACTAACCCGCAGGATGGGCCGGCTGCCTTTTGCCGTCGTGCTGGTCATCTTCGGCTTTGGGCTGACAGTCAATTTCATAAACCTGGACCGGTTCATTGTGGAGCGAAACATCCACCAGGCGATCTCGGATGACGGTCAAAGCGACTATGCCGGCCTGGACACCCATTACCTCTACACACTCTCCTACGATGCGATTCCACCCTTGTTCGAGATCTTCGACCAGGCTGGGCTGCCTGCGGACCTGAAGGAAGAGCTTGGCGGTCTGCTCGCCTGCCGCTCCGTGACCGATCCAGCACCGCAATCCACCTCCTGGACCACTTGGCAGGCCTCCCGCGCCAAAGCCGCCAGCCTGTTTGAGTCGCACTCGCAGGATCTGGAAAACTACCTGGAAATGAAACAGGGTGAATGGAACGCCGCGGTCAACGGCGAACTGACGCCTTGTTATGAATATGGGTTTGGGGGTTTGGATTAAAGGTTTTCAGCCAGTTCAGGCGGCAAAGCGGTAGCCGCGGGAACGGACGGTCAGGATGTGACGCGGGTTGGCGGTGTCCTTTTCAATCTTCTGCCGCAGCCGCCGGACGTTCACCCGGACGATCGGGCGGGCGTCCATCTCATCCATCTCGTAGCCCTGCACGGCCCGGATCAGTTCCGAAGCGCTGACCACCCGGTCGCCGTTTGAGACGAGGTAGTCCAGCATGTCAAACTCGGTTGGGCTGAGGGAAATCAGCTCACCGTTCTGCACGACCATGCGCTTCCGCCGGTCCACGATGATATTGGGCGTTTCGATGATATGCTCATGGTCCGACCGGTCATCTGCATTCGGTTCCAATGCCGCCCGAAGCTGATTTAACATCATTTCAATCTGGTTGATCACCTGGAGTCTTTCCGCCGCTTCCTGACGTTCCTTCATGCAGCGATTGACCCGGGTGATCACCTCCGTGATATTGATCGGTTTAACCAGGTAATCATAAGCGCCCTGTTTCAAGGCATTGATGGAGGATTCCAAATGGGCGTAGGATGTGATCAGAATCACATCGGTTGTGGGCGAATTTTCCTTGATCCACTCCAGCATGTCCAAGCCCCGGACATGCCCATTGGATTTCAAATTCACCAGGGCCAGGCCAAATTCCTGTTGATCCAGGAGGCTCTCCGCCTCCTCAAGCGACTTCGCCTGCACGATTAAATAGCCCTGTTTTTCCAGCGCTTCCATCCAGGCGCTCTGGAAAGCGTTCTCGTCATCGACGATCATTACCGACCCTACATACTCCATTTGTTCCTCCCAATAAAGCACACCCTAAGAAAGCGACATTTCTCCTCGACAATAGGCTTGGCAGCGAACGAATAAAGGCCTCTCGCCGATCCAACAAATTCACCTCAGCTTATTTCGTCCTGGAAAATGATTATGGAACCTAAACACTACTGTAATGTTCGTTATTTCATAACATTTATGATGAATTCGTTTCACTTTCATTATCATTTTATAGAGTCTCAAAATAGACTACCTTAATCTCAGATTACAAACAGCTTAAAGGCCGCTAAGTGTTCCTGATTCGGCAGAATAAGCGAACCTGAATCCTGGCCGCAAATGGACGAAACAATCAAAAAAAAGACAACCCGGAGCGGATTGTCTTGATGAACTTTTGTGAATCCAGGGTAGGATTTAGGCCGGCGGGAAAAGCTCAGGCAGTGCCGCCGGGGCATACCTCTCCACCATCTCCGAAGAGATCCCGTTCAGCCGGCAGATCTCCGCGTAGAGGTCCACGCTGGGGCGGCGGATTCGTTTCTGCGTCTCCAGGTCCAGGCCCCAAAGGCCAAAGCGCTGGGTCCAGCCCCGCTCCCACTCGAAATTATCCACCAGCGACCAGTGGAAATAACCCAGCACCGGGGCGTTGTCATTGATCGCCCGCCAAAGGGCCTGCAGGTGTTCGAGGATGTACCTCGGCCGCATCTCATCGGTCGAATCTTCCACGCCGTTCTCGGTGATATAGATCGGCTTGCCGAACTGCCTTCCCCAGCGGACGCAGGCTTCCATCCCGGCCGGCTGGCTGGCGATGAAGCCGTTTTCGCTCAGCAGGGCATCCTTCGGAAAGCTCATGGTCGTAAACATTCGGCTTTTTGCCAGAAGGTTGAACCGGATCAGATCGCTGGAGTAATAGTTCAGGCCGATAAAATCCTGGGTGCCAATGGCCTCGGGGATCCTGTCCTTTTTGACCACAGCATTGAAGACCCCGTCCTTCAGCGTGCGCGGGAAAAGGTTGTTGAAAATCGTATGGAACAAACCCGCCATCCAGCGGTCCATCGGCAGCCAGCCGGCCGGGCGGAAATGGCGGTAGTGATAGGCCAGGCCGACCTGCGCTTCCGGCTGGATCTCATGGATCACGGCGTACGCCTTGGCGTGCGCCCGCACCATGTGATTCATCACCTGGTAGGCCGCCTTCAGATCTTTTTTCCCGGGCGGGAACAGCCCTTCCACATAAGCGCTCAGCGCGAATACATCCGGCTCGTTGATTGTCACCCAGAGCTTGCAGTAAGGGCTGAGGGCCTCCACCGCTTTTTCCACAAAGGCCGCAAACAGGTCGATGATGTCCGGGTTCTCCCAGCCGCCCAGCTCCGCCACCCAGAGCGGCTCGCTGAAATGGTGCAGGGTCACCATCGGCACGATATTGCGGGAGTGCAGGCCGATCAGCATTTCCCGGTAATAGTCCAGGGCGGTCTCTTCCCAGCGGTCAGGCGTTGGCTGGATCCGGCTCCAGGCGATCGAGAGCCGGTGGGCATTCTGAAAAGTGGCCTGCGCCCGGTCAAAATCCTCCCGCCAGCGGCCGCCCCACCAGTCACAGGCCAGGCCGGAGGTCTGCCCGTTGATGATGCGGCCTTCCTCCTGTTCCCAGGCGGTCCAGGTGTTATTCGGGTTGCGTCCCTCCACCTGGTGGGCAGCGGTCGCCGTCCCCCAGAGGAAGCCTTCGGGAAAATAATAGGTGCCTTCTGGCATAAAACATCCGCTCCTGATGGTGGTTCGTTCAATCTCAACGCTATAAATGATAACGTATTTTTAGGAAGTCGGTAAAAGGGTCTAGCCCTTAACGCAGGAAGGTGCCCTTTCTGGAGCATCTCCCTGGCAATCATTCGGTCAGCAGCCGCTCTCCATCCACCGCCCGAACCCGGCTTTTCCCCGTCTGCGGCCAATATTCCGCCCCGGCAATGAAGCAAGCCGGCAGCCGCTGCCTGTCCCAGGGGTGGCTGATCCTGTTCGTGCCGGAGAAGCGGGCAAAACGGCCCACCGGCGGTTGCCAGGGGGGCAGCAGCACGCCTTCCCGGGTAAAAAAGCGGCTGGAGCTGGCCAGATAGAGATCGGGCTGGCTGGGCTGGGGCTGTTCATAAAACCGCAGCTGCCGCTGGGGCGAGACCTCCGCCAAAACCAGGCGCTGGTTTTGGGTGCCCAGTTCCATCAGCCCCCTGATCTCTGCCAGGCAGGTCAGGCCGGCGTTTCGGTAGGGTGAAGTTTCGACCCCGGTCGGTTCAGCGCTGATTCGGGTGAAGAATTGGCCGCCGGCAATGGCGATTGCCAGGCTCTGATCCGCGGTGTCAGAAACGCACACAAAGCGGAAAAGGGTATCCGGCTGGTCGGCGGGTGGAAAGGCATTCCAGGTTCCGGCGGATTGGTTGTAATACCGCCCGGTCCCGCCCGTAAAATTCATGTTTTCATCCAGCCGAAGCATGAAATACTGCCCGGCGTTCAGGCCGTTGGGGTCCAGCGTGAGCCAATACCTGCTCCCGGCCGAGAGAGGGCAGGCGGCGGCAAAGATAAACCTGGCCCAGCTATACGCGCTCTCCGGCAGGTCCACCGGCGAGAAAGGGTCACTAGTCGCCAAAACCGTCCCCGGCTGGCCGCCGTCATCGGTATGGAGCCTGGCGGTGAGTGTTCGCGTTGCGCCGCCGACGTTCCTCAGCATGAAGCTGGCAAACTTCAGGGCGGAATCCGCCTGCGGCTGGAAGGACTGGCCTGCATATTTCGCCGAGGCCTCCCTGCCAAAGCTGAACGCGCCGGGTCCCGGCCCGTAATTGGCATAAAAACCCTCCAACTGGGCATAGGGCTGCCAATCCAGCGTCTTGAACCAGCCCGCACAGAGCAGCCTGGCCCGGTCCGGCCCGGGCTGCGGCCTTTGGCCCAGGCGGGAAACCGGCCAGGCGTGCTGCGCCAGCCAGGTATCCCGCAGGGCGAGGGCATGCGGTTCGTCAATGTTGGCCTGATGGAGCAGCCGGGTCTTGGCCCCGAATTCGGCCTGCGAGCGGCGGTCCACAGCGGCTGTGGTCAGGTTGCGGTCGCCCCGGGTGTTATCCGGCGAGGTGTAATCGTATTGCACACGGACCTCGTTGGCCAGGTCCGCCAGCGAAACCCGCACCTCCACAGCCTCCAGCTCCACCACAACCTCTTCGATATACCCCCACCAGACCGGCTCAGCCCGCCCGTCCCGGACGGTCACGCCGCAGCGCAGCAGATTGATCAGGTCCAGCAGTTGTTCCGGCCGCCCCGCCGCCGCCAGTTCCGCCCTTGCCGGCCCGCCAAAGGCCGTCCAGGAGAGGTACTCCGGCTCGATCGGGGTGCGGTTGCGGACCGTCTGGGAAAAATCCCGCCGGAGGATCTCCGTCGTGAATTGGCCGGGCAAAAAATTGGATGTCATCGGTTCCACCTTTTTAAAGCATCCGCTTCCGGGGGCGATAATAGAGCCGCAGGTTCGCCGTCCGGTCCGGGTCCATCGCATCATCCTGGTCCGTCAGGGCGATCACCAGGCGGTGATAATGCCCCGGGAAGAGCGTCAGCGGCTCTCCCTGGCGGATATAGGCCACAATTTCCGAACCCCCCGCCGTGAACCGGGCCGCTTGCAGACCGAGAAAGTTCTCGTCCAGCAGGCGGGCCTGCGGATTGAGGTCATAAAATGCGAGAAAATTGGCCCCCGGCGCCAAAGGCAGGAGGGTCAGGCAGTCAAAATCAAGGGTATAAGCCGCCGCGGTCTCATGCAGGCCATAGAGCACCAGGTTCACATGGTGGGGGATGACCTCATTCAAAAGCTGGTTCGGCGGGATTTGGATCGGCGGAAAGAGGACATAGCCGAAATCCGGGTCCACATAGGCGCCCTCGCCCTCCCAAAGCACGTTGGTCCCCACCTGAACCTTGATCTGCAGGTCCAAATCCGCATAAGCCGGGAGGTTGAAAAAGCGCAGCATCGGCCGGTACCACAGCCCAGCCAATTTCTCCACCGCATCGCTGGTGAGATACCAGTAGCCCAAAGGCTGCCAATCCGTCTCGGACCAGGACACCCGGGTGAAGCCGCCGTTAATGGCTTCGGTCGTGGTCAGCAGGGAGCCGCCATAAAAATCCACGCCGTAATAAAAGAACAGCGATTCCGGGGGACTCTCGGGATGGTGATAGATCCCGGTCAGCACATCATGCAGCAAACCGCTCTCCATCGTATTGACCAGTTCCAGTCGCAGCGGCGCGGGCAGGTCGGTGGCGAAATCCTCCGGTCGGATCAGCACGCTGTTGCCATGCCCACTGTGGAAATCGGTGTGATTGACCAGGTCCACCCCGCCCAGCACGTTAGTCACGCTATGGCCCGTCAACGGCAGCTCCACCGGCTCCCCGTCGTAGTGGTTCGGGCGGGTGAAATGGAGCGTCAGTCGCAGCGACCCGGTCAGGCGGGTCTCGGGGGACTCGGGACCCGCCGCCAGTTCCAAAGTTCTGAGCAGGCTGAAATAATAAGGCCCGCCCGGCGTCAGCTGGAAGCGCAGGCAGTGCGGCGCGGGAAAACCGGTCTGCTGGTATAGCAAATTCTGCTGGCGGATATTCTCAAGCGCGCCGATCCCCGCGGCCAGCAGATCCGGCTCACCTTCCAGGCTCAAATGAATTTCCTCGGCCGCTTCCTCCCCCACGGAAAAGACCGGTTGGTAATCCGCCCGCTTGAAAGGCGCGGCGATCCCCTCCCCATGCAGGACCAGCCAATCCCCTCCCGCCGCATAAGGTCCAATCGCAATTTGGTTCATCCCTCCTCCTCCTCCCAGTCCCAGGGGGCATAGGGCGCGGTCTCAGCTGTCTGGTGGGACTGCACTCTGACCAGCTCCAGGAGCTTCTCGAACCGCGCCATTTGGACGCCCGCCCAATCCGCCCTGCGGTCCGGCAGGTCTCCCCCGGCGCGGGCATCTTCAAAGCGTCCGCTGACCCGCAACGCCAGCGCGTGGGCCACCGCCCCGGCCACCAGCACCTGCCGGTGGCTTTCATCCAGCGTGGTCTCCAGCGCGCCATCCAGCCCTTCCAGAGCGAACGCTCCGCCCAGCGCCCGCCCCAGCGCCTCCAATGCCGCCCGAATGGCGGCATCCAGCAGCGTCTCCGTCCAGATCAATTGGGACGGGTCGTTCAGGTGCAGGCTCACCTCAGTCCTGATCTCGGTCAAATTCATGCTTCCTCCTCCCTGCGCAGTTGTCCGGCGGCCTTGCGGACCTCGGCGGCGGAATAAACCAATTTCCGCCCGGCCGGCCCGATCACCACCAGGCTGCCATCCTCCCGCTGGCGCCAATCCAGGGGTTTGCCGCCCGCCAAACGGGCAGCCACCTTATATCAATTGCGATAGATTTCCTGCGTGCCATCACGCCTCCTTTTCTGAGGGCCGGTTCACCCAGAGGATGAGAGAACCGGCCCGCCTGCTTTTGGGACTATCCCGCCCGGCTCAGCCCGTCTTCAATCCCCGTGCCGAGGATATAGGCCACCAGCACATAGACCACCGAAGTGAGCTGTTCCTCCGCCAAGGGGAAGTCCGGCCGCCAGGCCTTGATCACCACCAAAACCAGGCCGATCAACGCTGCCCAAAATTTGCGGCTGCCAAGCAATTGTTTGAACTTTTCCATCTGAACCCTCCTTGATCCATCGTGTCTTTTGAGGATCTGCCCTCCCCGCTGGCAGGGCAGATCCCTTCAAAGGAGAAAAAAAAGAAGCGCGCCCGGTCACCGGGTCAGGCGGCGACGTTGTTCTTGTGCAGCGGCCTGAAATCATTCACCCAGACGGCCAGGTAATGCCGCACCTTCAGGCGGTGCTCGTCATTCATGAAAACCGCCGGCGAAAGCTCATCCCCCGCCACATAGATCTCGGGCAGGATGCCAAACCGCTCGCCAACAAAGACCGCCGGGGCGATCACGGGGTCGCAGGCCGCGGCCCAGTTATCCGGGTCGATCCATTCAGGCACCACCAGCGGCACCCCGGTGCCTTTGAGGACGTTGTCATAGACATGGTCCTGCTCCCGCACGAATTCACCTTGCAGGATCTGGTGCGCCGTTTTCTGGTTCCCGCGGGCCACCAGCAGGTACTTTGGGTTGACCGCCATCTTCGGCCCGGTGCCATAGAAGCCCGGCTCATTCTTCACCAGCATCGGCTGGTCGTATACGGCCGCGCAGACCGCATCCCATTCATCCGCGGTCAGTCCGCCGGTGCGGAGGTTGGCGTGGCCCCCGGCGGTGGTCACGGCGGTCGCATTGAACAGGGCGCCGGTGTCCGCCATGGTCGGCCCAACCCCGGCATTATCCGTGAAAATCTGGCTCACCAGCTTGGAAATCTTGCGCAGCCCGGCCGATGCCAGTTCCCGGGCATAGGCCTTCAGCTTGCGGGTCTCGTCCCGGTCGATCAGCTCCAGGGTAAGCGGGATATACCCGCCATATTTGACAAAGCTGGCCGTCTCGGGCGAATCCCCCACCGACAATTTGGTATAGGTGCCCCCTTCGCTCAAGATCGGCAGGTCGCCCACCGTCCCGATCAGCGTGCCGGTGATGTCATTGAGCGTGTTAAAGTGTTCGGTGGTGGCGATCTGCTGCCACCAGTTGTAGCCCGCCCGGCCCAGGGCTTCCCAGGTGTTGACCACCAGTTTGTTCAAGGCGTTCTTCACCAGGCCGGTGAAATCATAGGTGGTCGCCAGTTGCGCGCGGTTGGGGTAATAGCCCCCATGCAGGTCCACATCGCCGGTCAGGGAAAGATAAAGTTCCCGGATGCCCGAAAGCCGGGCAACGGTGATGTTCTGCTGGTTGGCTGCCCGCGGCACCCCGAAAAGGTCATCCACGGCCATTTGCAGCCGTTCCTCCGAAGTGACCATCCCGCTGATCCGGCCGGGTCCGGCGACCGCCGCTGGGCCGGTCAGTTCCGTCACCATCTGGCGGGCATCCTCGATAGCCTGATTTAAGACCTCGCTTTCAAAGATCTGCCCGTCAAACTGCTTGCGCACCTGGTCCGCGACCGGCTTGGGCAGCCTGGCCGCCGTCAGCGCCGAATCCAGCAGATAGCCGCACATCTGGGCCCGCGCGGCCTGGATGTCCGACTGGGCCGTCCCGCTTTGTTGCCCGCTGGCCTGCCCGGCCAAAGGGTCCTTCACTTGCTCGTTCATTTGAGTGCCTCCATTTTGTTGATAATTGTCCAATTGATTCAGCTGGCGCAGGAATGCGCCGCCCCGCGCCGGGTCATAGACCAGGTCCACGGAGAAAACTTTGAGGATCTTCTCCACCCGGCGGTTCCGCCCCGCAAAAAGCACATCGGCTGAAAACCCGACCCTGCCACCCCCGGCCTCCTCGCCGCCGGTCAGGATTTCCTCCCCCAGGGCGGCCAGCACCGGCCCGCCGGGGCCAAAGGCCCGTAAGGTCGCGCGGACACCCTGCACGGCCTCATCCCAAACCGCGCCCTGCAGCACCCCGCCAATATCCCGCACCGACCGGGCCTGCCGGTTGTGGTCAATGAAGCAGGTTGCGCCCTCCCAAAGCGGCAGACTGGCCTGCAGCACCGCCGCCGGAAAGACCCAGCCATTGCCCTCCCCGGCCGTGATCGCCAGCACTTCAAAGACCCCGGGCGAGATCGGTTTGGCGCTGGCGGCCAGCGTCAGGCGGATTTCCTCCTTTCCCTTCCCCCGCTCACTCATTGTCACGCTCCTTTCCGGGGGCCTCCAGCAAACCGGCCCGCGCCAGGAGCGCATCCAGGTCCGCCTCCTCCCCCACAAATCGGTAAACCACCCGCAGGTATTCCCGGGCGTCAATCAACCCGGCCTGGTAAAGATTTTCAAACAGCCCGCCGATCAGCTCGCCGGACTGGGCCAGAGCGACGTTGTCCCGGGCGGAGATATCCGCGCCGTGCACGGCGACCGCCGCTTTTGGGTCCACCCGCCCATCCACCAAAGCCCGGCGCTGCAGCACCACCGTCAAAAGGTCCCTGAGCAGCCAGAGGAAGAAACGCTGCCGCTGTTCAAACTTGCGGTGGGTCGGCCCGCCGG
>WOYY01000048.1:0-20907 GCA_011620555.1 Anaerolineaceae bacterium | reverse complement strand
CGCCGGGCGGCCTCGGACGTGAACGCGGCTTTGACCCGGTAGATAAAGGCGTTGCGGAAGCGGTTCAGCCGCATCCGGTCTTCCAGCCAGGCCGCATACCGCCGCAGCCAGACCAAGAGCGGCGCCAGATCCGATTCCCCCCACTGCGCGCCGGCCGGGCGGTTGACCGCGTAATGCAGCATCACGGGCGAAAAGTCCTCTTCCGCGCCCAGGCCGTCGCCCGCGGCATCGTAAGCGGCATAGACCTGGCCGTCCTTATCCACAAAGGCCAGTTCCTGCTCGATGTCGTTCTCGGCCGACTCGATCCGGTCGATATCCGCCGCCGGAACCACCCGCAGGTAGGACATCCCCGCCCGGTCGGTGGAGATCAGCAGGAAGAGGTTGCCCGAGCGGGTCAGCTCGTCGCAAAGCTCCACCATTCGGATGGGCATCCGGTTGAGCGGGTGCCCCCAGAAAGCCCGCAGGAAGTCCTGCGAGAGGGCATGGTCGCATTCCAGGTCCACCCCGCCGCCCACCACATATTCGCTGGTCAGTTCCACCAGCCGCCGGGCCAGGGGATCGCCGCGCCAGGCCGTCAGGCAGGCCTCCAGCACAGATTCTCGGTCCGGGTCCAGCCTGTCCCGGGGCGATTCGTCCAAACGCCGCGCGCCCACCAAAAAGCTGTTGTCGTTTTCGATTACGGCCAGCCTTTCCCGCACGGTTCTCTCCACCAGGGGCTGGAACCAGCGTCCCAGCCAGCGTTCTGTCAATGACATCTCTTGCCTCCTTTCAAAACCTAATTTCAAATCCTTGAATGCACCGGGCAGACCTGCTGGTCCAGCGGGCAGAACACGGTCTCCGGCGTCTCGCCGATGAATGCGGCCAGATCGGCCTCCGACCCATGCCAGCGGTTGTAATCCATGTAGTGCGCCGCGTCCGCCCCGATCGAAGCGCCGCGGGCGGCCGTCTGATGGATCAGCCAGTCCGAGACGCCCCTGGGCAGCGCGGGCGGGCAGGCCTGTTCCGGCGTGGTGAGCGGGTAGGGCCTGGTCCAGCGGTACTGCGCCAGCCACCAGTGAACGGGCGGAAGCTCCGCCACCCGCAGGTACTGATCCACCCAGCCCGCCCGGGAATAGAGGATCGGGGTCCGCCCGGTCCGCTCCCGGAGGATGCGGCAGGCTTCAGCCGTGGTCGCGGTGATCCGCGCCGGCGAATAACCGTGGTCCAGTTCCAGGTCCAGCGCCAGGGGCGTCCGGGCCAGATCCGCATTCCCCAGAATGCGGCAGAAGTTATCCATCTGGGCCTGGGCTGATTCGCCGGGGTAGAGCACATGGTAGGCCAGCCGCGCCCGCCCAATCCGCCCCGCCTCGGCAAAATATCGGCTGAACCAGGGATCCTCGTAGCCCCAGGAGATCCCCGCCCGCATCGCAATGAAAGCCACCTTTGGCTGGTGGGCGGCGATCCGGTCAAAATCGACCTGGACCTTGCCATCCGGTGAGGTGTTATAGCGGGATAGATCAACCCCAAATGCAAAGTTTTCGTTCACCATTATCCAATCTCCAGTTCTCTTGACGCCAAACGATGAATTACCATTTACCCCTGTCAATCTCCTGCATGGGGTCCCGCCCGGGGATGATCAGGCCGGGCAGGTGAGTCTGCCAGGTGGCCTCATCCAACACGGCGCAGAGGCTGGCGCTGATCAGCAGGTCATCGTGCACCAGCTCGCCGCTGGCCGGATCGCGGGTGCCATCCGGCACGCCCCATTTCAGGCGCTTATCTGGCCCGGGCAGGACGGTATATTGGCAAAAGGACGCCTCCCGGCAAAAGAGCGCTGCCAGCCGGGCCTGCTCGCCAGGGTCCCCCTCCGGGCAGGCATAATCCCGGAAGCGGCCCGAATCGATCGCCGCCAAAAAGCCCCAGCCCAATTCGGATTTGGTCTTGGCTGAAAAGATAAAAGCCCTGACCCTCCCCGGCAGGGCCTTATCCAGGAAGGCGGCCAATCCCGCCCCCACCCCGGTGGCATCCACCACCAGCCGCGCCGCCTGCCAGGTCTCCGCCAAAGCCCTGATCTGGCTGAAAAGCGCCGTGTGCGAAACGCCCACCCACAAACGCCGGTGCACCACCCGGTAGGTCGGCAGGCTGCCCGAAACCCCATCCGCCCGCCCCGGCGTTACGGCGACGATCGTCAGAGCGGTGGCATCCCGCCCGGGGTTCGCCAGCTTCCCCCCGGCCAGGTCCTGCCCAGCCTCATCCGCGCCCGCCACGTCCAGCAGCAGGGCATAGGTCTCACCAGCCCGCGGCCGCGCCTGCGGCGGGTGAACACCCTGCATCAGTCCCTGACGCTCCGGGGTAAAAAGACCGCCCTCGGCGTCAATCTCTTCGCCGTAATATTGGGTCCGCACCAGCGGGTGGTTCCGGCCCAGCCGCTCGATCTGCTGCTGGACGTGCCGTCCATAGGCCGGAACCTCGGCGATCACCTGGTCCGCTGAAAGGTGAAACACCCGCCGGACGCCATCCCGCGCTTCCGCGGCCTTGGCCGCCCGGAGTTCCCGGGCCAGCAGGGTCCGGCTGGTCCAGGCTGTGCCCCAAAAGACGGTTGTGGCGTTGGTGCTGGCTGCCATCGGGGCGATCTCCTTATCAAATTTGTCAATCTGGATATCCTGGGCCTCGTCCACCGAGAGCAGCGCCGAAGCCGTCGCACCGACAATATTGGCCGTGGGCGACCCCGAAAGGAACACCACCCGCGCCCGGCCGACCTGATAGATATGGCCAAAGCGCTTCTCCCAGCGGTCCCGCACGATGAGGTTTGCGCTGAGCACTTCTTCCAGCCGCCGCATCGCGTTTTCAGTCTGCGGCTTCCAGGTCGGCGAGATCTGCACGATCTCATTCCGCTCTCCGGAAAGCAGGGTCAACAGGTATGCCTGGACCTGGGCCTGGAGTTCGTTTTTCCCGGATTGCCTGGGGAAGATCACCACGAAACTGAGTCCCTTGTGATGCAGAACCGAATTGACAATCGCCCGAGCGGCCTCTTCCTGATAGCGGTGCAGCTTGAGACCGCTGGCATAGCGCCCAAAGAGGACGATATCCCGCAGCAATTTCTTGAGAAGTTCCTCCAGATTGGTCACGCTAGCCCCCCAGAAATGCCCGCAGGATCGCCACCAGCGACATCAGCCCCGAACCCCCGCTGGAGAGCGCCGAGACCAGCTTGAACTGAGTCACACCCTCCGTCGCCGCCCGGATGCGGGTCTCGTGGTCGCGGCTCTCCTCTTCCAAGGCGGCCAGCCGCTGGTTGTTCAGTGCCTGCTGGTGGGCCAGCCGCGCCTCCAGCGCGTTGACCCGAGCCTGCAGCAGGGCATTGGCGTGGCGGAACTGTTCGGTGAGCAGGGCTGAGTCCTTAGCGTCCATCCGCCGTTCCCTCTCCCTGCCCGTTCAGCCCAGCGCTGCCCATCTCTTCCAGCACAGCGGCCATCGCCCGGGTCAGCGATTCGCCCAGTTCATCGGCGCGCCGGTCCTGCAGGCTGTGTTCGGTTTGGATCACTTTTGCCAGGCGGGTCACGCTCAGGCCCAAAACCCGGAGTACATCCGTCAGGCGGTCCAGGTCCTCAGCTTCGCTCGCCGCCCGCTCAAAGAGACGGCGCATCACCACCCGCAGCATGCCGATCTCCCCCTGAAGCGATTGCCCCAGCGCCTGGTCCAGATCGGCCAGCTCAGCCTTGGTGAAATGTTCAACGTAATAGCCCGCTTCGATGCCGGCTGCCTTCTTGGCCATCATCAGAATGCCACCTCCCGTTTGGATCGATAAAGGAAAGAGGGTCGCCGGGTGAGTCGCAAAGCGCAGCAAAGGAAGTTTCAGGTCAGGGCTTTCGTCACCCGGCCAACCCTAATTAGAACAATCGTTCTAACTTGTTCTAACTTTAACATCACAATGACAGCTTTACAACCCGTTAAAAGCGGCAGAAACTCCCTTTTTGATGCCGGAAGCGGCAAAATAGACGGCATTTAATCCTTCGTGCGCGAAAAAAGTCTTTGTTCTGCCTCTGCGATTAAAAACAGCTAAGAAGTTCGTTACAACCGCCCTTTGGAACCCAAATTTCGACGCCGATCCAGTAGAATGGAGCTACTTACCCGTATCAACATTGGTGTTTTCCTGTGAAAAAAAACCTTCTTTTCCTCACGGCCCTCCTGCTGGCTCTGACCTTCCTGATCCCTTTCACCCCCGCCAGAGCGCAGTCCTCGCCGCCCTCCGAAAGCGAGATTGCGGACTTCCTCAACACCCTGCCCCAGATCGCTGATCCCGGCGGGCGGGTCCTTTCGGTGGAATATGCCGGCGAGGCGCTGGTGATCGACCTCAGCCAGGAGGTGCTGCCCGGCGGCGTTTACGACGAAGCCCTCTTCAGCGGACTCCAGGCCGAACTGGACGCAGCCTTCCAGATCAACCTGCGCTTCATGGTCACCTTCAAAGTCGAGGGCCTCCCGTTGGAGGACTGGGGTCTCCCTGTGCCGGAATTCAGCGAGACCGCCGAATGGCCGCTCGACAGGGACGTTCCGGCAGGCGGACCTCTGGCTGGCTACAGGATCGCCCTCAGCGCCGGCCACGGGTTGTATTGGAACGAGACCTACAGCATGTGGATGTATCAGCGGGCAGAATTCTGGGGGATCTGGGAAGACACCACCAATTCCGAGATCATTCAGCTGGTCAAAGCCGAGTTGGAAAGCCAGGGCGCAACCGTGATCGACACCCGCGAGATGGACATCAACGCCCGGATCGGCGTGACCGGTTACCCCGCCTGGCACGAGGACGCCCGCCAATATGCGATCTACCTGGGCCTGCCCTCCTCGGTCTGGAATGGGAGCAACACCAACTACAACAGCGACATCCGCACCCGGCCCTACATGGCCAATTACTATGATGCGGACGTGCTGATCAGCCTGCACAACAACGGCTGGGACGGCACCCTGCGCGGCACCGAGACTTATTGGGACCACGACAACGATCCCGGTTCCCAGGCCCTCGCCACCGCCGTCCACAACCAGATTATCGCCACCATGAACAGCGCCTATGGCGCCTGGACCAACCGGGGAATCAAGATTTCAAACGATGCCTACGGCGAGATCAACTATGCCCAGATGCCCGCCGCATTGGTCGAACTGGCCTTCATGGACAACGCCCAGGACAACGCCCTGCTCCACACGGATGCCTTCAAGCAGCACGCCGCCGATGCGATCTCAACCGGCATCTGTGCATTCCTGGGCGCGGACTGCGACCCGGCCCCCGTCACCCTCGAGACGCCGGCCCTGACCCCCGCTTATGCCGGCATGTGCGATTCGGGCTGGTACCGTTACACCAATTCCCGCGCGGTTCCGGCGTATCTGACCTTGAACGCAACCGACGCGACGCAAAGTGAAAACCTGGCCGTCTGGGACCCGGTGCTGCCCAACAGCGGCGAATATCAAGTGGAAGTTTTCATCCCCGCCCATGGCGCCATCAGCTGGTCCTGCCCCACTCAGACGGTCGAATGGGACACCAACTACGCCGCCTACACCCTCCACGACGCCAACGGCGCCCGCAGAGTGGTGATCAACCAGGCGGTTTTCAGCGATCAATGGGTCAGCCTGGGCACCTTCCATTTCAACTCGGACACGGATGTCACGCTGACCCTCAGCGATGTCACCGGCGAAACCTACCTCAGCAGGACGGTCTCCGCCAGCGCGGCCCGCTTCACCCTCGTGGGCCAGGCCGGGGTCGAATTCCACGACACCGCGTTTATCCCCGCGGCCTGGGCCGAGGATGAGATCAACGCCACCTCGGAAGAAATCCGCAACAGTCTGATCAGCAACCGTTCCTGCCTGGCAAACCCGATTCAGGATTCCAATGGCGCGGCGATTGACATCCCCAGCCTGCTCCAACAGGCGGCCACGGCCAACCAGATCAGCCCCGAGCTGCTGCTGGCGGTCATGGAAGCCCAGCAGGGCGCGCTCAGCGCCTGCCCGGATGGCCCGGCCCTGGCCAGCCTGATGGGCCAGCCCAGCTCAACCGCCCGCGAGCAGATCAGCAGCGCGGCCAGCCAGTTGGGAGCGGCCCTGAGCGCGCTCAAAAGCACAGGGACCACGCCGCGGGGCTGGTCCACCGGCAGCGCCAAAACCACGCTCGATGGCGTCTCCGTCACGCCCGCCAACGATTCCATCACCCTGCTCTTTGACTACTTCCAAAACGCCGGTTCGCTTTGGGGCGGGTCCGCGCCGGATGCAGTCGGCGTGCAGGCCGCCTACCTCGCCTACCGGGATTTCCATTTGGGAGTCCCCCTGCCCAAAGCCATTTACACGAACTTCATCCCAGTCTTCAGCCGCTGACCGTGGCCCTCCTGGGTAAAAAAAACGACACCGTTTTGAATGGTGTCGCTTCAATTTTTAATCAATGCTCAAATTGCTGGGCTATCCTTCCGCGGATCCCTCTTCCGTATCCTCGAGGGCTTCGTCCAGTTCTTCCAACTGCGCCTCCCCCATCGCCGCAACAGGCTCCTGTTCGGGGCCCACGGCGATCAATTCTTCCTCAATCTCTTCAACCTCGGGTTCCGGCTCCAGATCCAAATCACCGGGCAGGTTGGCAATTTCCTGGATATAGGCAATGTAGAACCCCACCATCCGGGAGCATTCCTTGAGCGACAGCTTTTCATTGACGCCGTGCACACTGGCCAAGCCTTCCTTGGTCATCAGGATCGGGGTGAAACGCAGGGCATTGGGGGTCACAAGGCCATAATGCCGGGCATCCGTCCCGCCAAGCACCAGATAGGGCGCAACCAGCGCATCCGGAAAGGCCTCCTTGGTCAGCCGGGCCAGCCGCAGGTAATAAGCGGAATCGGTATCGGCCACCGGCGAGGGGTCCCAGCCAGATTCTCCTTCGAGAGTCTCGCCCTGGTAGGGAGTCACCTTCACCCGCTCGTCATTGATCCGTTCCAGCACCATCTCATAAACCGTGCGGAGGTCATCCCCCGGGAGGATCCGGAAATTGACCACAGCCTCCGCTTTGGCGGGTAGTATGTTGTCCTTCATTCCGGCGTTAAAGATCGTCGGGGCGGTGGTGGTGCGGATGGCCGCGTTGAGCAGATTGGCTTCCGCCAGCTTCTTCTTGAGCAGGCCGCCAAACAGCCAGGTATTGGCAAACAACAGGCGCTGAGTGAAAGGCAGGGCAGAGCCGAGGTAGCTCATCAGGAATTCAATAACTTCCAAATGAGGCGGCATCGGGTTGAGTTCCAGGCTGGCGATCGCCCGGGAGAGCACGCCGATCGCGGTCTCCTGCGCAGGCATTGATGAATGACCGCCGTCCATCTCAACCGTGAACTTGAGGCTGATATAGCCTTTTTCGCTGATGCCAATCACGCCCACCTGCCGGTCCACACCGGGCAGGAAGCCATCAATCACGCTGCCGCCCTCATCCAGCAGGCTGCCCAGCTGCACGCCGCGGGAATTCAAGAGTTCAGCGATCGCTTTCGCGCCGCGTTCGCCGCCAATTTCCTCGTCATGGCCAAAGCCGAGATACACCGTGCGTTCCGGCTGGAAGCCCTGCTTGAGCAGATATTCCACCGCTTCCAGAATGCCGATCACCCCGGATTTGATATCCAGCGTCCCCCGGCCCCAGACATAGCCATCGGCGACCACGCCGGAAAATGGCGGATGGGTCCAGCCGCCCTCCGGGCTTTCATCCGCCGGGACAACGTCCAAATGCGAGGTGAGCATGATCGGTTTCAGGCTGGGGTCCTTGCCTTCCCAGGTGAAAAGCAGGCTGTAATCATTGATGATCTCGCGCGTCAGCTTGGCATGGACCTGGGGATAAAGGGTCTGGAACAGACGGTGCAGGCCGAGAAAGGCGTTCCCGTCCATCTTTTCCGGCTCATGGTAGGAGATCGTCCTCTGCTGGACGGCCAGGCCCAGCCGCTCCGCCACATTCTGCCCATCAACGTCCACGAATTCCTTCTTGTCCGCTTTTTTCTGCGGCGGGGAATAGAGCAACGTTTTCAAGATGACGAAAGCAGCCAGGAAGACCACCAGGACGCCCAGGCCGATGCCAATAGATGCCATAACCGTTCCAAACATAATCCGCGCTCCTCAAGTAAATTCCATTGCAGGCCCAATTCCAGGGCCCGAATATTAATAACCTGTTCAGGTCAGTTTATTTTAAAGGGATGTTGTGCTCTTTGAGCAGGTCCAAAAAAACCGTTTCCTCAGCCGAGTCTGCAAAGGCGCTCTTGGGCAGGAAGGGGTAAACCTTCTTCTCTTCCTCATAGACCAGCACATAAAGCTTGTTGCCGGCCAACACATGCTTGAAATGCTCCCAGGGCATCCGAGAGTTCTGCTTGCCCACCATCAGATCAACTGCCGTCTCGCTGAAGGTCAACTTGCGCTCCAGCTGCAAGGTTTCATTCTTCTTGATCGTCCTGCTGAGCTGGGCCGGGATCAGGAAGGCATAATACACCATGTAAAACGCGCCGATCACCAGAGAGACCAGAGCAACATTCTGCCAGAGCGGGTCCGTGAAAAGCTGAAAAACCAGGCCCACCAGCGATCCGACGACAATCACAATCGTGACAACCGCCAGCACGAGGAAAAGCGGGGTTTTGACCGCCAGCAGGCGGGACGCCGCGATATAATCCTCCCTTTTGGGTACGAACTGAATTTGAAGAAGCATAATTAAAACAAACCTTTCTGGATTGATCCTTGCCTAATTTTACCACCTGCGACTTTATTGGAAAAACAGCTCATTTTTTGAATCCATTGCCGTTTTAGGAACACTTCTGGCATAATTAGGATAATTCAAGAGATAAAGGAAAAAACCATGCCGGAAGCATTCTCATTGGACCCTTTCAGCCCCGCCATCCACCTGGTCTACGCGCCAGCCAGCCTATTCCTGCCCAGGGACAGCGATCTGGCGGATAACTTCGTGATCAGCGGCGCTGTGGACTCGCCCGACCAGGTGGCGGTCAGGCGCTCGATCGATAACCCGGACCGCTTTCTGGGCGAGATCCAATTTGGCCAGCATGTTATCCAAGTCGCTGGCCTCTCCAACCCTCTGCCGGGGGAAGTGTTGGACCGGACCGTGCACGTCTCGCCCTGGCAGCCGCAGATCAAGGCCGCCATGCGCCAGCACCGCTCGCATCTCAGCCTGATCTATGCCGGCAGCCACCCCGACCCGGTGGAAAAGATGCTCGCGCTCTACCAGCTGGCCTTCGCCCTGGAAAATGAAAACCTGCTGGGGATCGTCAACGAAGCCGCCTGGACGGCCCATCCTCCAGCGGATTTCCTCAGCCCGGATCGGCTGGCGACCTACCGGGATGAATTCCCCTTCATCCTCTGGGTAGGCTATGTCAAGTTCTACCTTGACCCGGACCAATACTGGCTGATGACCAAAGGACATCACATCTTCGATGTGCCCGACCTCGCCGGCCTGGTCAGAGACCCGGCCGAGGAAGAAGAGACCATTAACCGGTTCACCAATATCTTTTACTACCTATACGAAAACGACGTGGACGTGGTCGCCGGCGACACCTTCGAACTGACTGGCTCGCCGGAGCAGCTCCAGTTTGCTGAAATGGACGAAGACCTGGCCTGGCTGATCGGGCCTTCCGGGATGCTGGCCGTCACGCCTTTTAATCCCCCTGAAGAAGATGAGGCTCAAACCTGAAAGGCTTCGATAAAGGCCAACTGCTCCGGGCTCTCCACCGCGCCGGAGATGGATTGGCGCACCCAAGCAAAAGCCTCGCGGCCATCCAAATTAAAAACGAGCCTGGCCAAACAAGCCGCAAAGATCCCTGTCCGGCCCAGCCCGGCATGGCAATGGATCGCCAGGTTCTGCCCCTCGCGGGCAGCCTGCAAGGCCTCATCCAGCGCCTGGCGGAAGGCGCTCACCACCGGCGTGCCAAAATCCGGCGTGGGAAGGTAAATCACGCTCATCCCCGCCTCGGCGTACACAGCCTGCAAGTCCACCCCCGCCTTTAGTCTGACCTCCTCCCAGGGCGTCAGCACGACCACGCCCTGAACCCCCGCCCGGCGGTATGCGGGCAGCACCCGCCAATCCGGGTCATAAAACCGGCTGAAGGGCATCGGGCTGCGGTAGATTCTGCCCGGCAGGTTATAGGGTAATTCGATCAAGGTTGTCATCATTACCCCTCGCTGGGTGGTTCCTGCGGCAGTTGGAACGTCCCCGCATCGTCCCTGCCAAATTCATCCACCGCCACCACCGCGCGGAGATCCAGCGGGCCATAGAGGTGCGGGAAGAGCTTCCCCTCGCCCAGCAGGTCCTCATAGCGGATCTCGCCACCCACCCTGTCCGCCGCAATCGTCAGGAGCAACAGGTCCGTCTGATCCCGATAGAAATTCCGCGCCACCGACAGCACCTGCTCCCCACGGGAAAAGTGGATGAAACCCCCGTTTTCCAAACTCGCCGGGCGATAAATGCCCTCCTTTTGCGCCGCCTGCCAGTCCGCTCTGGGCAGAATGTGATAGACCAAATCCCCATGCCGCAGGGTCAGCAGCGCGTGAACGGCCATGCCCGCCAGGTCCCGCCGAGGCCAGAAAACGGCAGCCCAAACCTCCTCTAACTGCCGGAAGGTCTCCCGCTTTAGGCCCACCGGATCCATCGAAAGCTCCACCAGGAAGGCCTCATCGCTGGGCAGGTAAAGCCCCAATGACGGGGCAAACTCCTTTTCCAGGAGCCGCACCAGGGTCTCCTCCACCAGCGTATGCTCCTCTTCAGACAGGTCCGCCAGCCAGGGGACAGAATGCGCCAGGGCCGCGTGGCAGGCTTCATGACAATAGATGTGCAGCAGTTCATCCCGGCCATCCGCAAAATCCTGCTCGGTCAGGCGGATGCCCAAGGCAGAACCGATCTCAGCGTTGATCCGCGCCAGACTTTCCAGCAAAGCTAATTCAGGGGAGATCTTTGTCATCATGTAATCATTATAATCCTCCCCCTTCCTTCCGCAGCCACACCGAAAAAGGGCCTTATGGTATAATTTCGTTCGCTAATCACTTGGATAAGTTCCCTCAAAGAGGTGATTTTCTCCATCTGGAGTATAATCACTCGTACGACTTAACAAGAAAATTATTTTAGGAGGATGTTTGATGAAGGTTATCGTTGATGAAGATCTGTGCCTGGGTTGTGGCATTTGTGAAGGTCTGGCCCCTGAGGTTTTCAGCCTGGCCAATGAACCTTTTGCCGAAGTTTTAGTTAACCCCGTTCCAGAGGAATATGAAGACGCCGTCCAGCAGTCCGTCGAAGAATGCCCCGAAGAAGCAATTTTCATCGAAGAGTAATTCTTCCCTAACGGTCCATTAAACAAAGGAGGCTGCCCCAAAAAGTAAGGGAGCAGCCTCTTTTGCATTAACGCTCACAACTCTGGCCGGAATAGGCCCAGCGCCACCGCCCGCGCCACCAGCTGCTGGATGTTCTGCGCCTCCAGCCGGGTTTTCATCTTTGCCACATAGCCCCGGACCGTGCGGGCGCTCAGTCCCAGCTGGTTGGCGATTTGTGCGGTGGTCAGCCCCTCCCCCAGCAGCACCAGCACCTCCTGCTCCCGCGGGCTGAGCCTGGGCAGGGAAGCCGGCGGCGGAGGCGCGCTGTGGGTCACCACGACGATGCTCCCCTGTTGGCGGGCAAAGAGCGGACCGCTTTCCCCCGGCAGGTAGGCCTCCCAGCGGCCCTGATTGACAGCCCGGACGATCCGCTCTGGCGGCGCATCCACTTCCAGCACGCCGAACGCGTCCGGCTCCTTAAAGATCAAAACTCTTGCCATGCTGGCAACCTCCTCATGCCATTCCCTTTGCCGCCAATGCCACCCAGACCGTTCTATAAATAGAACTTTTGTTCTAATTTTAAGGAATAAGAGGGCCTTTTGTCAAGAGGAGAGAGGTTAAGAAATGATCAGTCCCAGGGTGGAAAGGATCATCCCCGCGAAGATCAGCCAGAACTGACGGGGATAGTGGGTCTGGGAAGGTGTGTTTTGCCTATCCAAAATTATATCGACATAAATAAAAACTCCCCCGCATTCGGAGGAGAGAATTTACAAATAAAACAACTGATTCCCCATAAACATCAAACGCACCGGCGCCTTGCAGACGGCCACGTCCGGCAGCGCCGCCAGCAGGGCGGCCACATAGGGCGCATTGAAGGACGAGAATTCCTCGGCGATCTCCAGCCCGGTCAGCTCCCGCCGCTCGTAGAGCGCCTGGAAGGCCTCTTCCAGCGTATCCCGCGGGATGCAGCGCGGCTTCCCGCTGACCACCGGCGAAAGCACCACCCCGCCCTCGTCCGGCACGGCCACCTCAAAGGGGTGCCCGTAGACCAGCGTGCGCAGTTCCCGCCCGTGCAGGCTGCGGATCTCCGGCCAGAGCTGCTCAGAGGTCAGCATCCGGCCCAATCCCAATCAAAAAGATAGCTGGCGATGCGTAGGAAAATCTCCATATTGGCTTGATTATACATCCACCCGGGATTCATTCCGCCCCTTCCATCAGCGGCTGGATGGAAAAACTCATTCCCTCGACCATCTGCCGGAAGGTCGGCAGGAAGGCGTCCCAAGCCGCCCGCGGGCCAAACCCAGCCAGGTAGATCAGGTGCGCCGGAAGGTAGATCATCTCCATCCGCCCCACGTGGTAGCTCTCCCCCAGCGGGCGGGCAAAATCGAGGATCATCGCGGGGTTGCGCGCCACCCGCACCTCGGCGCTGTTGTAGATCTCGTAATCCTCATAAGGCAGGTATTCCCTCAGATAGGCTTCCAGCAGGTCCTGGGCCGCGGCGTTCATCTCTTCTTCCGTCCCGCTGGGCAGCTCAGCCGCGATCATCACCAGCGTGAGGTCCGGCCCGTCCACCGGCGGCGTCAGCCAGACCACATCCGCGGTTTCGCCCTGGGAAATCCGCCAGCCTTCGGGGATTGGGATGGTGAAGATTCCGCTGGGGTGTTCATAGGCTTCTTCAGCCAAAGGCAGCGCCTCACCTGCCGAAGATTGGCAGGCGGAAAGGATGAGCAGAAGAACCAGGCCCATCAGAACCCGCTTATCCATCTTCCGACCTGTAGTTCCCCTTTTCCTAAAAAAACCGCTCGCCAATTTCATCCCTGCTCTCTTATCCGAGATTTCAATGATCGGGTGCCTGATGGCCGAATACCTACTCACCATTCACTTTCCGCACCCAGTATAATGGATCTGATTATAACGAGAGGTATGGCAGACCGCAATGAAAATCGACCAGATCATCCGCAGCAACCGCCGCTCCATCAGACTGGAAATTCACCCCGATGGCCGGCTGGTTGTGCGTGCGCCCCATACCGCCACCGCCGCCCAGATCCATGCTCTGGTGGCTCGCAAAGCCGACTGGATCGCCAAAAGCCGGGCCAAAGTGGCCAGCCGCTCTGGCGACCTGAAGCCCAAGGCCTTCACGCCCGGTGAACGCTTCTGGTACCTCGGCGAGCAATACCCCCTCCAATTGACCGGCCGCCAGAGGCCGCCGCTCGACCTCGACGGCGCCTTCCTGCTCTCCCGGGCGGCGCAAAGCCGGGCCAAAGAGGTCTTTATCGCCTGGTATCGCGAGGAAACCCGCGAGATCACCCAAAACTTCATTGATTCCTACAGCCGGCAGCATGGGTTCAAGGTCAATGCTGTGCGGATCACCAGCGCCCGCACCCGCTGGGGCAGCTGCTCCGGCCGGAACAACCTCAACTTCACCTACCGGCTCAGCATGGCCCCGCTCGAGGTGATCGAGTATGTGGTGGTGCATGAACTGGCGCACCTCAAAGTCCGCAACCACAGCAAAGACTTCTGGCGGGTGGTCGCCCAGCTCAAGCCGGACTACCAGACCAACCGTCAATGGCTCAAACAAAATGGCATGCGGCTGACGCTGGAATAGGCCCAGCCTTAACTCAGCCCTAACCATTTAGAAATATTCTCATCACCTGGATTTGCTAAAATACAATGGCAAAAACTCAACCCAGTAAAATTTAATGGTACCCCCTGGAGATCCCCATGTCCGAAACCAATCCGATCAAAGTCCTGTTCCTCTGCACCGGCAATTCCTGCCGGAGCCAGATGGCCGAAGCCTGGCTGCGCGAGCTGGGCGGCGACCAGTTCACCGTCTACAGCGCCGGCCTGGAACCGCACGGCGTAAACCCCAACACCATCACCGTGATGGAAGAGCTGGGCATCGACATGAGCGGTCACCGCTCTAAACAGCTCGATGAATACATCGGCAAGATCGATTTCGACTATCTGATCACCGTCTGCAGCAACGCCGAGGAGCGCTGTCCCTACTTCCCCGGCATGGGCACGAGGATGCACTGGCCCTTCCAGGACCCGGCCGCCTTTGAAGGCTCGGAAGAGGAAAAACTGGATTTCTTCCGCGAAGTGCGAGACCAGATCAAGGAAAAGATCCAGTCCTGGCTGGATGAAGAGGGATATCTGAAGGAAGCATAAGGGGAAACCTTTTTTCCTCAGAGCGTTCTGACCAAAACCCGAAAAGCTGCTATCCAAATCAATCAAAGAGACGTCACACAAAAGCGCAACGTCTCTTTGTTTTTTTTATTTGCCCTTTCACCATCCCCCATTCACCGCCCGCAGTATTCTACAACTCGCAGTACCGGTCAATCCGCTTGGCGATCACGGCCAGGCTGTCCGCCCAGAACTGCTTGGAGCGGATGTCAATCCCAAACCGGGCGGCCAGTTCCGCGGCCGGCGCTTCGCCGGTGCTGGAGAGCAGCTTCTTATAATCCGGGACGAAGGCTGCCCCGCGCTGTTTGTAGATCGCATAAAGCCCAACCCCGAACAGCATCCCGAAGGCATAGGGGAAGTTATAAAAGGACAGACCCGCCGAATAATAATGCGGCTTCCAGGTCCACATATAAGGATGCCGGAAGGCCGGGTCCAGCCCCGCGCCATAGGTCGCGGCCTGGGCGCGATCCATGATCTCGCAAAGCTCATCCGAGTTGAGTTCCGCCTTCGCCCGCCGCTCGAAGACCTCTTTCTCAAAGAGGAAGCGGGAATAGATATCCACGATCACCTGCGAATCGCCGATCAGAGCAGTCTCCAGCAGGGTCAGTTCCTCCTCCGGGTCCGTGACGTTCTCGAGGATCGCGTTGAAGACGATTGTTTCGCACATGATCGAAGCCGTCTCCGCCATGGTCATCGGGGTCTCGCGCTGCAGCATGGTTTTATCGGCCTGGAACATATTGAAATTATGATAGCCATGCCCCAGTTCGTGCGCGATGGTTATCACCTGGTCCAAAGTCCCGTCAAAATTGCACAAAATCCGGGATTCCTTCACCGCCGGCACGCTCATGCAGAAGGCGCCGCCGCGTTTGCCGGAGCGCTGTTCCGCATCAATCCAGTTATTTTCAAAAGCGCCCTGGGCAAAATCCCGGAGCTCAGCGGAGAACTTGCCGAAATTTTCCAGGATGAATTCCCGGGCCTCGTCAAAGGTGAAAGTCATCTCCGATTTGCCCACCGGCGCAAAGAGATTCCACCAGGGCAGCGCTTCCTGACCAAAGCGGGCGGCCTTGGCCTTGAAATAGCGCTCAAAGGTTGGGAAAGAATCCTGCATCGCGCTCATCATCGCGTCCAGCGTCTCGCGGTCGATCCGGGCCTGATCCAGCGGTTCAGCCAGGGCGTCCACCCGGCCGCGATGGGCATTGAGGGTGTTCACCCAGCCCTTGATCCCGTTCATGCAGGCGGCCAGAGGCTCCTTAACCTCTTTCCAGGCGGCCATCTCGGTCTCATAGGCCCGGCGGCGCACGTTCTCATCCGGGTGAGCATGCAGGTTGATCAGCGCCGGCATCGGCAGGGATTGGATTTCGCCGTCCAGGTCAAAATCCACGCTTTTCTGCGAGGTGACCGTCCCCTGCAGTTTGCCCCAGGCGCTGGCCCCCGCCAAGCCCAATTCCGCCGCCAGGATCTCTTCCTTCTCGCTCATCAGATATTGGCTCTGTTCGGCGATCTCGGTCACCGGGAAGGCGTGCTCCCCTGCGCTGTTGCCCAAGGCCAAAACTTCCGGCAGCCGCGCTTTGAACTGACCGATCCAGGCCTCAAGCACGACATTGACATTTCTAAAGCCCACCATCACCTGATCAAACTCTGAGGCCAGGCGCAGGGCCTCCTTATTATAGGAATCCGTGGTGACGTAAGAGTGCAAATAGGCCCGAATCGTGGCAAACTTTAGGATGATCGCGTTCAACTGGTCCACAACGGTGCTGATCGCGCTGTTGATCTCTTCAGCTGGCGCCTCAGGCGTCACCGTCTTCAATTCATCTTCATACAGCTTTTGCAGCGCTGCGGAGGCATCCCTGACCCAGGCGATGTCTGCGGTGAGTTCTGGCGAATCCAATCCGGCATAAACATTTGAAAGGTCCCAATGGGGAGGGGTTTTTGACATTCAATGCTCCTTGTCCGTGTCAAATCCAAATTTTCCAATGGGTTTCATTATAAGACAAAATCAAATCCACCAGCCGGAGCTTCCCCGGAAGTCGTCGGTTGGATTGCTGACCCACTCGAAGGAGCTAAGCCTTTTTCCCACCCTTCACAAGGTTTCGGAGGCTTCGTCGTTAAACTTCTCGGAGGAGGCCTTAACAGATTGCCGCCTATGTGCTTTCGCGTGGGTTAGAGATACCTGCCTGGCAGGGAATGGCCCCAGGCAGGTATAATTAAGGACATATCAAAACAACACTTGCGGGCCAGCACCCCTGGCCGAAGCGTGAAAGGATCGTATGGCATTACGCGTCACCTCTGAATGGCTCATTGACCTGCCCGACGAGTTTGAGAAACGAGTTGAGGAAAATAAACTGGTTTTCTGGAAAACCGGGATCACGATCATCATCGTCGCTTTCCATCTGCCCGAAGGCATCGGCAAGCTGGAACTGCTCAACCAGATCCAGAGCAAGATCCCCGAAAACGCCCTGGAGAAACTGGTCTCGACCAAGGGCGAGATCGTCGGCCTCGGCTATACCCAGATCCAGAAAATCAAAGGCCAAATCGACCGCCTTTCATTGGTATCCTTCACCGCCAGCGACACTTCCTGCCTCCAGGTCGGGTTCTACCTGGACGATCCCAACGATCTGGAATGGGCCAAAAGCGTCTGGAAGGGCGTGATCTTCCTGCCGCAAAGCGGCGAAGGGGTTGCCAAAACCCAGAAACAATAGAAAATCAATGTTTTTCAAATCAATATTCAATATTATTGATTTTGCGATTGATTTTTCTAATCATTATAAGGATTTCCTTTAATTAATGCTATAATCAATAGCGGAAGATTGAAATTCTGTGATTGTTTGAAAGGGAATTCAATGAAAACCGAAACTCGGGCGATTGGAAGTTTTGATGAAATTGACTTCAAGGACTTCGGCACGCTTAACCTGACCCAGGGAGAGCAGGAAGCGCTGACGATTGAAGCGGACGACGAATTGATGAATGACCTGATCTCGGAAGTCCGCGACAGAAAACTATACCTCGGTCTGGCAGAAGATGGGTTCGCCAGACTGGGCAAACTCGTCTCATCCATCTTCTCAAGCTCGAATTATAAAGTGACTTACTACCTGACCTTTGTCTCCCTGGAAAAGCTCAGCCTCAGCGGCAAATGCAACCTGAAATGCGACTCGATCAAATCTGACTCCCTGAAAGTCAATGTCTCCGGATTTGGCGACCTGGATTTTGGCCGGATCGAAGCCAATGACCTGAAGGTCAATATCAGCGGACGGGGCGAATTTAAGGGAGAAGGTAGGGTTGAAAAACAGGATATCAGCATCTCCGGCTCCGGCGAATACCAGGCGCCGGACCTGGATAGCCAATCCGCCAAAGTTGTCATCTCCGGCCAGGGCAACGCTACGCTCCGAGTTGCGGAAAACCTCGACATCACCATCTCCGGTTTCGGTCAGGTGAATTACTACGGACGGCCCAAACTCCGCCAGGTGATCAGCGGGATGGGCAAATCCCAAAGGATCAATGACGGTTAATTCCCATTCTCCAGAAAGGGGACCAAAGTGACGAACGAATTTAAAATTGAAAGAAAAGCGTCTGACGTTTACCAGCCCAAAACCATCGAGGATGCGCGCAAAGCCCTCCGTGAAAAAAGGGACCTCTCCGGTGCGGATCTGCAGGGCTTTGAGCTGCAGAATCTGAACGCCAGCGGGGCCATCCTCCGCAAGACCAATCTGACCGGAACCGATCTCTCCCATGGCTTGCTGGTCAATCCCAATTTTTACCGGACCAAAGCGCACCAGGCCGTGATCCAGCATACGGTCCTGCTCAGTGCCGACCTGGTCAAAGCCGACTTCAGCTCGGCGGATCTGAGTGATACCGCTCTGGTCGGCGCCGATGCCCGCGAGGCAGTGTTCGCTGGGGCCAACCTGCGGAATGCAGGTCTGGTCGGCGGCGACTATACCGATGTCGATTTCTCCGGCGCGAACCTGTCCAATGCCTGGCTGGCGGGGATCAAGGTAAAGGGAGCGGATTTCAGCGGAGTGGATACCACCGCTGCCCGGGCCTACGGGATCGACTGGTCCGCTGCCAAAGTTCCCCCGGCGAACCTGCCGCAGCCCTTCCTGCAGCTGCCCACCTGGGCTTGGGCCGCGCTGGCCGGCAGTGTGGCAGGGATCATCGGCGTGGTCATTTATTCTCTGGCCCGCCGCAAGAATAAAACGCTGGCCTGATAAATCATCACCAAAGCTTACACGTAAAGCCGGCTATCTTCGCAATAACGGATCGTCGGTTATCCATTTCCGGGCTTATAAGGAATCAACCGCCTGCTTGAGCTTTTTGGCTGTCTCATTCAACTGCTCCCGGCCGGGAGTGCTTCGATCGAAGGATTCCAGGTTGAGGCTGAAATCATCCCCCTCAAAGCGCGGGAATACATGCAGATGGACATGGCCCACCTCCTGCCCGGCAGCCTTCCCATCGGCCAGAAAGAGGTTCACGCCCTCACAGTGCAGCTGAGACTGCCGCAAAGCCTGATCCATCATCTGCCCCACCCTCATCATCTGCCCCGCGTCTTCCGGTGAAAGATCCGCCAGCGATTCCGCATGGGTCTTCGGGACCACTAACACATGCCCGGGATTGATCGGTTGGATATCCAGGAAGACGATTGTCCTTTCATCCTCATAAACCACACTTGCCGGTAATTCCCCAGATGCAATCCTACAGAAAATACACATTGTCTCGTTCACCTCTATTATTTTGCTTATCTGGATTTCCCAGATTCTCGTTGGCGTCGTTGAATCAATAATCTTCGAATACTTTTAAATTTAACATAGTATGTTCCCAAGTTGGAATAATTTGGAGGCCTAGGCATTAAAACAAAATAAGTGTTTGCCTAAAAGGAGGAGCGGGATGAGAGAAGGTCGTCAAACCAACGAGAAAAGGCTTGGATGACCCAGCCAACGCAGCAATCCAGGCTCGGATTGAGACGGGCTATCCTCTCAACCAGCGCCTAAGGGAGGTCTTCCTCTGGGCAGACGGCGTCAGGGTTCAGATCACAGTAGATCAGGTTCAGGTAATCCAGCCGTTCCAGGTTGGCATCCCGCAGGCAGGTCTTTTCATCAACGCCGCCCTGAGCGGGGGCCTTTCCCAGGCCCTGAATGAGGTCGCAATCCGCATCACGCGAATCCTCCCAGTTGATCTGGCTTTCCATAAATTTGATCCGCAGATCAGGATCCGTCGTCAGAGCCAGGATGTCATCAAGCTTTGAATCCAACAGCATCTGGGAAGCATCCACAGCCCGAATCAGGCAATCCACGTAATCGGCATCGTCCACATCCGTCGAGCAATCGGGCAGGTCCACCACCGGGTCCACCGGCGAGGCGGTGATCACACCCTCGGATGAGGATGCCGCGTCATCAGGATGATTGGTCTTCTGGGAAAAGAAAAAGGCGCAACCCATCAGCGTTGCGATAATCGCAACGAAGGAGAAGTTCTGATTATGGCGCTGCATCGCTTAGCACTCCCAGACCGGATAGCAACCTGCATTCCGCAGATATGCATCCAAAATATTCCTCGAGTGAATTCGTCCGCCAACAAACGCCATCAGAGCGATCATCCTAAGCATAAATAGAGCCATCCACCAGCCATAAATACACCCGGCTTGAAATTGGATGTATTATAACCCAATTTAGCAAAGCCCAAAACGATCCAGCTCTGAAAATCCGCACGGCGTTTATATCTGAGAATTAGGTTAAGAATCCGTCAAAATCGCAACGTTCAAATAAAATCTTTACTATTCTATGTTATGATGTTTCTGGTAATTGTGAAAGCATACTTGAAGGAGTTAGTTGGATGAAAACGCTTTTCCTGATGCGGCACGCAAAATCCAGTTGGAAAGATGATAAACTGGCGGACCATGAACGTCCGCTAAAAAAACGCGGGTTGAAGGATATCAAGCTGATCGCTAAGGAACTGAAAAAGAATGACCTCATTCCAGACCTGATCATCTCCTCCTCAGCTGTCCGCGCCAAAGAGACCGCAGAATACCTGGCCGAATGCCTCGGCTATCAAGGTAAGATCAAGACATCAGACGCCCTCTATATGGGCGAACCCCAGGACTACGTGGCGTCTCTGAAAGAGGTCAAGGAAAAGATCGAATCGGTGCTGATCGTGGGGCATAATCCCGGCCTGGAAGCCTATCTGCAGATCATTGATGGCAAAATCGAATCGATGCCCACGGGCAGTCTAGGCTACCTGATGCTCGCTGTGGAGGATTGGGAATCGGTCTCCCTGGAGACCATGGGCGACCTGATCGGATTCTGGAAGCCGAAAGACCTCCGGGATAAAGAATAAGTCCACATCCCCGTCATCGCACAATTTAAATCATTTCCTTCTGGGAGGGTTGACCTACTCAAAGCGATTATTCCAGAAAATCCAGAAGGGGCTGTCCCAAAAGTAAGGGACAGCCTCTTCACATAAGTGGACAAATAT
>WOYY01000088.1 GCA_011620555.1 Anaerolineaceae bacterium | reverse complement strand
AGGGGAGGACCTTCGAGTCTCCGGAGGGTCACTTTTGATTTAAAGTGAGGGGTGAGTGGGGGGATGGTGAATAGTAGGCATCCGGTAATAGGGAACAGGTGGGGCGTCGCCATTCCCAAAGACAAAAGGGATCAATTTGCTGCCTTAACAATCACTCAGGGTGTTTAACGGTATCATGGCTCTCATTTTTCAGGATGTGTCTCTTTTTAGACAGGGTCATACTATAATGACTGTACCATTATGGAAAAGAGGCGCAAATGCAGACGTTTAGACTCGATTTTGAAAAATACAAGAAGGTCCGGCGGCATCTGGTGATCACCTACGTCCTCTTGGCGCTGGTCGCGCTGGGCATCATCTATATGTACGTGGGTGAACAACTGTTTGGCTCGGTCTGGGTCCTGATCCCCTTATCGCTTTTGGCGGTGGGCTTGATCAGTCATGTGGGCCTGACCAAAAGGATTAAGTTCTGGGAGGGGTTTGAGATCGCTCTGGACGATGAGGGGTTGATTCGCACCGCGCCGGAGTCCAAGACCATCCAGGTGAAAAAGGCGGAATTCGCCGGTGCGCGGGAGATCAAGGAAGGGCTTGTCCTCTCCACGCTGGAAAATGAAAACGCGATGTTGGTCCCCAAGCAGTTGAGGGATGAAGATTATCAGGAATTGAAAGCCATCCTGGAAAGCTGGCCGGTGCAATCCGCCTAGGTGGATCGGAGCCGTTTCAGCATCCGCCAGGCCGGTTCATTGACATGCTGAACCGCGCCGGTGTTGTCGCGAAAGGACCAGACCCCGGGTTTTGACCCGATGACCTTGTAGCCCAGCCGCTCGTAAAGCCGGCGCGCACCGGCGTTGTCCTTGGCGACGTTCAGCGTCGCATAGCTGAACCCTTTTTCGATCAGGTCCCTTTCAATGTAGGCCATCAGCAGGCTGCCGACCCCGCGGTTGCGCCAGGCGGGCTTGACCCGGAAGGCGAAGATATAGGCCCGGGTGAACCCATCGGCCGCGTCCCTTTCCCCGCTGTTCAACATCACAAAGGCCTGGCCGATGATCTCGGTCAGGGGAACTTCGACCAGCCACATCAGGATCGTGTCCTGCTGGCTGTCTTTGAAGAGGCGGGCATACATCCTGCGATATTTTTGATAGGCGCCTTCCCATTCCAGAGCGGGCAAATCGGACTCGCGCACCGGGCGGATATTGAGGTCTTTCAGATGGATCTTGGAAGGGGAGGCAGGTTCGTCGTTCACGGGGGTACCCTTTGACGCGAGATTAAATTCAGGATTGTTCTGTTTCTGCCACGAGCTTTTCAACCAAGGCGCGTTCCTGCTCGGGGGAATGGATTTCGCCATCCAGCCAGGCATCCCGCAGCTTCGAAAGGATTTGGCTGAAGGCCGGGGAGGGGCGCAGGCCCATCGCTTTAAGGTCGTCCCCGGTGGTCAGCGGCTCCACCGCCGCCCACTGGCTGACATAGTTCCAAAGCTGGGCCTTGATGGCTTCCTCTGGCTCGACCAGGTAGGCTGCGAAGATCGCCAGCCGGGGGGCGCCGTCGCAGATATGCACGACCTGGCTGGGCGCGGCCTGCTCCAGCTCGGGCAGGGCGTGGATCAGTTGGCTGGTCGCGAGGAGCAGTTTTTTCAGGCTGGCCTTGAAGCGCAGGCGGGACGCGATCGACTGGATCGAGCTTTGCGGCAGCGTTCCCAGCCAGATCAGCGTGCGCAGGGTCTGCTCCAGGCTCAGGTGGTCCTGTTGCTCGAGCAGTTCCCAAATCGGGTCGATATCCATCGCGTCTAAGCGGTCCAGATTGGCTTTGATGGCCTCGTCCCAGGGCAGCTCGGGGTGGATGGCCGTTAGAATGCCCAGCCGGGCCAGGCGGTCCAGCATCAGGGTGGCGTGGGGTTCAGCCAGGATCAGGTTGATCTCATGGCGGAGCCGGGCGCCGGTCAGCTTATCCAGCAGGGGGAGGCTCTCTTCCATCAGCGCCAAGGTGCGGGGTTCGATCTCGAATGCGAAGCGCTGTTCAAAGCGCACGGCGCGCAGCAGGCGGGTGGCGTCATCCACAAAGGAGAGTGCATGCAGGACGCGGATCTGCCCTTTTTGCAGGTCGCTGAGGCCGCCCCAGTAATCGTAGATCTGGCCGAAATGGTCGCCATCCAGGCGCAGCGCCAGGGTGTTGATCGTGAAATCCCGCCGGTGGAGGTCCATCTTGATGCTGCTGCTTTCCACGGTGGGCAGGGCCGCGGGCTGTTCGTAAAACTCCGTTCGGGCGGTGATCAGGTCCAGGCTCTCGGGGAGATCGCCGGGGGCGCTGCGGCTTTCCGGGTCCAGCTGGGCCAGCAAACCTTCTCGGACGCCGTTGATCTCCCATTTGGCGGTGCCGAAGCGGCGGTGCGCCACCACGCGGCCGCCCCAGCGGGCTGCCAGCCGGTTGGCAAAGAAGATCGCGTCGCCTTCCACCACCACATCAAAATCCAGGCTGGGCCGGTCCAGCAGCAGGTCTCGGACAAATCCGCCCACCACGAAAATCGCCAGATTCACCTGATCGGCCTCTTCGGCCAGGGCACGCAGCAGGGTCAGGCGGGCAGGCGGGATGGCCTGTTCCAGCATCTCCACGACAGCCTGTTTCTCGGGAATATCGGCTTTGGCGCTCAGAGTCTTGATCAGGTCGGTGCGGGTGACGATCCCGATGATCTCGCCGGCCGCGTTCACCACCGGCACCTGGCCCCAGCCCGTGCTGCCCATCAGGGTTTGCAGCTCTTCCAGCGAGGAGTCGGGCGCAATCTGCACGGCGCCGGCCGCCATCAGGCTGCCCACGGGCAGGTCCAGTTTGTGGCTGATCGCCCGGTCCACTTCGCGGCGGTTGAGCAGGCCCACGACCCGGCCTGCGGCCACCACGGGGTAGCCTTCATAGCCATAGCGCTGCATCAGGCGGTGCGCCTCCTGGGCGGAGGTCTCCGGGGAGAGCAGCAGCGGATCGCGGGACATGATCCCGCCGACGGTGGTTTTAGAGGGGATGTGTTTGCTCAGATCGGCAATCAGCCGCTGATATTGTTCATCGAGGAACCGGAGGGTTTCGGCTTCATCCGGATGCCCCTCGGGGCGGATCAGGGCGGAAGCCGCCCGTTTATGCCCGCCGCCGCCCAGCGCCTCGGCGATCGCAGAGACATCCACCCGGTCATTGGTTGCGCGGGCGACCAGGCGGATCCCCTGCGTGGTGGCGACCATTAATAGCAAAGCATCCGGGTTGAGCACGTCCCGCAGTTTATGGGCCACGCTGGAAATCTCATCCTTCACATCCAGCGCGTCTGCCTTGGCTGCCAGGATGGTCTGACCTTCCACTTTGAAGGTCTCGATGTTCCTGAGCAGGCGGTCATAGAGTTCTCGCTGTTCTTTGGAGAGGGGCGGGTAAAGGTAATGGCTGAGGATATCGGGATCAGCTCCCTGCGCCAGGCAGAAACCGGCCGCGGTCAGGTCTTCGGGCGTGGTGGAGCCATAAGTAAAGGCTCCGGTGTCTTCATAGAGGCCCAGCGCCAAAGTGTTAGCCTGGACGGGCGTCAATGCCTTTCCTGCGGCCCTGATGCGTTCGACCAGTTGGCTGGTATTTGAACCGGCCTGGGTCAGGTGGAGTTCCCAATTCGGGTCGAGGTCCTCCCGCCGGGGGTGATGGTCGTAGACTGTTACGCGGGTCTGGTCGCTCATCCCTTTGAGGGTGATCAGCGACTGGGTATCCACCAGCAGGATCTCGCTGATCTCTTCTTTGGGCAGGTCCTTTTGGTCAATGAAGGGAAGCTGGTCGGCGTAACGCTCGATGTAGCGGCGGCCGTTGCGGTTGATGTTGCGCGGTAAAACCGGCTTCGCATCCGGCTGCAACAGCCAGGCGCCCAGCAGCGAAGCCAGGGCGTCCATATCTGCTTGTTCGTGCGTCAGAATCACTTTCATGTTCAGTCAAACCACCAATAGGCCTGATCGTCGGGGTTAAAGAAATTATAAACCGTCTGGGCGAGCCTTCCAATCACGGCCGTCGCATCCATTTCATACAGCCACTCGCTTTGGTAGGTGGAAACCACCAGCACGAAATCGCCGCCCGGCGTGTAGATGATTCCCGCGTCGGTGATTGAATGCAGCAGGCCGTCCAATTCGCTGGCGTAGCCATACTTATCCGCCACGGTCGCTTCCGGCGGCAGGGCGGTATCCAGGAACTGGACCGGCTTGGGCTCGGACAGGATGGCGATCATCGTCTGGCATTCGCTCTGGGTGATCTCGCCGGGGAAGGTCTCAGTCAGCAGGCCGCTGCCATCAGCAGCGCAATGGTAGATCCCGGCCAGCAATTGGCCGAGTTCCGCCGGGGTCATCTGGTTATAGCTGTCCGGGTCCAGGTCAATATCGGTGCGGGTGTTGGCGGGGGTGTCAATGAAGCGCAGCAGGGGCGCCTCGTCGTAAAAATAACCGGCCAGGAAGGTGTTTTCGAGGCCCAGGGCCTGCATATCCTCGGTGACGACCAGCGGGCCGAGGTTTTCATCCAGATAGTACTGCATCAGAGTATCCGCCGCTGAGTTTTGGGAGTTGGCGATCATCTCTTCCATCAGATAGATCACGACATCCGGGGTAGGCTCCTCCAGATGGCGAAAGATGGAGATGATGATCGGGAGCTTGATCGTGCTGGCGGCCGGAAAAGCGATATCCGGGGCGACGTCTTCGCCATCCCAGGTGGCAAATTTCAGCCTCTCGCCGCTGTCCAGCGCTTCCAGATAGACCTCCACCAGCCCGTCAAACCCGGTCCACGCGATATTGTGTTTGAGAAAAGCCTCGAGGCCGGCCCAATCCGGCGCGCCGCCCGCACTGGTCGTCGTCACCGCCAGCCTGACCTCGTGGATCTCCGGGTCCAGCAAGGCCGCGCTGATCGCCGAAACAGCCTGCGCCCGGTCCAGCCCGGTGCCGACCGTGCTCAGGTTGAAATTGGTGGTGTTGGGGATCGGCGTGAGCGGCATCCCCGGTTGAGTATAGAGGGGTTCAATTTCCTGGGTCAGGTAAGCCAGGAGGATATCCGGGTCCACCCTTGCTTCCAGCGGCACGACAACCGGTACAGCGCCGGAACGGTTCCAAAGCGTGGACCAGAATCCGCCGGGGCTGACCGCTGCCAGAGCCTGCTGGACGAGAGCGGCGCTATCCATCTCAAACCCCAGGTCCGCCGGGGCCACGGCGATGGTGCTGTCCTGGATCACCAGGTTCAGCGGCAGGCTGTAGACTTCCTCCAGCCGGGCCTGGGCGGCTACTGCATCCAGCCCGCCGACAGGGACGCCCGCGATCATGCTGCCGGCGGGCAGGCTGGCGGATGGGTTTTTGAAATGCTGATATTCAACTAGGGCGATGACCAGGCTGCTGATGAGGAAGAAGACTCCCAGGCCGCCGATGATCCACCCCATAAGTTTCGATTTCATGGATGCTCCTGATGTTCAAACTTGCCCTGATTCTACCATTTAGTCATCCGATGGGCAGGAGGCAGGCCCGGCTTGCCAGCCTCTGCCAAGAGCCGTGCCCGCCCGTGAGACCTGACCATACCCCGGGGATGTCCACGGAGGGGTGCCCCGACCCATTGTGACAGGTCAAAAACTGAATGGTCACCAATTGGGAAATGAATTCTTAATCAATGTGAACAATAAATTGTTCTTTTGGCTTGGCGATCGTGATGGTCGGGTACCCTTCAAATGGAAAATGTGCTACATTTAACCTTGGCTTTGCAAACCTATTGATTTTCTCTGCAAAGCGGGAGGAATAAATAATGGATAAAAAAGCGAAAAAAGTTAGCAAAGGTCTCCTCTGGGGAGTGGGCGGGATGGCTGCGGCCCTCCTGACCACGGTTGCCGGATGGATCGTCTATAGCAAGAAGTTCATCAACCATCACCAGGGGTTGGTCGGCGCACTGGATGCGGACCACCTGGAAGTGATCACGCCGAACGCTGGGCGGCTGGGTTACTATGCGGATCTGAGCGGAAAAGGGACGCCCCTCGTCCTGCTGCACAGCATCAATGCAGTCGCCAGCGCCTTTGAGATGAAACCGATCTTTGAACATTACCGCGGCAAACGGCCAGTCTATGTGCTGGAACTGCCGGGTTTTGGATTTTCCGACCGGTCGGATCGGCTCTATGACCCGCGGCTTTATCAGGACGCGATCGTGGAATTCCTCCGGGAGGTAGTTTCCAAGCCCGCAGATGTCGTGGCTCTGTCATTGTCCAATGAGTTCGCGGCCTTGGCTGCCGTCCATTCGCCGGACTTGATCCGTTCGCTGGTGATGATCTCGCCGACGGGGTTCAAACCGCCGCAGACCGACCGGATCAGCCAGCGCGCCCGCCAGCGCGGCACCAAGAATAAACTTTATGCCGGCCTGGCTGTGCCGCTTTGGAACCGGCCGTTTTATGATCTGGTCTCCAGCCGGCCCAGCATCCAATATTTCCTGGGACAGAGTTTTGAGGGTTATGTGCCGCCCAGCTTTGTGGACTACGCTTATGTCACCTCCCACCAGCCCGGCGCTCAGTTTGCCCCAACTTATTTCCTGAGCGGGAAACTGTCCACGCCTGCCGTGCGGACAACGGTCTATAAAGCGCTGGAACAGCCCGTGCTGGTGCTCTATGACCAGGACCCCAACACCAATTTTGAGATGCTGCCGGGGCTGCTGCAGGAAAAGGAAAACTGGCAGGCGGTCCGGGTCTCGCCCACCAAGGGCCTTCCGCATTGGGAGCAACCCGAAAAGACCTTCAAAGCCTTGGAAGATTTTTGGGCAGGTCTGTGATTTCCCCCGACTGAAAATGAAGCCGCTGCGTTTGAGGTGTGTCGCCTGTGATGTGCTGGCACGTCCGGTCTATTTAGCCGCGGGCCGCTCACCGCAGATCGTGGATGTGACCCTGCGCCGCTATGGCCTGCACCGGACGCCCGCCAAATTACGGCGTTCCCTGCAGGAGGAGATCGACCAGATCAAGGCCGCCGATGGCTATGACGCCGTTGTGCTGGCCTACGGGCTTTGCGGCAAGGCGACCGATGGCCTGCGGGCAGGGGAACTGCCCCTCGTGATGCCCCGGGCGCATGACTGCATCACGCTCTTTCTGGGGGGCAGAGGGCGTTACAACGACCAATTTCAATCCTGCCCGGGGACCTATTGGTACGTGCAGGATTATGTGGAACGGGCGGATGGCGATTCCGGCGCGCTGTCAATCGGCGCGATCACCAGCGCGGACACGGATGCGATCTACGCCGAATATGTTGAGAAATATGGGCAGGACAACGCTGATTACCTGATGGAAACCCTGTCCGCCTGGCAGGCCCACTATGAACGGGCGGGCTATATCGAGCTGGATGGCGCCGCTGAGGGCCTGGCCCTGGCCAAAGCCCAGATGGATGCCGCTGAAAATGGCTGGCGCTTTGAACGCCTGGCAGGGGACCTGGTGCTGATCAAAAAACTGCTGGAGGGCGATTGGGATGAGGACTTCCTGACCCTGGCGCCCGGCCAGCAGGTCCAGATGGTCGGCGGGGATGAGATCATCGAAGCTATTTCATAGGGGAGGGCTTTAAATAGCTCCTTGGTTAATCTTCTCCACCCCTCTCACTTCTATTCGGAGGCTTCGGCGCTTTGCACCTTGAGGTGGCACGCAGTTCCGGATGAGGAGAGAATAGCAAACAGCCCGTGAAACCACGCACGGGCTGTTTTTATATTATCCAGCAGAGGATTATTCACACATCTTTTCGAGGATCGGCTCCAGCATCGAGAGGCCGGCATTCCCGGCCGCCCTGCGCTCCAGCAGCCCTTCGCTGTCGAAGATGAAATAGGCCGGCCAGAGGTCGTTATTAAAGGCTTTCTTGACCAGGTGCTTGTTATCGACACCACAGGGTTCAACGATCCCGTATTCTTTCAAGGCTTCCTTCACCTTTTCCACGTCCGTATCGGATTGCATCCGGGGGCTGTGGATGGCGATCATATTCAGACCCTTGGGGCTGAATTTTTCCAGCCAGGCTTGGATCTTGGGTAGGTTTTCATGGCATATGTGGCAGCTCACGGCCCAGAAATAAACCAGCAGGGGTTTCCCCTGCAGGGCTTCCAGGTCCGGCTCCGCATTCAGCCATTCCGTCACACCGTCCAACGGGGGCATCGGTGTTTTTAGACGCATTGGCATAGTTTGGCTCCGCCCTAAAGCAGCTCGTCGCCGGGTTCCCAGTTCGCACCGCAAAGCCCACCGGCTTGCAGGGCTTCCAGGACCCGCAGGGTTTCATCCACGCTGCGGCCGATGTTCAGGTTGTGGACCACAGAATATTGCAGCACGCCTTCGGGATCAATGATGAACAGACCGCGCAGGGCGATGCCCTCTTCTTCCACCAGCACGCCGTAGGATTCGGCCACTTCGTGGGTGCGGTCAGCGGCCAGGGGATATTTGGTGCCCATGATGCCGTTCTTGTCCAGGGGGGTGTTCAGCCAGGCTTTGTGCGAGTGCACGGAGTCGGTTGATACGCCGAGAACGTCTGCATCCATCTCGAGAAATTCTTCATAGCGGTCCGAAAGGGCCAGAATTTCGGTGGGGCAGACGAAAGTGAAATCTTCAGGATAGAAAAAGAGGATCAGCCATTTGCCCTTGTAATCTTCAAGGGTAGCGACCTCATCCAGAGTTTCCAGGTTTTTGGTGGTGCGCATTTCAAAATAGGGCGCGGGTTTGCCAACTTTGGCATATTCAAACAGTTCCATAGGGTATTCCTCCATTTCGTAAAACCTTTCTTATTTATATTGGTTCTAATATTATGCCTGATATGGACCTTAATTGTAAGGGATTAATTCCCTGACTTGGTTGAGTTTATTCACGGTCACCTCCCAAACGCTGCCGGGTTCAGCCTGGAGGAAGAGGTCCGGATCATCGGTGGTGTAGGTGTACTGTTCGCCGTCCCCAGTGAGGGTGATGACATATTCCTCGGCAGTGCCCGTTTCGCGCTGGGTGTCGCTCAGCGAGAAGGTCGGCCAATAGGGCGAGAGGTCCCGCCCGGAGACGGTCATTGGGCTGAGGGCGACCCATTCCCAGGCGCTGTATTGGCAGTAGTCAGCGTAGACCTCATAGACGCAGTCCTGGACCACTTCGCCAATGCCGGTGCCTGTGTCCACCACATATTCTTCACCGCAGACTTCGGTGGCGTTCGCCGCCGGGCTGTCGGAGGTGTAGCGGTATTTCTGGGAATAGGAAAGCACTTCGGCATCGCTGGGCAGCTCGTCGCACCAGTCGCTGGCGGTCACTTCCTGATATTCCTCGATCCCGACGCTGCGCTCCCAATAGACATCGGTCACGGTCGCCTGGATGGTGTCGGTCTTATTGAGCCAGCTCACCAGGAGGATGCCCGCCAGGCAGAGGACGGCGATCACAACCACGCCGATGATGATGGTTTTCTTATTGACGGGTTTGGCTGGTTGTGCGGCGCTGGCCGGGGGCAGGGGTTGGGCCTGCTGGGGAGGCAGGGGGGCCTGAGGCTGGGCGGCTGCTTCGGCGGCGCTCTGGACTTTTTGCCCGCTTTGGCGCGGCTTGCCGCCCTGGCTCAGTTCACCGCCGCAGTTGCTGCAGACGGCCGCTGTGGAAGGGTTGCGGGTGCCGCACCAGGGACAGTGGATATCAGGGCCGGCTTTGGCCATCCGGATCAGGGCTTCATCCTTGATGAAATTGAATTCCTCTTCCCCCACCCGCAGGAATTGGACGTCCTCGGGCTGGGGCGCGCCGCAGGAAGTGCAGGTTTTAATGGGGCCGGGGTTTTGGGTGCCGCAGGACGGGCACGCCCAAATCAATGGGACAAACCCAAGTGATTTTCTCGCCATGCTTCCTCCAATGGTTCAGTGTTTATTGGATAGCTTTCATTCACCCCTATTATAGGGAAAGTCAGGTTAAAAATCTACCAAGGTTATCTGATGAATGGGGGTGTTACCAGGCGGCGGTTTTTTGCAACTTCAGATTTTGTCATACTGGTTCGACCTTCGCCCTCGCCCGGCATGACCTGCTCCCCCTCCCTATTAACTAATCCCCCAATCCCTATTCACGATTCTTCTGATTATTAAATGATGACCGCCAGGGACGCCGACCCTGGCGGTCATCAGAAGGAGAAGAAAAGTGTCTTAGCTAC
>WOYY01000087.1 GCA_011620555.1 Anaerolineaceae bacterium | reverse complement strand
CTCTGTATCGCCCACAACCTTGCGAAAATAGCAGTCCAATAGCTGCTATTTTTTTTGTCTTCATTCTAAAATGCCTTATTGGCCATGTTTTAATCAAAAAGGAGCTGCCTTTTTAGACAGCCCCTTTTTGGCGTCTGACAGGGCCTTGATAGGGTTGAGCAGGATTTAATAATATCAATCCTGTTATTATTGCATTTTTGAGCCTAGTTTGCAGAGTATTTTGAAGCCGCTCCCTCACCATAATGGAGTAGAAATTTGAAAGATCACAGCCTGTGACTTTCAAACACAAACCCAATACCACTGTTATTTTTGAAAGGATTTACCATGAACAAGCTCTCAAGCAAATTCAACCTCGTCGCCACCCGTTTCGATTCCCGCACCGTTCGTTTAGTTGTGACCCTCGCCAGCCTGGTGATGTTCGTTCTGGCCGCTGGTGCTCCTGACAGCGTTGGTGGCATTGGCATGCAATGATCTTGGTCCTTGCCGTTGCCCTTGGTTTGGCGGCGGGTTTTATAAAAGCACGAATTAGCAAAGAACCTTACCAACCGATTGATCTGAAGTATACCTGGCTCATCCTGGTCGCAGCAACACCGCAAATGCTTGCTTTCTTTTTCTCGGCAACCCGAGATAGGATACCTGACCAGTGGATCCCAGCCATACTGATTACCACCCAATTTGTCCTGCTCGTTTTTGTTTGGCTCAACCGCAAACAACCCGGCATGTGGGTTCTGGGTTTGGGGCTTCTCCTGAACCTGGTGGTGATCAGCCTAAATGGCGGGTGGATGCCCATCTCACCGGAAACCCTGACCAAGTTGGGGGCGCCGGCAGATACCTGGCATATTGGCGCCAGACATGCGTTCAGCAAAGACATGGTCCTGATGAAGGAAACAACCCGCTTGTGGTTCTTATCAGATATTCTGACCCTTCCTCAAGGGATCCCGTACCGAGTTGCTTTCAGCATAGGTGATGTCGTTGTGGCCGCAGGGGTATTCATACTCCTCTTACAGAACAATCATTCGGAAGATAAAAGCAGGACAGTCGTTCCACAGGAGAACTGACGATGACTAAGAATTTTCACATCCAGCAGGAATTCAGCCGATTATTGACGGCGGCTGTGATCAACGGATCATTTCGAAAAACGTTGTTGAATAACCCCAGCAAGGCCATCTCCTCCGGTTTCGGTGGTGAAGCTTTCAACCTCGGAGCAGATGTTGTGCAACGCATCTCGTCCATCCGGGCGAATTCACTCGCCGAATTTGCTACCCAATTATCTGAACTCTAAGCAGCTTCGCCGAGCCAAACATTGTCACAGCACGTTGCCTATGTGACAGCTTGTCACGGGTAAACAGCGCAACTTAACAAGTCAATACATCTCTAATCGTCGTCTCGAATCTCTGCATTTGCACCAGATTTGAAGCTGCCATTCAAACCAGGCCGGTTACGTTCCAATTCCTTTTCAGATACGTTATAATAAATGGACAGGAAGGCAAACAAGACATGGAGGCTGGAATGGAAAAATTTGGCAAATTCTTATTCGGCGCTCTGCTGGGTGGATTGATCGGCAGCGGTGTGGCTTTACTTTTTGCCCCCGCATCCGGCAAAGCAACCCAACAGGAGATTGTGGCCTACTTTGATCATCTAAAAAGTGAGGTTCAGCGGGCCGCTGACGAAAAGCGTGTCGAGTTGGAAGACCAACTGCACACTTTGCAGTCCGGAAAGAACTAGCGATTGAAGAGAAGCAAACTTAACCTGAGAGCTTAAGCAAAATGGTATTGATCGCCCCTCGTGATTCACGAGGGGCGTTTTTTGTTAATCTAACGTGTGCAGCCTGGGTGCATTTTTAACCTGCGTTGCTGGCTATGGATAGTAATAGTAGGGGGTGGGTTCCTGATCGTCGTAAGGGGGATATCCCTCGTCCCCGGGGGTAGGCGTGAATTGAGGTGTGGGCGCTGGGGTGGGGGTTAGCGTGAGCTGGGGCGTTGGCGCCTGGCCGCCCGCTTCAGTTGTTGTCAGCGTTGAAACCGCCGCCTCCGCATTCGGCATGAAGGCAATATCTTCGACATAATCAATGCTGGTCTGGCAGGCGGGTTCCAGATAGCGGGTCACATTCTCCCAGGTCAGCGGAGCGCGGCTGTTATAAGCCTGCTGGATGGCGTTTGTGAGGCAGCCCGGGCCGGCATTGTAATTGACCAGGGTGAACCGCCAGAGGTCTTCATAGAAACTGACTTCGCCGGCGGTTTGGCGGGTGGTATTGTAGATGATCTGCCCAACTTGTTCACAGTTGGCCAGTAGAGAGCGGGCAAAGATGCTGATGCTGAAATTTGCCTGGGTCAGGTCGATTCCCAGCGGGCATTCGGGGCAGGCCGCATTGACCTTTTGGACCAGCGCGCCCCGCAGCATTTCCTGATCGGCCTGATCGAGGTTGCCGAAGCCCCGCTGGCAGACTTCTGAATCCAGCACCAGGGGGCAGAACTGACTGAAGAAGCTGGGGTTCCAGAGCAGGACGGTATCCGCACCCAGATCGCTCAGATGTCCCAGGCCGGCTTCGTAATAGTTGGCGGAATAGCCGGGCCAGAACTGGCTCTCCCGGCTGAAGATGTTTTTGAGCAGCTGGGAGGGGACCCCCGTATCCTGTGCAACCTGGATGATCTCGCTGTCGAATTGGTTTTGCCAGTTGTCGATCTCTTCGCGGGCCGCTTCCAACCCGCATTGGTTGGCGGTCTGAGAGGTTTCCAGCCCGCCATCGGCGCAGGCGCTGGCATCCACAACCCCCTGTGTGATCAGGGAGGCCGCCAGGTAGTAGTAAGGCTCAGTGGAGACTAGCCCATCGGGGTGCTCCGGCGAGGAAAGCCAGGCTGGCGCGCCGCCAACGGGCGGGAAGGAAGACCAGATTTGGGAGCAGGTGGATTCGATCGTGCCAAGGTATTGGCTGCTGATGATGTCCACATACCATTGTGGGGCGTCATCGGTTTGGACATCTGGGGCGACGAAATCTCCCCAGGGGATCACCCGGACTTGGGCGGTGAAAGTCTCGGACGAATCCCCATAGCTGGATTCGGCCCAGAAGGAAACGGGCAGGCCATTGAGGCCTGTGGCGGGCAAGGGAATGGAACACTCCGCGCCTTCGCAGTTGAAGGGTTCGGAACCGATGTAGCCCTGGATGTTGATGATGTTCTCATTGGGCAGGGGTTCCACGCCGGTGAGGCGCAGGCTGGGCAACGTGTTGCAGCGGTTTTCCGGCGGCCGGGGGTCGCAATCGGCAATGTCAATGAAGACTTCCGGCGCCTGAAGGTCCACCTCGATTTCGCGTTCGCTGGGAGTCACGCTGACCTGGTAGAGGTAGAGGCCGGGGCATTGTTCGGCGCCGGTGATGGTGTCATCAAATATACAGGGGGTTGTATCCAGCCAATCTTCCAGAACATCATCCCCGCAGAAATACTTGACCTCTTCAACCTCAGGCCAGCCCTCATGCTCAATATAGATCTGGCAGACCACTTGAGAATCGCTCCAGGTGAGCAGCCACCATTCATAGGAGGTGTAGGAGACGGTGATGGTCGCCTTGCGCTGCGGCCCTTCCGTTTCCAGGTTACCGGCATCCACGGTTGAGGGGGCGAGGGCGATCAAACCCAAAACAAACCCGGCCACGATTAGCATGACAAGGCGTGTGATTCGATTGAGTTTGAGATTTGAGTTCACCATGGTCAAATTCTCTTTTAGGGATACCCGGTTGGCACTGGCGTTGAAGGCGAAGGCGTTGGTGTTGGGGTCGGTGTTGGCGAAGGCGTGCTGGTCGCTGTCGGTTGAAGCGTCTTTTCAATCTGGGCAGTCAGCCGAGCTTCCAGCGTCTGGACCTGGTTGGTGAGCGGCGCCGGCTGCATGATGTCATCAATTGCCTGCTGCAAGGTGGCGTGGACCACTTCCTGTTTGGGTAGCAAGACTTGGGCCTGACTGTGATCCGGGATCTGCCAAAGGGTGACGGCATCCCAGCCGATCATGTAATAGCCGATCCGGTCAGGATCTGCCAATCGGAGGGAGAGCGGGACCAGGTCCATCAACTCGGCCAGCGAGATATCCGTCTTGACCCAACCCTCATAGCTGGCATAGAGCAGCGGCAGCTTGGTCAGGTAACTTTCGTGGGTGAACTTCTTGAAGATCACCCGCAAAAGCTGCTGCTGGCGCTGCATCCGGTCCACTTCGTCCATGTCGTCCAGGTAGGAGGCATAGCAGAGCGCAAGCGCTCCATCCATCCTGACCAGGCCGGCGCGGATGCCGCCGCATTCGCCTGCGATGGGATAGAAGATGGTGACGTCGATGCTGTCGAGATCATCCACCAGCCATTGAAAATCGCCCGGGTGGGCCAGGACGAACCGGTCCACCTCGATGCCGAAATTGTAGGAGAGGGTGTCGAGCATCGTTTCAATCCCGCCGAGGGCATAGGCGGTGTTCAACCGCTGCATGCCGTAACCGGGGATGTAAACGTACAAATTGCCTGGAATGGAGACCAGGCTGGCCTTTGAGAACCTGGGATGGATAAAGAGCAAGTGGATCGCCTGGACCCGACCGGTGAAGGGCGGCTCGGTATCCGAACCCAACAAGGCCCAGACCATGACTTCATCCGAAAGGGTGAGCCTGGTGAGGGGTTCGGGGATGGGGGTCACCGAATCGACATTGGGCGCTTCATACCTCCCCCAGACTGATGCGTCTCTTTCCGTTGAGGCAGGGGGTGCTGCGGTGGGTTCGCTGCTGGGCGGCTTTTCGGTGGCGACTGGGGTCCCGGGTGTACTTGAAGAACTAATTTCTATTCCTAAGCTGTTGCTTTGACAGCCGGACAAGCCAAGACTTACCGAAAATAGTGTGATAATCACCAAGGCAAACCATGCTCGTTGTTGATTTACTGGACGCTTTTTAATCATGAGATCCCAAGATTTGATTATAGCATGATTCAAATTTGGCCCCTTGCCATATTTTCGTTCATGCTGGCGGCAGCGCTGGGCAGAATAAGGTGAGAACGAGAACGGGTTTCACATTTCCCATTTGAACCAGCAGATTTTCTGGGGTTGCCGGAGCCTGCTTCCATTATAATGAGATTAATGTAAAAAGAATCGAATGGATAAGGAGTAAAAATGAAGGCGTCCAAATCTGGAACTGTTTTTCCGGTCGTTTTTGGCCTGCTGCTGATTTCCGCAGGCGTCGTTTTTCTGTTGGACAACCTGAATGTCATTGCCCTGAACTGGCAAGCCCTGATAGGCCCCTTGTTCGTGGTGGGCGGGTTGATTTTCCTGCTGGTGTTCATCCTGAACACGGATGACTGGTGGGCCTTGATCCCTGCGATGGCGCTGATCAGCCTGGGTCTGACGGTCTTCATGGAGCAGGAGGATTTTGCCAACGAATGGACCGGCGCGGTCTTCCTGGGGATGCTGGGCCTCTCGTTTTGGCTGATCTATGCTTTTCACCCGCTCCATTGGTGGGCGGTCATCCCCGGCGGCGTCCTTTTCACCCTCGCCGCGGTCAGCATGTTGGCGGAGGGGGGCGACCTCTCCGGCGGCGTCTTTTTCCTCGGGATGGCGCTGACCTTTGGGCTGGTGTTTCTCCTGCCCAACCCGCTGGGAAAGCTCACCTGGGCTTTGTACCCGGCCGGCATTCTCTTCCTGATTGGAGCGCTGGTTCTTCTGGGAACCACCAGCCTGATCGGCTTTGTCTGGCCGGTGGCTTTGCTGGTGGCCGGCGGGGCGGTCCTAATCCATGCCCTGCGGAAGTGATCGGCAAAAAGAAACATAAAAATGGCTGTCTTTTATAGGCAGCCATTTTTTGCTTAATTAACCAGCGCAGACTTACAAGGATTCCAGCAACTGTTTTTGGAGGGCGTTGATCTCCGCGATCCCCTTTTTGGCCAGCGCGAGCATGGCGGCCAGTTCGCTGTCCGTGAAGGGTTCGCCCTCGGCGGTGCCCTGGACTTCAATGAAGCGTCCGTCATCCGTCAGCACGACGTTCAGGTCCACATCGGCAAGGCTGTCCTCGGCGTAGTTTAAATCCAGCAGGGCGTTGCCCGCCAGCAGCCCCACGCTGACCGCGGCAACCGGCGGGCGCAGGGCTGCTGGCGGGATCGCGCCTGATTCGATCAGAGGTTTCAGCCCGATCGCCAGGGCCAGGTAGCCGCCGGTGATTGAAGCGACCCGGGTGCCGCCATCGGCTTGGAGCACGTCGCAATCCAACAGCAGGGTGCGTTCCCCAATCAGGTCCAGATTGACGGCCATCCGCAGCGAACGCCCGATCAGGCGGCGGATCTCCTGCGTCCGGCCTTTCAGGCCCTTGGTCTCGCGGGGCGTGCGGGTCTGCGTGCTGCGGGGAAGCAACGCATATTCCGCCGTGATCCAGCCTTTGCCCCGGCCGGACATCCAGGCGGGGACGCCTTCTTGAACTGTGAGGTTGCAGAGGACCCGGGTTTCGCCCCAGGTCACCAGGACGGAACCTTCGGCGACGCTGACGTAATCCGGTGTGAAGGCGAGCGGTCGTAATTGGTCAAATTGGCGCCCGTCGGGGCGGGCGAAAGGGTTTGTCATCATGGCCTGATTATAACCCCCGCGGGTGGTTTTTTCCGGGGAGAGCTGCGCTGCCCCAGGATGGCTGCAACCGCTGCTTCCGGGGGAATTGCCAGCAGGAGATGCGGCCCGAAGGTGCGCTTCTCGGTTGAAAAGCTGACCTAGGCGCCGGCTTCTTTGATCGCAGCGACCAGTTCCCGCTGGGAGGGGATCAGCGATGAGAAGCGCAGTTCCCCGTTGATCAGGATGCAGGGCAGGTTCTTGATCCCGAGTTTGGTCATCCGGGCGATATTCTCGGGCGAGGTGGCCTTGTATTCCACCATTCGCACGGCATCCCCTAGTTCCTCGGCGGCGCGCTGGGCGGCATTGAGCATATAGCCGCAGGCCGCGCAGGTGGACGAATCGAGGGTGAAGACCTCCATGAGGGGCGTTTCAAGGGCCGCATAATCCGGCAGACTGATCGCATCCAGGTCCATTTGGGCGGCCTGGTAATGCGCCAGAATCTGGCGGGTATTCTTTGGGTCGCGGATGGCTTCCACAATGGCAATCACATTTTCAATCGGTGTGTCATAGGGCATATCACACCCCGGGGAGATAATCAGATTGTTGTGGTTTTCCAGGGCGTGCAACAGGTCAATGACATATTTCATGTTGTCCTGTTGAGTCCCCAGCAGCATCCGCGTGGTGAGGGGGATATTCCCCTGCAGGACGATGTTGTGGCGATCGGTGATGGGTTTGACGGCGACCATATCAATGTTCTCATCCACGGCGATCCCATCCGGCCCAGCCTGGCACATGACCTCAATATTTTTGGTGGCGTCCCCACAGACGAAGAAGGCGGAATAGGCGCCTTGCTGGCGGAGGTGCGTGAACAGCTCGGTGAAAGGCGCCAGCAGGAAGGTCTTGAAAGTGCGGGGGGAGATCTGGCTGGTGACCGGGTCCACCACCGCGATCACGTCCATGCCGGCCTCGATATAGAGGTCAGCCATGCGCCTGGCGACCTCCGCTGTATAGGCGATCAGGTTGTGGAGGAAATCGGGGTCGTCCAGGGTATCCAGGAAGATATCCGTCCCGCGCAGGTGCGAAGCCAGGGTGAAAGGCCCGGTGACCAGGCCATAGAGGGCGGTTTGCTCACCCACCGCGGCTTTCATTTTGCGCATCACGTCCAGGATCATCGGCAGGCGGCCATCCTCGGGGGAGGGGAGCGTTGCGGGGAGGGTTTTGTGGTCTCCCGCCAGGGGGTGGCTGGCGACGGAGGGCGGGGCATTCTCCGCCCAAAGCAGGTCGCAGCCCAGGATTTCGGCCTCGACCTGCAGGTCGAAAAGCACCGGCTGGCCATCGGGGTCGTAGAGCCGGTTGACCTCCAGCAGCGCGCTCAGCAGCTTCTCGCCATCGGTCAGAACCGTTTTGGCGTTATAGCCCAGGAGCTTCCCGGCGTGCACGCCGGCGAAGGGAACCCAGGGGACCGCGGCGGTGGGTTGGTGTTGCAGGGTTTTCAGCAGTAAGTTTTTTCCGTGAGCGGGCATGGTCTCTCTCCTGGTTGTGAGGTCTGGGGTTAATGGCGATTATAAGCATAAATGATAACGTTGTCAATTGAGGAAAAGGCGGTAATTCCCTCAATTTGGATCCTAACTCCCCTATCTCGGTGCATTAAGGGCGTGAATCTCTGGTTTGGATTGGTTTATTCGCCGGAATCACATTATAATGAAGCCTGAATAAGTGCCAAAATAGACAACGTTGTCTTAATGGAACCTGAAATGTCCGCAACGATCAAAGATGTCGCCGAATTAGCCCAATGCTCGATCAAAACCGTTTCACGGGTGATCAATGCCGAGCCGCATGTGACGGAAGCCACCCGCAACCGGGTCCTGGCGGCCATCCAGACGCTGGATTATGCCCCAAATTTCTCAGCGCGGCGTCTGGTGCAGCGCAGGGCTTACATGATCTGCGTCCTGCTGCACGAAGCGGGTTTTTACCAGTCAACGATCCTCTCCAAGGTGCTGGATATCGGGTATCAGCAGGATTATGATATCCTGATCCAGTCCTACTATCCCTCGCATACCAAATCCAAGGAAAAGCTGGAAGCTCTGGTGCGGGAGCGGCGGGTGGACGGGCTGGTGATTACGCCGCCCTGCGATGTGGATCCCTTCCTTTCGGACCTTTTGGCGCAGTCCGGCGTGCCCTATGTGCAGATCACGCCGCTGAACCGGACGCCGGAGGTGCCTTATGTGGCCGGGGATGATTACCAGGGCGCTTATCTGATGACCGAACGCCTGATCCTGATGGGCCATTGGCGGATCGCTTTCCTGAGCGGCCCCCGCAATCATCGGGCCAGCATTGACCGGCTCTATGGCTACAAAGCGGCCCTGGAAGTTTACCGGGTGCCCGCCCGGGACGACCTGGTGTTGGAGTCGCTTTATAATTTTGACGGCGGCCATAATGCGGCCCGAATAGCGATGGGCCTGGCTGAGCCGCCGACCGCGATCTTTGGCGGCAGCGACGAAGCCGCCCTGGGCGCGCTGTTTGCCCTGCAGGAGATGGGCGTGAAGGTGCCGGAAGAGGTCTCAGTCTGCGGCTTTGATGACCTGCCGCAGGCTCAGCAGGTCTGGCCCGGCCTGAGCACGGTGGCCCATCCGGTGGATGAGATCGTGGAACGGGCGATCAGAATGTTGATCTCAATTTTGACCAAGCGGGAGCCTGAATCCCGCCAGGTCGTTCTCCCTTCCCGGCTGGTGATGCGCGGGTCAACTGCTGCGCCGCCGCCGGACCTGAATTGAATCTTACGGAATGGATCGAAGAAAGGACAGAGAAGATGGAAGATACCTTGAAGGCCTTGTATGATGCCGTGATGGAAGGCCAGCGTGATATTGCCAGGGAAAGCGTCGTGAAGGCTCTTGCGGATGGCGTGGCCCCCGGCGAGATTCTGGACGCGATGATCGGCGCGATGGGGGAGGTAGGCCGGCTGTTTGAGGAGGGCGAATATTTCGTCCCGGAGATGCTGATCGCCGCCCGAGCGATGAAGACCGGCATGGACATCCTCAAACCGGAACTGGTGGACGCGGATATCCAACCGGCCGGTAAGATCGTTGCGGGCACCGTCAAGGGCGACTTGCACGACATCGGCAAGAACCTGGTGTGCATGATGCTGGAAGGCGCGGGGTTTCAGGTGGTGGATTTGGGGTCGGATGTGTCCCCGGAGGCCTTTGTGAACGCGGTCAATGAACATCATCCCGATTTCATTGCGATGTCCGCCCTGCTGACCACCACGATGCCCAACATGCAGACCACGATTGAAGCTCTGAAGGCCGCCGGCGTGCGGGATCAGGTGAAGGTCCTGATCGGCGGAGCGCCGATCACGGACGCCTATGCCGAGAAGATCGGCGCGGATGGGTATGCGCCGGATGCCAGCCGGGCGGTGAAGCTGGCGAAAGCGCTGGTGTAGGCGGTGGGGTGAGGGGGAATCGGTATTGGATTTTGGGAGGCGCTGGAAACAGCGCCTCTTTTGCATCTTGTCCTTGCGAAGCTTCGAAGAAGGTGAAGCAATCTCGGGGGCTGGTAATTAACCTGATCACAAGGGTCAAATCAAAACAAGCGTTTTTTGATTGATTCGCTACGCTCGCAATGACAAGAGACTTAAATACTAAGTGCCTCCACGGGCATACCCCGAGGGCACTGCGTTCGAATCCCGGTTTGGGCACCTGT
>WOYY01000077.1 GCA_011620555.1 Anaerolineaceae bacterium | reverse complement strand
AAAACGGCGAAGTCGTGGAAATCTTGAACCCTAATGATGCCAACGAGCTGAATATAGGCATGGTACATCAGCATTTCATGCTGGTCGAGTGTTTCTCGGTACTGGATAACATCATTCTCGGCGTTGAACCGGCAAAGTTCGGGATGCTTCAGGAAGACGAGGGGCGGCGGAAGGTCGTTGAGCTGTCCGAAAAATACGGACTCCATGTCGAACCAGACGCGCTCATTGAGGACATCTCCGTCGGCATGCAGCAGCGGGTCGAAATATTAAAGATGCTATACCGCGACAACGAGATACTTATCTTCGACGAACCCACCGCGGTGCTGACGCCGCAGGAGATCGAGGAGCTCATGGAGATCATGCGCGGCTTTACCCGCGAAGGAAAGAGCATCCTCTTCATCACCCACAAGTTGCAGGAAATCATGGACGTCTCTGACCGCGTCACCGTGCTCAGGCGCGGAAAGTGTATCGGCACGGTCAATACAGCGGAGACCACGGTCGAGGAGCTTTCCTCCATGATGGTCGGCCGTCCGGTAAGCTTCTTGGTGGATAAGGCGGACATGAAGCCGGGCGAGATAATTCTCGATGTCGAGGGCCTCACGGTACCTTCCCGGCTCCATAAGAACAACGCCGTAAAAAATATCTCGTTCAACGTTCGCCAGGGCGAGATCGTCTGCCTCGCTGGGATTGAAGGCAACGGCCAGGACGAACTTATCTATGCCCTTACGGGCCTTGAAAAGCAGTCGGCCGGAAGCATAACCCTCTGCGGGCAGGATATATCAAAAGCCTCCATACGCGAGCGCTCGGTAGGCGGCATAAGCCACATACCTGCGGACAGACACAAATACGGCCTTATCCTCGACTACACATTGGAGCAGAACATGGTGCTCCAGCGTTACTGGGAACCAAAGTTTCAAACTAATGGCTTCATCCGATTCGATGCTGTCCGCGAATATTCGGACAGGCTCATTGAACAGTACGATGTGCGTTCGGGTCAGGGCAGCACCACCATCGTCCGCACCATGTCCGGCGGCAACCAGCAAAAGGCCATCGTAGCCCGCGAAATAGACAAGGACCCCCAGCTTCTGGTCGCCGTGCAGCCCACCCGCGGCCTTGACGTGGGGGCTATCGAATACATCCACAAGCAGCTCGTGGTCCAGCGCGACGGAGGCAAAGCCGTGTTGCTTGTTTCCCTGGAACTGGACGAGGTTATGAACGTCTCCGACCGGATACTCGTCATGTACGAGGGCGAGATTGTAGGCGAATTTGATCCCGAGATGACCACCGTCGAGGAACTCGGCCTCTATATGGCCGGCGCCAAAACCAACATTGGAAAGAAGGGAGCTGACGTAAAGTGAAGAAGAAGAACGGTTCCCGGTTGTTGGGAGGTGGTAGGCTGGCATCTATCGGTGCTTCCTTCATCTCTATTATCATTGGCCTCCTTTTTGGTTTCTTATTCCTCATCCTACTGAGCCTTTTCAACAGCGGCGGTGACGGCTTCAGCTCCATCATCTCCAACGCGTGGAAATTCGGGTTCAAACAGATTTTAATGGGCGGTTTTTACCTCCCACCGATCAGCTTGGGTCAAGAGATAGCCGCCACCGCTCCGCTCATCATGACCGGCCTTTCCGTTGGCTTTGCCTTCAAGGCCGGCCTTTTCAATATCGGAGCGGCTGGGCAGTACACTCTGGGGGCCTTCGGGGCACTTTACTGCGCCATAGTCCTCGGGCTGCCCTGGTGGGCCTGTCTGATAGGTGCGACGCTCTTCGGCGCTCTCTGGGGCGCTATCCCGGGCATTTTCAAGGCCTATCTCAATATTCACGAGGTCATAAGCTCCATCATGTTCAACTGGATAGGCCTCTATGCCGTAAACACCATCATGTACGGCGGCGGCGCAGGGGTCATGTATGACTCCTCCAAGACCAAGGTTTGGGATCTCCGTTCCTTGTTTCCCGCTTCCGTTATCCCCGATCTGGGCATAGCAGCGCTATTTAAAAACAGGTCAACTACTATCGCGATATTCCTTGCCATCGTTATCGCCATCATCATCTATATCATCATCGACAAGACGACGTTCGGCTATGAGCTGAAGGCCTGCGGTTATAACAAGAACGCGGCCAAATATGCTGGCATTAACGAGAAAAAGACCATAATCCTCTCAATGATCATTGCGGGCGCGCTTGCGGGTTTCGGTGCGGGGCTTTATTACCTCTCCGGCATCGCGGAGTGGAAGCCATTGGAATCCACCGCCCTGCCGGCCATTGGCTTCAACGGTATAGCCGTCGCCCTTCTGGCCTCGTCCAATCCTATCGGCGTCATCTTCTCCGCGCTGTTCATATCGCATATCACCACAGGCGGAAGTCTGATGAATTCCCAGTATTTCCCTCCCGAGGTCGCGGACATTATCTCAGGCATTATTATTTATCTCTGTGCGTTCTCACCCTTCTTCAAGCAAATGCTCATGAAGCTTGGTTCCCAAAGGCGCGCCGCCGAATTAGTCGACAGCACCGGAGAGGAACCGCCGCCGACAAACGGCTCAGTCCCGGGGGCGGGCATCCTGGAACTGGGAGAAACCGCAGAAAAGGGAGCTGACCAATGATGCTGCTCACGAAATACACTCTGCTCTACGCCATGGTGCTCATGCTGGTCGCGCTCGGCGGTGCCTTTTCGGAACACAGCGGCGTAATCAACATCGCGCTCGAGGGCACCATGACCATTGGCGGTCTTGTCGGCGTCCTCGTGCTTGTCGTTCTCCCCCCCGGAACCCCGGCTTTTACGGTTGTTCTTGTATCGGTGTTAGCTGCGGGGCTGGCCGGCATCATTTATACCACCCTGCTGGCTTTCGCCTCCGTAAACCTCAAGGCGGACCAGACGATCGGTGGCACAGCGCTGAATCTTCTCGCTACCGCCCTCGCCGTGGTCATCGTCAGAAGGTTCAACAGCGGTACGCAGTCCGCCAAGCTCTCCTACAACAACGAACCCTTTTTATACAATATCGGGGGCCTGACGGTCAATATCTTCCTTTTCATCGGCATCGCCCTTCTCATCATCGCAATAGTCGTCATGTACAAGACCCGTTTCGGTCTGCGCCTGCGCGCATGCGGCGAGCACCCGCAAGCGGCGGATTCGGTGGGCATAAACGTTTACAAGATGCGCTGGTCGGGCGTGCTCATCTCCGGCTTCCTCGGCGGCATCGGCGGCTTCGCTTACATCGTCCCCGCCGTCCAGACCTGGAACTTTGAGGTGGGCGTAGCCGGCATGGGTTTTCTCGCGCTCGCCGTGATGATATTCGGCCAGTGGAAGCCGGGCAGGATATTCTTCGCTGCCATGTTTTTCGCGGTCTTCAAAGCGCTGGCAAACATAGCTGACTCCACCTTCCTCGTCGCGCTGGGGTGGCCGAAGGAAATCTACAACATGATGCCCTTTATAGCCTCGATGGTTATCCTGGCCTTTACCTCCAAAAAGTCTCGCGCCCCCAAAGCCGAGGGTATCCCCTACGACAAAGGCTCAAGATAGAAATAAGAAAAGGACGGGCGTGTTCACGACACACCCATCCGTTCTTTTTTGCTGCGCATTTTTATATTTCGCGTTTCTCAATTGCCATTTGATGATCGCTCGACTTCCCGCACTGCTTTGAGATGATCGCTTTTAGTCTCCCTATTTGATGTTGAGCTGATAGCCTTCAAAAAGGGCGCTGCTTATCCCCCTCTGTTGGTCCCTCTCTCTTGCGTTATTCGTTTTTTATCCGCCATTCTCATGATTTCACTGCTAACTTTCTGCTTCGCTCATGGTGAGGGTCCTATTTTCTGCCAGATCCTTTTCACCCCCAATAGGACATTTTAACTTTGCTTTGATGGGGATTAAACAAAAAACATCCGGCTGGTCAACAGCCGGATGTTTGTCTTCGTAGGGCTAATTTTTACTCGATTACGTTTACAGTGGTGAACTCGGAAACCTCGGGGAGCACGGCGGTATCGGAGCTGTTGTCAATCTGGATTGTGCCATCCTTGATGGCTGCCTTGACGGTTTCATACTCTTCTACGGTGAAAGTGCGGAAGTTCCAGGAATCTGGATCGGTGGGCAGGCCAACATAGTCGCCTTCAGCGAGGGAGAACTTCAGGAACTGGCCGCCGTAGTTGTTCCAGTTACCCGCTTGCAGATCGGCAAGAGCGGTCTCGGTCACGTTCTGCAGGCCCTTCATGGCGGAGGTGACGAACGGATTATAGGCGTAGGTGCCATTTTCAACGCCCGTAACGCCGAGATAGTTCTGGTCAACGTCGACGCCAATGACCATCCCGTTGTAGTTGAGGGCAGCTTCGAGAGCGGAGGTGTAGATGCCGCCGCCACAGGCGAATACGATTTCGGTTCCGGAGGAATACCAGCCGTCCATCTTTGCGGTTATGTTCGCATCGCCGAAGAACTGGCCGCCATAGGTGTAGTTGATCTCGATGTCAACGCCCATTTCAGCAGCAGCGTCGTCAGCACCCTGAATGAAGCCGTAGCCATAGCGCACGACGGCGGGAACTGCCATACCGCCCAGGAAACCGAGCTTGGTATAGCCGTCTTTCACGGCAGCGTATCCGGCCAGATATCCGGCCTGCTCCTCGGCAAAGGAGATGGCAGTTGTGTTGGCCGCAGGCTCATAATAGGTCACATAGTCGTAGGTGAGGTCGCCCGAGGCAACGTCAATGGCGATAAAGTACACGTCGGGATACAGGTCCTGAACCTCGAGCAGGGTGGTGCCGAAGAGGTATCCGGGCATGACTATGACGTTGGCGCCTTCCGTGATCGCCTGGGTGATGGAGATCACGCGAGCGTCGGTGCTATCCTCGGTGGGCTGATAGTAGGTATATTCGATCCCGTTTGCAGTGCACCAGGCTTCAACGCCCTGCCAGGTGGCCTGGTTAAAGGACTCGTCGTCAATGGTGCCGACATCGGTCACAAGGGCCACTTTGGTGATGATGGGCTCAGCGGGCTCTTCCACCATCTCAGTTTCCTCAACAACTTCTTCAGTTTCTCCGACTACAACTTCCGTTTCTTCCTCGGGCATTGTAGTCTCTTCAACTGTGGGGGTGCAGGCGGCAAAGAACATGCTGCCAATCACCAAGACTGTCAAAACAACTAAAAGTTTTTTCGACATAAAAAATTCTCCTCCTATATGGTAGTTTTGTTAAACGGCTCTTAATAGAGCCATATACCTAAGTATAATTGTGAATGGCATTCCGGACAAGCGTTAAATAAAGGCTTTAACATTTATTCCTGGACCGCCTCGGCAGTGGTCTTTGCTTCGCCTCTGTGGACGCCTATCATCATCAGGAAGGCGAGCACCAGGAAGAGGGGAGCAATGACCATCATCAGGCGGTAGTCGTTGTTCGAAAGCTGGATCGTCCAGCCGAAGACGACCGGCCCGATCGTGGCGGCCACCTGCGAGAAGAAGTAGTACAGCCCGGTGTAGGTGCCGATCTGTTCGTCGTCGGTCATATCCACCACCATGGGAAGTGAGTTGACGTTGATCATCGCCCAGCCCACCCCAGCCAGCATCAGAATAATCGAGAGCACATAGAACCCGGAGCCCATCAATGAGGCGTATTGAGTGGTCAGGACGCTCGTGGGGAAGATGTAGAGCAGGAGGACGCTGGCGATCATGATGATGATGCCGGCCATGATCACTCTCTTGCGTTTGAGCTTGCTGGCCAGCAGCCCAGCAGGGATGGCCATGACCATGAAGACCAGGCCGATATAGGAGATCTGGAAGGCACTGTCGCCGCTTTCCAGCCCGAGATGGTTGACGCCATAAAGGGTGAAGAAGGTCTCCAGAGCGTTATAGGCAATGAACCAGAAGAGGATTGCCAGCAGGATGTACATCGGGCTTTTGTCCTTCTGGGTGAAGACATTGGTGATGTTCTTGGTGACTTTTTTGTCCAGTTCAGTATCTTTGCCTTTGGCGGCCAGATGCAGTTTGGAGGAAATGTATTCTTTTGGCTCACGGATGAAGATCAGCACCAGCAGAGCGGCGATCACGACCAGGCCGGCGCCGAGAAAGAAGGGGTAGTTGGGATTGATCCGGTAGAGCGGCCCGCCGATCAGGGTGGCCAGGACGGTGCCCAGGCCGCCCATCAGGTTGATCACGCCGTTGGCCTGGGAGCGGTTGCTGGAAGGGGTGATATCCGGCATGAGCGCCACGATCGGGGTGCGCCAGAAGGCCATCGCCAGCAGCAGGGTGACGCAGCTGAAGATGAACAGCGGCAGGGTTTGGGCAAAGGGGATGATGCCGAACATGGCGGCCGCGACGGGCGCGCCCACCACGATGAAGGGCAGGCGCCGCCCGATCGGCGAGCGCAGCCGATCCGAAAAGACGCCCAGGGGGGGCTGGATCAAGAGGGCGGCGATATTATCCAGGACCATGATAAAGGAAATGAAGCCCGCTTCAAGGCCGAACCGCTGATCCAAAATCAGGGGCACGAAGGCGTTATAGACCGACCAGATAACGCTGACACCAAAAAAACCAAAGCCCAATAAAAATGTTTTTCGGTAGTTCATTCGTTTCGATTCCATATTTTCTCCATTCATTGCTGAGATTCAGGGTGGTTGGGGGTGTAACCCAGTTCCTCTAAAAAAGCCAGATCTTCTTTGCTGAGTTCGGCATAGGGCAGGAGATCAGGCCGGTGGATCAAAGTTCGACGCAGGGATTCTTTCCGGCGCCAGCGGTCAATTTCGGCATGGTTGCCGGAGAGCAGCACCTCCGGGATTCCCCAGCCGCGGAATTCGGGCGGGCGGGTGTAGTGGGGGTATTCGAGCAGGCCGGTGGCGTGCGAATCGTCCAGCGCCGCTTCCGGGTCCCCCAGCGCGCCGGGGAGCAGCCGGGTGAGGGCGTCGATCAGGACCAGGGCGGGCAGTTCGCCGCCCGTGAGGACGTAATCGCCAATCGAAATGGAATCGGTCACGAGGTGTTCCCGGATGCGCTCGTCAAAACTTTCGTAATGGCCACAGAGCAGCGCCAGATGATCTGCTTGGGCCAGTTCAAAGGCCATCTTTTGGTTGAAAGGCCGGCCCTGGGGAGAGAGCAGGATCAGCGGGCATTTCGGCGGGATGCCGAGGACCGCTTCCACCGCGGCAAAGACCGGCTCGGGTTTCATCACCATCCCGCCGCCGCCGCCATAGGGTGTGTCATCGGTGGTGTGGTGCTTGTCCGCGGCCCAGTCGCGGATGTCGTGAGTCTGGACTTCCAGCAGCCCAGTTTCCTGGGCGCGTTTGAGGATGCTTGTATTGAGATAAGGGGGGAAAACTTCAGGGAAGAGCGAAAAAATATCAAAGCGCATGTCAAGATTCTAGCGTGAAGCCAGTTTCCTGACAAGCGTTTTGGGACAATTGTGTTCTGAGGTGATTGTTATTAGAATGAACCTGTTTGGGCGGGCAAAGTTTTTGGCTGAGGCAGGCAGGCGCGCCCAGATAGAATCAAAATGTCACGCTGATATAAAAATTTAAAAAGACTTCTCCTTGCCCCCAAGGGGACTGCGTCGCTTTAGCTGCCAAAGTTATCCTGATAATCCAGCATGGCGGCCTCAACGATCTTTTGGGCTTTTTCGTGGCCGGCCACACTGAGGATCTTGATCATCTGCTCCTGGCCAGGGAGCATCTTATAGGTGTGGAAATAATGGGTCAGCCGCTCGATGATGGCCGGGGGCAGCTCTTCGATATCCCGGATCTGGCCGTAAATGTTGTCCTTGCTCAGGATGGCGATGATCTTGTCATCCGCCTCCTCGTGGTCCAAAAGCTGGATCACGCCGACCACCTCCACCGTGAGGATAATTTCCGCTCGGTTGATCGGCCTTTCGCTGATCACGCAAATATCCAGGGGGTCTCCATCGCCCCGCAGGGCGCCCTGCGAGAGTGATTTGACATGCTCGCCGCAATAGGTGCGGGGGATGAAGCCGTAGAGCGCCGGGGGCAGGGAGGAGGTCCGCTGGGGGCGATCCACGAAAATATAGCCCGTTACTTTATCCACCTCGTATTTCACAAAGTCAAAAGGCGTGATTTCAATAAAGGCGTGCACCTTCTCCGGCGGTTCGGGACCGGTTTCCAGGCCATGCCAGGGATGGGGTCGCCAACGGTAAAACGGTTCGGGGAAATTACTGGATTTTTTCATCATTATTCCTTTTTTGCAATTTGGGCTATCGTTGCAGGCGTTGGTGCAGGTTGTGAAAATGGGTAGATCAGAGTGATTGTTTCCTGATTACCATTGTCAATGACGCGGTCGGTCTTGTCAAGAGCAGGGGCTTGGCTTTGGCTGCATTTTCGCCGAAACGGCGAGGTATGCCAACGGAGTCTCCCGGCCTGCGCGCTCGAAATTGAAAAACCGCACCGGGGGTTCCAGTGCGGTTGATCTTGGTAAGGGGCGTTTAGAATTATAGGATGTTGTTCTGAATCAGATTCAATCCGAGCAGCGGCAGGCCGAACAGGACCAGGCAAACGCAGAGGCAGATCACCACCACGACGACGATCAGAATCACCCACCATTTGGAGTTGCTCTGTTTTGCCGGGCCCTCCTTTTCGGGAGCGCTTGCATCGATGATCGGTTCGGACCCCCAGCGGTTGGTCTCGTCCGGTTTTTGCACGGGTATTGGGGCGGGTTCTTCAGGTTTGCTCCAGTCTTCGGCTGAGGCATTCATGAATTCATCGCCGTCTTTGTCGTCAGGAATGTGTCCCATGTTTTTTCTCCTTAAATTATTGAATGAATTTCTTTCACTCTATTTTACACAAAAAAGGCTGAAAGGTGGGGATATTGGGGGCCTGAAATCCGGGCCGGGGGATTACTTATACCAGATGGGAAGACGTAATGATCGTTATCCGAATCGAAGACCCAGAGGGGCTTGGGCTGGTAGTAATCCGTGCAGTTGTCTTCCGGGTTGCCATCGGCAAAGAGGACGATGCAGGTCAGGAGAGCAATCGCAAAGGCTTGCCCAAGAGCAAAATTTGACTTATTTTGGAGCCTTGAACTAGCCTGCTGGATACGCCTGCGATCCAAATCCAAAAGTCGAACAAACCGGGTTTCGTAATCCATCTTAACGTATCTTAATCTTTAAATCAAGCGGGCCCCATTACAGTTTAATCACAAAACAAAAAGGATCAATCCGCGGGATTATGCGCTAAATTGGAGGCATGGAAAGACTGAATTACCGAGAGGTCCAGGTCAGGGGCATCCTCAACCCCGTCCGCGGGGAGGATGATTTCTACCCGGCGAGGAAGGCCCGGGAGTTTTGCACGTCCCAGGGGCTGAGGACCCAGCTTTCCCCCTGGCCGCCGAAAGAGGATGCGGACCAACCCTCACTATTTTGAATCAAAAAGGGGCTGCATTTTAGACAGCCCCTGATTTTTCCGATGGGTTGGCTTTTAGTGAAGCAGGTTGCTGTCGATCAATACCGTCCCGCTGGAAGTGCTTTCGAAGGAATCGGCGGTCTTGACCAGGCCGAGGTCCTCCACGTACCAGTTGCTGGAGCCGAAGGTGAAGCCCGTCATCGGCAGGGAGATCCCGTTGATATCCATGCTCAGGTCTATGTTGCTGTTGCTGTCCACCCGGTAGGCCTGGGGGAAGGTGCCGGCCGGAACGGTGACTTCTTCGATAGCGGCAATCACATAGTCGATCGTGACATTGGCTTCCGTTGTGGTGTCCACGCCTTCCAGGTCCATATTGCCTTTCAGTTGATAGGTGGCGGTCCATTCATAGCCGACCTCCAGCATGTCCTTGGCGGGCAGGGTCTCGCCCTCCCAGGAGAGGGTGTCGAAGTTTATTTCGGTGCCGTATTCGCTGAGGAAGTCCACCTGGGCAAAATCGCCCTGCAGGAGGCCGTCTTCGGAGCAGAACCAATCCACGGTCACTACCAGGTCGTTGTCCGCGAAGCTCTGGGTTTGGGTGAAGGATTCGTCCGTCAGGTTGGTGATGGTCAGGGTGTAGATCTCCCCGGTGGAGGGCTGGAAGGTCCAGTTTGCGCCTTCTGAGATGGGGAAGAAGGGGTGGTAACAAGGGGAGGAGGTATCGGCCGCTAGGCTGCCAGCGGCAGGCTCTTCCCTAACCGCTTCCGTCGGTTCTTCCAGCGCAGGGGCGTCTTCTGTCAGCACTTCAGCGGTTGCCGGGGCGTCTGTGTCCGAGCCGCTGCCGGGCAGCGCATCCACTGCCCCACAGCCCGCCAGGAAAAGGACGCTCAGGACCAGCAGGAAAGGTATCAGTTTTTTGTTCACAAGGTTTCTCCTTTAAATATTCTAATTGCTATCTAATTAGTATAAATTATACATGCATTTTAGAATTTCGGTGATCTGA
>WOYY01000045.1 GCA_011620555.1 Anaerolineaceae bacterium | reverse complement strand
GCTTAAGGCTTTTGTCCTTTGTAAGTGTCACGTATAGTGCCCATAGCAAAGTGACGGGCAACATCACAATAGTGGTTTCTTTGACCAAGATGGCCAGCAGGATGAATAAGGCTGCTAAGAGGCCTTTGACCCAGGGGAATTTGGGCTGGTCGGAAGGCTTGGAGTCTAGAAGCAGCACAGCGCCCAGCATCAGGACCAGCAGCAAGGGTTCACCCTTGGACAAAGTGTAGAAATTTTCAATGATTGGCATCGAAAAGAGGAAAAGACAACTGGTCAACAGACTCTGCCATTCGGTGCCGCCTGAGCGCTTGATGAGCAGCCGAATTTCAATCAACAGGATGAATAGGAGGATAAGATTGCCCACAAAATACCAAAAGGGGTGATAGCCAGCGAATATATAAATGATCGTATAGTAGAGCCAGTAGATGGGTCTGAACCGACCCGCCTGTAAGTCCTTGCTCATACTGAAATCGCCATTCAGGAATTGCTGCGATTGGGATAGGGTTCTGGCGTCGTCCATCAGCCCAAACTGGGGCGAAATTAGGCGAGGCAGCAGAATTAATATCGCGATCAAAAATGGGATTAATCTGATCAGGGTATTTTTCGTTTTTATTGTTTTGGTCATCGTACCTCTCCCTTTGCCATTCTCCATTATAATTCATTTGTTGAATATGCCTTCTTTCATTGAGGATTATAATAATCCCCTTGTGAGAGTTTGAACCTGGCTGAAAGTAGGGTATGGAACCTAAACTGATCGCATTAGTGCCCATGCGGCATCACTCTGTCCGGGTGCCAGGGAAGAATTACCGTCCCTTGGCCGGAAAACCGCTCTACCACCATATCCTGAATACCCTCCTGGCGGTGGAGGCCGTGGATGAGATTGTTGTGGATACGGACAGCGATCTGATCCTCGAGGGCTTGCAGAAAGACTTCCCAACGGTGAAAAGACTGCGCCGTCCGGAAGTTCTGCGGGCGGACACGGTTCCGATGAATGCCATCCTGCTTCACGACACGGCCGAATTTCCCGCGGATTTTTATCTGCAGACCCACACCACGAATCCCCTGCTGACCCCTGAGACGGTATCCCGAGCGATCCGGACCTTTTTTGAGAACCTTCCGGCATACGATTCACTCTTTGGCGTGACCCGCTTGCAAACCCGCCTTTGGGACCACGCCGGCCAGCCTGTGAACCACGATCCGAATGTCCTGCTGCGGACCCAGGACCTGCCCCCGATCTATGAAGAGAATTCCTGTATCTATATTTTTTCAAGGGAATCTCTGACCTCCCGGCGGAACCGGCTGGGCGAACGGCCTTTGATGTTTGAGATCCCGGCGAACGAAGCTTGGGACATTGACGAAGAACTGGATTTCACCGTGGCCGAAACGCTGTATAAACAGCTTCATGGTGGAGCCTGACCCAAACCCTAAAAAGTTGGATTGAACCTGGAGTTCCTGGATGAAAGACGTTTTAGTATCTGCCCCCTATCTTTTGCCGGAATTGGACCGATTCCGACCAGTTTTGAAAGCTTTTGACCTGAACCTGATCGTGCCGGAAGTGCATGAGCGGCTTTCGGAAGAAGAAATTCTGGCTTTTGCGGGCCAGTTCGATGGCACGATCTGCGGTGATGACCGCTACACCCGGCGGGTGATCGCAGCCTGCCAGCCCCGGCTGCGGGTGATCTCCAAGTGGGGGACGGGGATTGACTCGATTGATCAGGCCGCCGCGGCGGATTTTGGCGTGCGGGTTGGGAATACGCCCAACGCTTTCACCGTCCCCGTTTCGGAAAGCGTGCTGGGGTATTTACTGTCCTTTGCCCGGCAGATCCCTTGGCTGGATGACGCGATGAAGTCGGGCGAATGGAAGAAGATCAGCGGCAAAACCCTGAGCGAGTCCACCTTAGGCGTGGTTGGGGTGGGGAACGTCGGCCAGGCGGTCCTGCGGCGGGCGCGCGGCTTTGGGATGAAACTCCTGGGGAATGACATCGTGGATATCGCGCCGGATTTCCTGCTGGAAAACGGCGTGGAAATGACCGGCCTGCAGGACCTGCTTTCCCGCTCGGATTTCATCAGCATCAACTGCTCCCTGAACCCCACCAGCCAGCATCTGATCAATGCTGAGACCCTGAGCTGGGTCAAGCCCGGCGCGGTCCTGATCAACACGGCCCGCGGGCCGATCATCGATCAGCCTGCATTGGTGGAGGCGCTGGCGCAGGGCCGCCTGGGCGGCGGAGCGTTGGATGTTTTTGAGGATGAACCGCTGCCGAGCGACAGCCCGCTTTTGAGCATGGAAAATGTGCTCCTTTCGCCCCACAATACGAATTCCAGCCCCAGATTTTGGGAGCGGGTGCACTGGAACACGGTCAAGAATTTGTTGATTGGTCTGGAGATCCCGACGGATCGGTTGGGCGCATTGCAAAAAGAGTATGGCGCCTGATCCCCGGAACCTTCAGTGATGATAGAATATCCACTCTAGAAGAAATGGAAGGACAGCACCTATGACTGAAAAAGAGACCAGGATGATGTTGATCACCGGCGCGGCGGGCGGAATCGGCCAGGCGACTGTGAAAGTGTTTGCGGACCATGGCTGGCGGGTGTTTGGTGTGGACCGGCAGCCCAAATACGCTGAATTCCCCGAGAATGGCGTTTATATCCAGGCGGATATCTCCCTGCCTGAGCAGATTGAAGGGATCTATGACCAGGTCAAGGCTGAAACAGATTCCCTGGACGCCGTGGTGAACAACGCGGCTGTGCAGATCACCAAGCCTTTGGTCGAGACCAGCGCGGAAGAATGGGATCTGGTGCTTGCCTCGAACCTGCGCTCCGTTTTTCTGGGTGCAAAATTGGCCTATCCCTTGCTGAAGGCCAGGGGCGGCGGCGCGATTGTGAATACCTCCTCCGTCCATGCTGTGGCCACCTCCGCCAACATTGCGGCCTATGCGGCGAGCAAGGGCGGCCTGCTGGCGCTGACCCGGGCGATGGCAATTGAATTTGCGCCGGATAACATCCGGGTGAATGCCATCCTCCCCGGCGCGGTGGATACGCCCATGCTGCGTGCCGGCATGAACCGCGGCCATGCCGGCAGCGGTGATATGCAGGAGCGTCTGGACAACCTCGCCCGCCGGACCGTGAACGGCCGGATCGGCCAGCCGGAAGAGATTGGCCGTTCGATCTACTTCCTGGCGGATAATACCCAATCCTCCTTCATCACCGGTCAGGCTCTGATCGTAGATGGCGGGGCGACCGCCCGCTTGAGCACAGAGTAGCCCGGTGACTGCGAAATCGACCTTAAAGAAAATCCTGCCCGAACCCCTCTGGCGGTTTGGGTCGGACCGCTATTGGACCTGGCACAATCGGGACCGGCATCTGCTGGCCAGGATCTTTTCCCCGGTTTGGATGAATAACAAGGCGCGCCTGGAAACCTACCGGAATAAATATGCCGGTCAGCGCTGTTTCATTGTGGGCAATGGCCCCAGCCTGCGCAATACCGACTTGAGCCAACTGGCCGGGGAGTTCACCTTCGGGATGAACCGGATCTACCTGGCTTTCGAGGAGTATGATTTCAAAACCTCCTGCCTGGTTGCGGTGAATGATCTCGTTCTGGAACAGTGCCATGCCGACATTTCTGCCCTGGATATCCCCAAGTTTGTCACCTGGCGGGCACGCAGGTATTTTGAGGCCGGGCCGGAGATGCTGTTCCTTGATACGGATTACACCTTGCCTGAGAGCTTCACCGGCGATGCGACAGATCGGATGTTTGAGGGCTTCACCGTGACCTATGTCTGCCTCCAGCTGGCCTATTTTATGGGCTTCTCGGAAGCGATCCTGATCGGCGTGGACCATAGCTTTGTCACCCAAGGCCCGGCGAACGCCACGGTTACATCCGAAGGCGATGACCCCAACCACTTCTCAGGCCAATATTTTGGGAAGGGCTTCCGCTGGCAGCTGCCGGACCTGGAAGGCTCTGAAAGGGCTTACCAGATGGCCCGCGCGGCGTATGAGGCCGATGGCCGCAAAGTGCTGGATGCAACGGTTGACGGCAAATTGACGGTCTTTGAAAAGGTTGATTATGAGAGCCTTTTCTGATCAAAGGCCTTTCTGCTGGTCAGGCGGGATAGGTTAGGAAAAGCGATAACTCCAATGGACCGACCACTCGTTTCCATCATTACACCCTCCTATAACCAGGCGCAGTATTTGGAACAAACGATGCTGTCTGTCTTTTGCCAGGACTATACGCCGCTGGAGTATCTTGTCATTGATGGGGGATCGAGTGACGGCAGTCAGGATATCATCCGCAAATATGAGGATAAGCTGGCCTATTGGGTTTCTGAGAAAGACCATGGGCAGGCTGAGGCGATCAATAAAGGCTTTCAGCGGGCCAAGGGTGAAATCGTGGCCTGGATCAATTCGGACGACCTTTATTACACCTGTGACGTGGTCAGCCAGGCGGTGAAAGTGATGACCGCCAACCCCGGCCTGGGAATGGTCTATGGCAACGGGGTGATGGTGGATGGCGAGGGGCGGCTTTTGGACTGGCACCCTTACCGCCAGTACAGCCTCGAAGATCTCTTGGCGTTCAATGTCCTCCTGCAGCCGGCTGTTTTCATGCGGAATGAGGCCCTGAAACAGGCCAAGTATCTTCGGCAGGAGAGCCATTTGATCCTGGATCACGAACTCTGGGTGCGGATTGCGGCCGCCTACCCGATTCAGCATGTGGATGAATTTTGGGCTGTGGAGCGGACGCATGAGGACGCCAAGACGATCGCCCTCTCGGCGAAATTTGTGGATGAGGCGTTTAACTTCATCAATGGCCTGCGGTCGGAACCCCAGTTTGAAGCTGTTTTGACCCAGCATGACCGGAAGATTCGGGCGGGCCTGCATGTCTTTTCCGCCCGAAGACTAATTGACTCAGGAGAGCCAAGGGAAGCGCTCAGGCATTTCCGCCAGGCCTGGTCGATTCAGCCCCGCGCGGTGTTGAAAGTCTGGTATAAGTGGGTTCAGGCTTTGGGCGGTGTTTTAGGTTTATCCGGATTGTTCCTGGGGTATCGCAAGGCCAGAAGGCGGCTGAGCCATCGCACACAGCGCTTGGTTGTTGACTTAAACGGGATCCGGTGGGATGCCGGCGAGGAATAGCACCAGGATCACCATTTGTTGCTTGTTCAATCAGGGTAGACGAACCCATTATCAGAAGGCTGGAATCATGGACAATAATGGAGAGAAATCCTTCTCAGCAAATCAATTATTTTACACGCTGGCTGTCATTATTCTATTGGTAGGGGGCTTTTTTGTGCGCATGATTGACCTGACCGATCCGCCTTTGGATTTCCATGCCACCCGTCAGCTGCGCTCTGCCGTGGTTGCCCGCCGGATTTATCTGCAGATGGATCCCTCCGCTGATCCGGAGCACGCGGCCTACGCCACTGATCCGGCCTTATACGATTATGTCACGCGCCGTGAGCCGCCGATCACCGAGGGTCTGGTTGCCTTGATCTACCTGCTGATCGGGAAGGAAGTATTATGGGTCTCCCGGATCGTCACCGCGCTGTTCTGGTGCGGCGGTGGCGTGGGCATCTACCTGCTGGTCAAAAGGCTGGCCTCCCGGGGTGCGGGGCTGGTCAGCCTGGCTTTTTATCTCTTTGTTCCTTTTGGCGTGATCGCCAGCCGCTCTTTCCAGCCTGAAGCCCTGATGGTGGCCGGGATGGTCTGGTCACTGGTGTGCTTTATGAACTGGTTTGACAACCGCTCCTGGCGGGATGCGATCATCGCCGGCGTGGTCACGGGGCTAACGATCCTCGTGAAGCCGAACCCGGTTTTCATGCTGCTGCCCGCCTATGCCCTGATTTTGCTCTTTTCGGATGGGATCGGGAAGGTGGTTAAGAGCGGGAAGGTGTGGCTGATCGCGGGGTTATCCGCCGTCTTTCCTCTAGTCTTTTATAAGTTCATCAGTCCTGGCGCGAGCGAGTTCCTGGCTAATTTCTGGCTGGATATCCGAACCATCATCCCAACCTCTCGCTATGCCCTGGGCTGGGGCGGCATTATCACGGATGTTATTCCATTTGCCGTTCTCATAGCGGCTTTTGTCAGTACTTTGCTCTACCCAAAGACCGGCCGTTTGCTGACAATTGGCTTATGGGTGGGGTATCTGATCTTGGGCATCTTTGTCCCGCATCATATCTATACTCATAATTATTATTCCATCGTTTTAGTGCCAATCACCGCCATTGCTCTGGGCCAGGTTGCAGAGATTGTGGCCTGCAGCGCTGCGGATAAAAAGGCTCTCCTCAAGGTCGGTTTGGTAGCGGTTGGGATCATCGCCATCGCCTATGCCAGCTGGAATGTTTACAAAGACCTTAAAGAGCGCAATTATCGCGGTGAACCGGCCGGCTGGAAACTGGTGGGCGACGCGATTCCTGCAGATCAGAAAGTCATTGCGCTGACCCATAACTACGGCACAAATCTGGCCTACTATGGCTATCGGATGGTGCCGTTATGGCCCTATGTGGGCGACCTGAACCTGGAGCAGATTCGTTCTGGCAGCGCCTTTGATGACTTCGACGCCTATTTTGATAAGCTGACTGGGCCGTATGATCTGTTCCTCGTCACGCATTTTGGCGAGTTGAACGCCCAACCGCAGTTGATGGCGAAGTTATCGGAATATTCCGTTTATGCTGAGGGTGATGGCTATATTCTGTATGATTTGAGTGCGCTGAGGGATTCGGAATAGATTTGAAGCGCTTTTGAGATTCGGAGTGAGATGGATAAAACGATGAACAAAAACAGGCGCTTGAGCATCCTCCTGCTCGTTGCCCTCTCCCTGCTGACGCCTTTTTGGCCCTCTCATGGCTGACGCCGGATATCTATCCTGTCAACGCGGATGACGGTGCCAAATATATTGAGTCAGGGCAACAACTGCTCACCTGGAGGGCGCGGGATCTCTCCAGGGGGTCATTGGCCGCGCTCATCTACGCGCCCTTGGGCCTGATCGTCGGGTCATCGCTAACCGGGTTCCTCCTGGAGGTCTGGGGGGGGCAGCCTGATCTTAATTGCCCTTCTCTGGTCTAGGCTGGTGACACTGGCATACCATCTGAGAAAACAGATTCTAGGGAATGGCGTTTTCAGGCTTAACAGACGAAAAAAACCTGTCTTTTCCCAATCCCGGTATAATCAAAGGGCTGATTTCAAACTGAGCAAATTTCCAATTCTGATCAAGATACGACCTTAGGATATGACCCAAACACCTCTCGTTTCCATCATTACCCCCTCCTTCAATCAGGCGCCATTCCTGCGCCGGACGATCGAATCGGTGCTTGAACAGGATTATCCCAATCTGGAATACATCATCAGGGACGGCGCCTCAACGGATGGCAGCCCGGAGATCATCCGGGAGTATGCAGACCGCTTGGCGGATTGGGAGTCGATCCCGGATAAGGGGCAGACTGACGCGATCAATCAAGGCTTTGCCCGGGCGCAGGGCAAATATCTCGCCTGGCTCAATTCAGACGACATCTATTATCCCGGCGCTATCCGGGAGGCTGTGGATTATTTGGAGGCGCATCCCGAGGCTGGAATGGTCTATGGCGATTGCAATTTCATTGACGCCCATGATCGGGTGATCGGCCGTTTCCCCGCCGCCCAGACGGATTATGCCCGGCTGCGCCGGGGTTACGTGCACATTCCCCAGGCGGCCGCTTTTTTCCGCCGGGACCTCTGGGAAAAGGTTGGTCCGCTGGATCCGGATTTCTTCTTTGCAATGGATTATGATCTCTGGGTGCGCTTGGCCGCCGAAGCGCCGCTGGTCTACCTGCCGGGGCGCACCTGGGCGGGCTTCCGGCTGCATGGTGAGGCTAAGACCATCGCCGCCGATGACCGCTGCTGGCCGGAGATGCTCAAAGTGCATTATCGCGAGGGCGGGCATTGGCTCTCCGCGATCCAGCTGAAATACTATGTCCGCAGGCTGGCCGCCCCGCTGATCAACCGGCGCAGGAAGAAGATGGTGGACGCCGACCAGGAGTGACCGTCTTAAGGTTTGACGCAATTTGCCAGCAGCGATTGGGTTCGCGTTGGCCCTGTTTTGGGAATGTGCTATAATCCAAATGTTCCTTAGAGGTACGTTTTCGAAAATTGGAGGTAGACCGTGGCTTACAAAAATTGGGAAGTGATCAAAGTCTCTTACTGTGAACATGCCGGTGAGGAAGTTGCCCTGGAAGCTGAGATCGTCTATCCGGCCAGTTATCTGCCGGAGCAAGCCCCCAGGATCATCGCCCACCGCTGCTCCCGGGGTTTGGCCTGCAACAGTTTCAATCAACCGAGCTGCTGTTGGGCGGGGACCAACCCGGGTTATGATCCCTTCAAAGAGACCGCGACTGAGAAAACTGCGTAAGATCCGCAAAATGGCGTAACCTCAATTTGCGCGCCGGCGCGGAAAATCTAACCAACCAAAAAAGCTGCCTGCAAGGGCAGCTTTTGGTAGGTGCAAAGGTTTTCCTCAGGCGATCACGCCAAGCTCCTGGCCGACCTTGGCAAAGGCCGCCAGGGATTCCTCCAGGTCTTCCGGCGTTTGGGCGGCGGAAATCATCACCCGGATCCGGGCCAGGCCCCGCGGCACGGTGGGGAAGCCCAGCGCCATCGCAAACACGCCTTCTTCATAGAGGCGGCGGCTGAACTCGCGGGCCAGCTTGGCCTCGCCCAGCATCACCGGGGTGATCGGCGTCATGCTCTTGCCGGTGTCGAAACCGAGCTGCTTCATCCCATTCTTGAACATTTCCGCATTGGACCAAAGTCGGTCCACCAGTTCGGTGGATTCTTCCAGCAGGTCAATCGCGGCGATGGTGGCGGCCACGTCGGGCACGGTCACGGCGGAGGAGAACAGGAAGGGCCGGCCGCGCTGGTGCAGCCATTCGATGATCCTGGCATCGCCAGCCACGACGCCGCCCATCACGCCGAAGGCCTTGGAGAAAGTGCCGACTTCCACATCCACCCGGCCATGCAGGTCGAAGTGGTCCACGATCCCCCTCCCACCCTTACCCAAAACGCCTTCGCCGTGGGCGTCATCAACCATCAGCATCAGGTCATAGGCCTCGGCGATCTCAGCGATCTTGTCCAGCGGCGGGTAATCTCCGTCCATCGAGAAGACGCCGTCTGTCACGATCAGGCCGCGGCGGTATTGGCCTTCGTTCTCGCGGATCATGGCCTCCAGCGAGGCGGGGTCCGCATGGGCATACCGCACGACCTTCGCGCCCGAAAGCCGGCAGCCGTCAATGATCGAGGCGTGGTTGAGTTCATCGGAGAAGATCAAGTCTTCCTTGCCGACCAGCGCGGGGATCGTGCCGAGGTTGGCGGTGAAACCAGATTGGAAGGTGATTGTCGATTCCACCCCTTTGAATGCTGCGATCCGCTTCTCGAGTTCGAGGTGCAGGTTCATGGTTCCCGCGATGGTGCGGACCGCGCCCGGCCCCACGCCGAATTGGTCCATGGCGTCCTTGGCGGCCTGCACCAGTTTCGGGTGGTTGGCCAGCCCCAGATAGTTGTTTGAACAAAAGTTGAGGACTCGCTTGCCATCAACGACCAGCCAGGCGCCCTGCGGTGAGCTTAGGGTGCGAATCCGGTTATACAGGCCTGAGTCCTTCAGGCCTTCAAGTTCCTCATCAATCCAGTTAAGTTTGGTTGACATGGCTCCCTCTGAGTGTGGTGAGTGGGTTGCTAAAATCTGCTGATATTATACCTTTGCTTGCCGGGCGGAATAGGCTTGACCCGCGGTAAATCCCCTATTCGAGGACGACCTCCCAGAGATGAACGTGTGAAATCTCGCCGTCGTTCACGCTCAACACTTCCATGCGGATTTCGTCCGCTGTCAGGGCTTCGTCAAAGCGGAGTTCGATCTCACGGGTGACGGTGGCTGGACCGACCTCGGCGAAAACTGACTCCAGTTTTTCACCGGCGCGATAGGCCGTGAGGGTGACGCGGGTGGGCGGTCCGCCGATGGTCAGCGCCGCACCCTGGAGCTGGATCGGCTCGGTGAAATGCAGGAGGATTTTGAGCGGATTGGCTTCCAGCGTGCGGATCAGGGTGGTGAGGTCGCCATCAAAAGCCTGGTCAATCTCGTTCATATCCAACACAGAATGCTCGACCTGCACGGTTTGACCCTCAATGAGGACTTCATCGGGTACCAGGGCCTGGCGTGCGGTGCTTTCCGCCGCCAGGATCGCGCGGATCTCCGGGACGTAGTCCAGCCGGACGAAATAGAAACCGTCCGTGCCGTCTGGGTAGGGAATGGTTTCTTCGATTGTGACGTCTATGAACTTGCCGGAATGCCGGATGTAGTCCAGATCGTCCCCGGTCATCACGAACAGCATCCGACGGTCGAGCGGGCGGTAATCCTGCCCCCAGGCGTTGATATTGCCCATCTGCAGGTTGGGGAGGTCGTCGGCGAAATAGCGCAGGAGCACGTCCGACCCATTAGCCCAGGTGGAGCTGACGAAGACGCTCGTCTCTGGGTCGGCGCGGGCGATCTCCGCTGCCCGGGGAAAGACCTGGCGCGCGCCGGATTGCATCCCGCCCAGGCCGTAATCGGTGGTCCAGGTGGGGCCGTTTTGCAGGGCGTCGGCCAGCATCCCGAAGCTGAAACCCGCAAGGGACAGGAACAGGACCCAGGCAGCCAGGGAATTGCGCAGTTTGGGCCATTGGGTTTGCGCCCAGGCCGCAGCCAGCTCCACCCCGAGAGCGGTGATCAGCGTGGCGGGAATGACGAAGACCAGCCCGCGGGTGATCCCCCAGTCCACGAGGGCCGCACCGGAGGGGGCGGCCAGGCTCGCCAGCAGCAGGGTGCGATGGGCCGGGTCACGAAAGCGGCGGATGCAGCGGACCAGGCCGGCCAGCCAGAAGGGGAAGCTGGCCCAGAAGAGATGCCCGTAGCCGGGCATGGTGTGGCGGGCCAGGTCCCCCTGGGCAGAAAAAAGCCACGCGGGTAGGGTCAGCTGGGGCCAAAGGCTTTCGATCAGCGAGGGGTTGGGCCAGAACCAGTAAAAAGGGTTCAGCCCTTTGAGGTAACGGACGAGGTAGATCCCGACCTTTTGGACGAGGGGCAGCGGCTGAACCCAGTAGGAGTTGAGCAGGGCGAGATGCTGGAACTGGGCGCCGCCCTGGGTGAGAGAGAAGCGCAGGTAGGGCAGGGCGAGTACCAGCAGGAGGCCCAGGCCTCGCAGCGCGGTTTGGCGGTGCTGCCAGTGGTAGCGGGCATCGGCGGCCAGCAGCATCAGGCCGGTGACCACCATAATCACCTGGCCGGGGCTGTAGCTATAGAAGGCCAGCGCGCCCAAAATGAGCGCGGGGTAGAGCGCTTTGGGGCAGCCGTTGCGGTAGCGGAGGTAAAAATACAGGAAACCGGCATAGAAGGAGGCCATCAGGGTGGTCTCGAAAGCTGTGCGGGAATGGAGGAACCAGGCGGGCATGGCGGCCAACAGCAGCGGGCCCAGCCACCAGAACCGGCTCTGAAAGGCCTCTTTGAGCACCAGACCGAGGCTGACCGCCGCGGTCAGCGTGATGAGCACGGCGGTGGCGCGGGTGACGAAAACCTGTTTGCCGAAGATTAGCATCGGGATCACCTGGGCATAGACGGAGACGCTCAGGTTGAACTGCCCGCCGTTCTCAAAATAGGTCGGCAGGAAAGTGCCCGAACTATCAAAAAAGCCGCGCGCCACCAGATCCACCGCCTGTTGGGACTGGATGGCTTCATCGGTGAAGAAGTAGATTGGGAACTCCGCCAGACCGATCAGCCGGGTGAGCAGGTAGATGGCCAGGGCGAGCAGGAAAAGCCAGGCGGCCAGGCGGTCAGTCCGAGCGGCAGTCTGTGTTTCCGGTTGGTTTTGGCGGGGTTCAGGTTTGGACATGGGACCCTTCCAGCGTTAGCTGTGTCCCGATTATAGCATGCGGGGGCGGCTGGCCTAATCTGGCCAGGGAGATGCCTGCCGGTCGCCCCGGCTGGCGGCGGGATAGCAACGCCGGAAATGGGCGCCCAAGGCACGACTTTAAGGTATCATATAACATCATGGTAGACGGGATCTTCCCGGTTGATTCTTGGATGGAATTCACTTTGAGGACCCTTGGATGGACAGAGAAAAAATATTAAACAGGAAAATTCGATGACTGATGAAATTAGCCCTGATCTTTTTGAACACCTGGTGGACCTGGCCGCCTTTGCCTTCGACCCGGAAGAGGCGGAATATCTGCGCCGGGAACTCAATAACCAATTGAAGGCGATTCACCAGCTGGAGAACGTCCCGCTGGCGGACGATGTGCCGCTGGCCTCCCACGGCGTGACTTACACCGCCGAGACCCGCGCCGGGCTGCGGCCGGATAACTGGGCGCCCTGCGAGAACCCGGACGAGATTCTGGCGCAGGCGCCCCAGGTCGAGAACCGCTATATTATCGTGCCGGATATCCCCCATACGAAATTGGACTGATGCGATGACATTGATGGATCAATCTGCCTTTATAACGGCTCAAAAGGTCAAGGCCGGTGAACGCTCGGCGGTTGAGGTTCTGGAGTCTGCCCTGGAACGGATCGCGGTGGTGGATGGCCGGCCGGGGTCGCTGGATTACGGCGAACTGACTGACGAGGACAAGGCCAAAGTCCACGCCTTCATCACCCTGACCGCTGACCGCGCCCGTCAACAGGCCGAAGCGGTGGACGCCAAGGTGCGGGCGGGTGAGGCAGTCGGCCCGCTGGCCGGCGTTCCGCTGAGTGTCAAGGACATTTTCACTGTTAAAGGGATGCCCTCGACCGCGGCCTCTCGAATCCTGGCCACCTTCACCGCGCCCTACACGGCGACCGCTGTGCAGCGGCTGGAAGCCGCGGGCGCGATCAATCTGGGCAAAGTGAATCTGGATGAATTCACCTATGGCTCCTCAAGCGAATCTTCCGCCTTCCAGCCCTCCCCCCGCAACCCCTGGGACACCAGCCGGGTGCCGGGCGGCTCTTCCGGCGGCTCCACGGCTTCGGTGGCCGCGGGGGAGGCGCTGCTCTCCCTCGGAACCGATACGGCCGGGTCCATCCGGCAGCCGGCCGCTTTCTGCGGCGTGGTCGGCGTCAAGCCGACCTATGGCCGTGTCTCCCGTTACGGATTGATTGCCTTTGGCTCCTCGCTGGACTGTCCCGGACCGGTGGCCGCGAACGTGCGCGATGCAGCCCTGATGCTGGGCGCAATGGCCGGCGCAGACCCGCATGACAGCACGGCGGCCAAAGTGCCTGTGCCGGATTACCTGGCGAGCCTGGAGCAGGGCGTGCAAGGGATGCGGATCGGCCTTTCGCCGGATTATATGAAGATCACTTTCCCGGACGCCGAAACAGGCGAACTGGTGGAACAGGATTTGCCCGAAGAAATCAAAGCGGCCACGCTCCATGCGGCCGAGGTGCTGGCCAGGCTGGGCGCGGAGATCGTCGAAGATGTCCCGATGCCCCATACGGCTTATGGCATCCCGGCCTATTTCGTGATCAGCCGGGTGGAGGCCGCCTCCAACTTGCACCGCTATGACGGCGTGAAATATGGCTACCGGACGCAGAGCGACTACCACGATTTGAACGAAATGTACCGCAAGACCCGCGCGGAGGGCTTTGGTTTACAGCCCAAACTGCGGATCCTGATGGGCATGTATGTCAGCGCGGCGCAGTATGCCGAGCAGTACTATGCGCGCGCCCTGCGGGTGCGCAGCCTGCTCCGCTCGGATTTTGATGCGGCCTTTGACCCCGCGGGGGCCTATAAGCTGGATGCTCTGCTGACCCCCACCACGCCGACCACGGCCTTCAAGATGGCGGATGTCTATGGCGACTCGGTGCTGATGCAGTATGCGGACCAGCTGACTGTGCCTGCCAACCACGCCGGCATTCCCGGCCTCTCGCTGCCCGGCGGGATTGCCTCGGACGGGCTGCCGATTGGCGTGCAGTTCCTGGCGCCGGATTTTGCCGAGGAAACGCTTTTCCGGGCCGGACAGGCCTTTGAAACGGCCACCGCGGCTGAAGCCTGGCGGAAGATCAAACCTGAAGTGTTGCGATAGGTCTCTGGTTATGGACCAGAGTCTCTGAGGACCAAACGATGACCGAATATGAAGTGATTATTGGGCTTGAGACCCACATCCAACTGAACACCACCACCAAGATCTTCTGCGCCTGCAAGGCGGATTCCTGGGAAGATGAACCCAATACCAACATCTGTCCGGTCTGCACGGGGCTGCCTGGCGTGCTGCCGGTGTTGAATGAGGCCGCGGTTGAGAAGGGCGCGCTGCTGGCCGCGGCGATGCACTCCGAGATCCGGCTGACCTCCTTCTTCGACCGCAAAAATTACTTCTACCCGGATCTGCCCAAGGGCTATCAGATCTCGCAGTTTGACCTGGCGCTGGGCAAGGGCGGCTATCTGGACCTGCCGATGCCGGATGGCAGCGTGCGGCGGGTGAACATTGAGAAGATGCATTTGGAAGAGGACGCCGGCAAGACCAAGTATGAGCACGGTGTGCGCTATGTGGATTTCAACCGTTGCGGCGTGCCGCTGGTGGAAATGGTCACCGGGCCGGATTTGCGTTCGGCGGATGAGGCCGCCCAATACCTGATCCGGCTGCGTCAGCTGCTGCGCTGGATCGGGATTTCCGAAGCCAATATGGAAAAGGGGCATCTGCGCTGCGATGCCAATGTCTCGATTCGGACGGTGGGCAGCACGGTGTTGAACACCAAGACCGAGATCAAGAATGTGAACTCAATTGAGGCCGTGCGGGCGGCGATCCTCAAAGAGGTTGAACGCCAGATCGAAGTCGTCGAATCGGGCGGGCGGGTGGAAGCCTGGACTCTGGATTGGGATGACGCCAAAGGCAAGCTGACCAAGATGCGCTCCAAGGAAACCGAGGCGGATTATCGCTATTTCCGGGAGCCGGACCTGCTTCCGCTGGAGCTGACCGAGGCCTGGCGCGAAGGCGTGATCGCCTCGCTGCCGGAACTGCCCTTGGCCCGGCGGGCGCGCTTCAGGCGCGAATTTGACCTGCCCGAATATGACGCGGATATCCTGACGTCTGACCGGCCGATCTCGGATTATTACGAAGCGGCCGTGAGCGCCTACGGCGGCGATCCCAAGGTGGTGTCCAACTGGATCATGAACGAAGTGCTGCGGATGCAAAATGACCTCGGGGTGAGCGCGGATGAGCTGGTGCTCAAACCGCAGGACCTGGCCGAGGCGATCCGACTGGTGGAGGCCGGGATGATCAACAACGCCACCGCCAAGTCCCTGCTGGTCAAGGTGCAGGAGAGCGGCAAATCCCCGGTCAGGATTGTGGAGGAAGAGGGGCTGGCCCAGGTCAGTGACGATTCCGCCTTGCAGGCCGCGATTGACAAGATCCTCGCGGCAAACCCGGATGAGGTCGCCAGCTACCGCGGCGGCAAGGAAGGGCTGTTTGGCTGGTTCATGGGGCAGGTGATGCGGGAAACCCGCGGCAAGGCTGACCCGAAGGCCAGCCGGGAGCTGCTGCAAAAAGCTCTCAGGGGCGAAGGTTGACCGAATAGAGCGAGTCGCGTAGAATTTAGTCGCAAATATTACTGGCAGCCCAATGAAAAGTCGGCTTGATTTCCTTGATTTCCTTGGTTTTCTTTGAATGGCATTAAACAAAGGGGTTACTCATTGAGGGTGGCATGAGAATAAAAAGCTTAATAAAAAGAACAGAACCATACTCTTGGCTCATTATCTTGTTTTGTGTTTCCCTGGTTTATATCCTTGACCCGCGGCTTTTTAATAATCCTCCCCTGCGAAGCGATGATTGGAATATGTTGATTGAGCCCTATATTTTTGGTTCATTTTCCATCGTTGATCTTGCGGACAGGCGTCCCTTTATGATGGCTTTATACGCCATCGTTGCTCCAATATTCAAATTGAATATCACGTTATATTATTTTTTGAATTGGTTTTTAATTTTCTTGTCAGCCGTGGTTTTTTACTTAATTATTCGCTCGGCATTTGATCGTTACCCATGGCTGGCATTGCCGGCGGCTTTGATTTTTTTGATTTATCCCGTTAACTATGCGAGGACTTGGCTGGTCACTCAGATCAATACACTGGCTCTGCTGCTTGTCCTGCTGGCAGTGTTGTTAATGATTGACTATTTAAAAGCTGGCAGAGCCTGGAAATTACTATTATCAAATTTATTAATTATCGTGAGCCTCGGCACCTACGAAATTGGTTTAGGTATTGTATTGACGGTGGATATTTTAGCTTTGTTTTTCTACCGTTCGTTGCCCTTAAAGAGAAGATTATGGGTCCAAACGACTGGCTTGACAGTTTTCTTATTTATTCTCTGGAGATCTGTCATTCAGCCTTTGGCAATGAATGTTTCTGATAATTACCTGGAAAATGTGATATTTTCTGTTCCTACGCTCTTGGAGCGGTTCGTTCAAGGGGCTTTTATCTTTCTCTTTAATTGGGTGGGGCCGTTTTTATTGGGTTTTGGCGAAAATAAATATTGGGTCTTTATTGTTATTTGCTTTGTTCTCGCCCTACTCTATTTAATTGTTGCTTGGCCTAAATTTAAGAATAGAAAAACCATCGAACCACATGATCGTGTTGAACAGAAAAATATGAGCAGCGATCTTTTTAAGATAGCAGGGGTTGGCGTTTTGATCTGGGCGGCCGGATATATTCCTGTTATTTTTCTATGGCAACCCATTTTTTATGGGGATGGTTCAAGGGTGAATTTTGCGGCTATTCCAGGAGCTTCCATTGCCCTTGTCGCCTTGTTTTCAGCCTTGCTGATTTTAGTCAGTCAAGAAAGAGAGAAGGTTGCGTCGCGTGTGAATATTATTGTTATCCCCTTGGTAATCCTAGGCATGGCTTACCAAATTCACAATCAGAATATCCGCAGTGAAATTTGGCAGCAGCAGGAATCTTTGTGGAAGAATCTGTTCGTTCAAGCGCCAGGAATTGAGCCTGGCACGAAAGTTGTGATTATTGTTCCAGGCTATGAAGTCTTGTCACCTTTTGAAATGTTACCCTTGCGAGGCGACTGGGAAGCCGAATCGGCGCTAAGAGTTCTCTACAATACAGAAAATCTTTTTGCTGAATACTATTATTTGGATATTCCGGATCACGCTGATAATTGGAGTTCCGTGACTTGTGATCTGGGAAAGTATATTTTTGTCTATTATGATGTGGACAGATCTGAAACTCGGATTATTAAAGACCCCTTCACTTTCTTTGATTTTCAATGTGATGTCACAAATTACGACCCTGAGGAAAGAATAATCCAATTTGATTCATCTATGGGAGACTACCGCTGGCTAGTTGAATGATAGGAATGACGATAAACCCTGGCTGTAGGATTAAACCCGGGTGAGGGTGTTAAAATTCTTGAAGGATCATCTCCAGGTTGACCGAATAAAGCGAGTCGCGTAAAATAGAGTGGCATTTGATGCGGGCGTCGCCAAGTGGTAAGGCATCAGCCTTCCAAGCTGACATTCGCCGGTTCGAATCCGGTCGCCCGCTTTATTTATTTAAGTTGGGGAAAAGGCTTATTCCTTAAAGTTGCCGATTTCAACTTCAAATTTGGTCCGGTCGCCGCGGAAGAGGACCTTGGTCGTCCCGATGGCGCGGCCGGAGCTGATATAGGAGACGGACTTATAGAGCAGCAGGGCGGACCCCACCGGAATTTCCAAGAGCTTGGCCTCATCCTCATTTGCCAGCACGGCTTCAATGGATCGCCGGCTGGAATCGATCTCGTAGCCATATTCCCTTTTGATCTCTTCCAGAAGTGATTTGCCCGTCAGGTCAACCTCGGCGATTTTTGGGCAGAGGTCATAAGGGACATAGGAGCGCATGAAGGCGAACGGCTCGTTCTCGATGAAGCGCAGTCGATGCAGTTTGACCACTTTGCTGCCGGGAGCCAGGCCCAGCCGGTCACTGATTGACGTGGGCGCTTTGACCACTTCGTTGAGCAGGATTTTTGTCACCGGGTGAATGCCCAGGCGGGCCATGTTTTGATAGGTGCCGGAAAGTTTTTGCAGGATGTCGCCAGTGATCTTCTTATCAACGATTTCGGTCAGCTTTCCCCGCCGCTGGACGATGTAACCTTCCAGTTCGAGTTCTTTCAGGGCCTGGCGGACGACGGATTTGCTCACGTCGTACATTTCACATAGCTCAGAGTGGCTGGGCAGCTGCTCCTCGCTGCGCCAGACGCCCTCCGTGATTTCCTGCTTGATCAATTCTTTTAATTGAGCATAATAGGGCACTGAACTCGAAAAATCAATTTTTTTAATAACGGCATTCATCTTTTCTCCAAGGTAAAAATGGTGCAGGCTCCGACCTAAAATAATACGATTTGATGGATTTGGCAAACACCTTGTTCTGGGTATTTCCACCTCATTGACCGTGTCTGTTAGTAATTCTATACGCAAATGAATACTTCGTCAAAAGCGGAATTTTTGCATTTTTACGAAACCCTCCTCCCATTTGCGGAAACTTTCCGCAATATAAGAAAGAACCCATCCTAGGACGGGTTCTTTTCGCTTAATCCTAAACCGTTTTCCTACATTTCGATCAAGATCTTGATCGCCTGGTTGCCGCGCTGGGTGAGCACACTGAAGGCATCCTGCACTTTTTCCAGGGGTAAACGGTGGGTGATGAGCGGCCCCAGGGAGAGGTCGTTTTGTTCGAGGATCGTGAGCGCGTCCTGAAAGTCCCAATTGTAGCCCTGGGAACCGGCGAGGGTGATCTCCTTTTGGATGAAGAGATTAACAGGTACTTTGGGGAAGGGGTCCTCAAAGATGCCGATCAGGATGGCCAACCCGCCTTGCGGACGGCCTGCAAGGACCTGCTGCTCAGCGAGCAGTATGACCAGATCACCGAAGTGGCCCGCGATTTTGTGGCCGCCGTCAACGCTGCGAAAGCCTAGCGGCGCGGCCGGGTGGGAAGGTTCCCGGTCTGCCCTCAGGGGACGTCGGATAAGAATTATTGGGTGCGCAGCGGCTCGCTCCCAGCCCCTGCTCACAGTTTTCAGAACCCAAGAGCGCTTCTAAGTGAGAGAGGCGCCTTTGTGGTTAAGCCAAGCGCCTTTGATGCGCCTGTAATTGGGGCGGTTCAGGGATTTTTGTCCTGAATCCTGGGGAGTTGTATAGATCTTAATCATTTGTACTATAATCACGGTGGGATTGGCCTATCATCCCCTCCGGACTGGAAAACCTGTTCAGGCTCGACCGGCAGGCCAATCACACCGAATCCGTAATGCCATCCAAAACCACATTTCAGAGGAAACTTCCATGACCAGCGACCAGCGAACCGCAAAACAATCCTTGGATACGCCGCGCGAGCGAATTTTGAAAGCATTGCGCCATGAAGCCACCGACCGGGTGCCGATCGACCTGGGCGGGATGGCCTCAACTGGCATCATGGCGATTGCCTACGACAAGCTCAAGAAATATCTGGGGATTGAGAGCGGCCAGCTGCGGATCATCGACATCGGCCAGCAGCTGGCTGAGGTGGAGCTCGAAGTGTTGGAGCGCTTCGGCGGGGATGTGATCCCCTTAAGCCATTCTTTGGGAGAAGCGCAGCCGGGCAAATGGAAACCCTGGACGCTGCCGAATGGCGTGGGCTGCTGGGTGTCGACGGGGTTGGATCTGCGCCCGAACGGGGAAGATGGCGGCTGGCTGGTTTGGGAGCAGGGCGTGCCCGTCCGGCGGATGTCCCCCGATGCGCTTTATTTCACCCGGATCAACCCGCCGCTGCGGGAGGCCAAGACGCCCGCGGACCTGAAGGAGATCCCGATCCCGCTGTTCACTGATGAACAATTGAAACATCTGGCGGTGCGCGCCAAGCTGCTCTCTGAGACCACCGATTACGCCATCATGGCGGGTTTTGGCGGCAACGTATTGGAGATGGGTCAGAAATTGCGGGGCTGGGAGCTTTTCATGGAAGACCTCGCCGAAGGCGGCGCTTTCACCGAAGACCTGATCGCCGGGATGGTGGAGCGTCACCTGCAAAACCTGGCGCTTTACTTGGAAGCTGTGGGCGATGCCGTCCAGATCATCCAGTTCGGCGACGACCTGGGGACGCAGGACCGGCCGCAGATGTCCCGGCGGATGTATCAGCAATACATCCAACCCGGCCACCACGCGCTCTATCATTTCGTGCACGAGCACTCGCAGTGCAAAGTGTTCCTGCATTCCTGCGGGAGCATTTCCCCGCTGATCCCCGATCTGATCGAAGCCGGGGTGGATATCCTGAACCCGGTCCAGACCAGCGCGGCCAATATGGCGCCCGAGATGCTCAAGGCAACCTATGGCGAGCAGTTGGTCTTTTGGGGCGGCGGTTGTGATACCCAGTCCGTGCTCCCCAACGCCAGCCCGGAGGAGATCCGCGCGCATGTGGCGGAGCGGCTGAAAATCTTTACCCCCGGCGGCGGCTTTGTTTTCAACCAGATCCATAACATTCAGGCCAATATTCCCCCGGAGAATATTCTGGCGATGTATGATACTGCCCGCAATTTTCAGGCAGCTGCGTGATTGAGCCTGGGACGATTGATTAATGGGATGGGTAAAATGTCACCTGAATCCCCAGTACATTGTTCACGAATCAATGGACAAAGCTCCTGATTTAGGTGACGGGGGTACCTAAATTGTCAGAATGTACCTATAATGAATATTGCTTAGTTTTGTTGATTATTGCTATTTGCTCGGCCTTATAAGGCTGCCTGCCCCGCAATGGCATGGCGGCTATAAAATGAGTTCGTTTTTACTATTTAGATGTGGAGACAATAAATGACGCAGAAGAAAATCCATACGATTGAAGAAGTGACCGCGCTGATTGAGGAACAATCGCTCACCAAAGAGCAATTGATGACTTATTTGCGGCAAATGATGGAGATCAGAGCCTTGGAGAATAATATTGCCGGCCTGTTAGGGACGGCAGTATTGAAAGGCGCTTCCCACCTTTATGCAGGTGAAGAGGCTGTCGCTGTGGGCGCCATCGGCGCGATCGACGACCATGATTTCATCACCAGCACCCATCGCGGCCACGGCCACGCCCATGCGCATGGTGATATGGCGGCCAAAACCCCCGAGGAAAAGCAGGAGCATTACAACAAGATGATGGCCGAGGTTTTGGGTAAATCCGGCGGCTACTGCAAAGGCAAGGGCGGCTCGATGCACATTGCTGATGTGGCCCATGGGAACCTGGGCGCCACCGGCATCGTCGGCGGGAACCTCCCGGTTGCCGTTGGCGCCGGCCTGGCCCAGAAGCTCAAAGGCACCGACTCGGTGGTGCTCTGTTTCTTTGGCGACGGCGCTTCCAACACCGGCAACTTCCATGAGGCCCTGAACATGGCTTCCGAATGGGACTTGCCGGTCATTTTCGTGGTTGAAAACAACAAGTATGCTATGTCCACCCCCTTCGTCAAGGCCAGCAAGCTGCACCATGTGGCCGACCGGGCCTGTGCCTATGGCATCCCCGGCGTGATCGTGGACGGCATGGACGTCCTGAAAGTCCGCAAGGCCGTTTCCGAGGCGGTGGCCCGCGCTCGCAAGGGCGAAGGTCCGTCCATCGTTGAATGCGAAACCTACCGCTATTACGGCCATTCCCACTCTGACCCCCGGGCATATCGCACCCGTGAGGAAGAAGCGGAATACAAAGCCAAGGACCCCATCCAAAAGCTCTCCAGTGAGTTGGAAGAGATCGGCATGGTCAAGGAAGTCGAAGTGGAATCTATGGAAGAGGCCGTGGATGAGAAGCTCGATGTTGCGATGGAATTCAGCAAAGCCTCCGAACCGCCCAGCGCTGATCTGCTGATGACGGATTTGTATGCGCCCGATAACTGGACCGCGGCGGACATCCAGGCTGAGAAAAAACTGCGCGAACAGGTCCGCAATGACAAGGATATGCGCCAGATCACCTATGCCCAGGCGCTCAACGAAGCGATGCGGGAGGAATTGACCAAGGACCCGAATGTGTTCCTGATGGGCGAGGATATCGGCCTCTATGGCGGCGCCTATGGCGCGACCCGCGGCCTGGTGGACGAATTTGGTGAAGAGCGCGTCCGCGACACTCCCATCTCCGAGGCCACGATCGCCGGCGCGTCCGTGGGCGCGGCGATGTGCGGCATGCGGCCCGTGGCTGAGATCATGTATGTGGACTTTACACCCCTGATCATTGACCAGCTGGCGAATGTCGGCGGCAAGAACCGCTATATGTTCGGCGGCAAGACCTCCGTGCCCGTCACCCTGCGGACCGAAGGCGGCGCCGGCCGGGCGATTGCCGCCCATCACTCCCAGAGCCTTGAGTCCCTTTGGACCCATCTCCCCGGCGTGTATGTTGTGATGCCCTCCACGCCCTATGACGCCAAAGGTCTGCTCACCACGGCGATTGAAAATGACAACCCCGTGATGTTTATTGAGCACAAAATGCTCTATAAGGAAAAAGGCCCTGTCCCCGAAGGCGAATACAAGATTCCCTTTGGTGTGGCCGATATCAAACGCGAAGGCAAGGACCTGACCATTGTGACCTACTCCCGGATGGTGCTGCGAGCGCTCGAAGCCGCCGAAGCGCTGGCCCAGGAAGGTATTGATGTGGAGGTCATAGACCTGCGGACCCTGATGCCCCTGGATATGGACACCGTTGTCGAATCCGTCCGGAAGACCGGCCGCCTGGTGGGCGTGACCGAAGCTTACGAAAATACCAGCTTTATCAATGAGGTTATGGTCCGGGTGAACGAGCAGGCTTTTGATTATCTCGATGCCCCGATGGTCCGGGTTGCTTCATTGAATATCCCCGTCCCGCGGGCTGAGGTTCTCGAAGATCTCACGATCCCGAATACGCAGCGCGTGATTGACGCCTGCAGGAAGGTGATGAGCTGATGGCTGTTGATTTATTCATCCCCAAAATGGGGCAGACCGTTGAAGAAGTGACCCTGATCAACTGGCTGATCAAAGAAGGCGACAAAGTAGCCTTCGGCGATCCGGTGTTGGAAGTTGAAACCGATAAGGCGATCTTCACGGTGGAAGCGAACGGCAAGGGTTACGTCCACTTCGGCCCCTTTGAAAAGGGTCAGGTGGTGCCCGTCCTGACGGTTGTCGGGACGATTGGCAAGCAGGACGAGACCTTTGCCCCCAGTGTTTCGGTCATCTCCACGGATGAGGAGCCTGCTGAGGAAAAAAAGGCGCCCCAAGCGGCAGCCCCCGGTGAAGCCGCACAGCCGGCGGAAGCACCGGTGGAAGCGGTGAGCACCAAGGTTTTTGCCTCTCCCCGAGCTAAGAAACTGGCGGATGCGAAGGGTGTAGACCTTTCCAAGGTTCCCCCAACCGGCGGTGAAGGCGTGCGGGTGGTCGAGAGCGACGTGGTCGCCTACCTCGAAAAAACTGCCAAGTCCGCCACACCGATCGCGGCCAAGCTGGCGAGCGAAATGAACCTGGATCTTTCCGGCGTGATAGGCACCGGCCCGAAAGGCGCAATCACCCGGGAGGATGTGGAAAAAGCGATCCGGCAGCGGATGGCTGGAGGCCCCGCCGCAGGCCCAGCGACGCCCGCGCTGGGCGAGATTGCCTATACGCCGAATGCCGTGCTTGAACGCAAGCCGCTGGCCGGCGTCCGCAGGATCATCTTTGACCGGATGGGCCTGAGCGACCAGTTGACTGCCCGGGTCACACTGGTGACCGAAGCGGATGTGACCGAACTGGTCCGCTTCCGCGATAAGCTGAAGGCTGAAAAGGCCGAAGCCTGGGGCTTCAAACCTGGCTATAACGAAATGATCGGCCTGATCGTGGCCAAAACGCTCAAGAACTTCCCCTATATGAATGCCCGCCTGAGCCAGGATGGCACCCAGATCGAATGGCTGGAGGACGTCAATCTCGGCTTTGCGGCGGATACGGACCGCGGGCTGCTGGTGCCGGTGGTCAAGCAGGCTGACCGGATGGACCTGCAGGCCCTCGGCTCCCGGTTCCATGCGCTGGCGGAGGGCGCGAAATCCGGCCGGATTTCCCCCGATGATCTGGTGGGCGGTACTTTCACGATCACCAACCTGGGCGGCTACGGTGTGGATGCCTTCACCCCGGTGATCAACCTGCCTGAACTGGCAATCCTTGGTCTGGGCCGAATTCAGGACAAGCTTGTGCCCGTGAACGGCGTGGCCGAGATCCGCAAGATGATGACCCTGAGCCTGGTCTTTGACCACCGCCTGGTGGATGGCGCCCCGGCCGCGAGATTTCTGGAAGCCGTCAAAAACCTGCTTGAATACCCGATCATGATCTTTGTCTAAGGACAAAACGCCTCATCGTTTCGGTGGATTTCACCCGAAACAGGAAAAACCAACTAAACCTGGAAAGTATATGCTTTTCAGGTTTTTGTTTGGTGATCACAGGTTATAGTGGAATGCAGCGCATCTGTGATACACTCGGGGAGAACTCATTGGGAAGGGAAGGTCAGGTGCGATTTGAAGAGGGTAGAGATTGTCAATACCACATCTCCGGCAGGACAAACCGTTGTAAAGATGTGCGAATCATTCCTCAGCCGCTTGCGGGGCTTGATGTTCACTCAAGCGATTTCGCCAGAAGGCGGGATCATCATGGACGAGAAAAAACCCTCGAGGATGGATTCAGCCATTCACATGCTCTTTATGAATTACCCGATCACGGTCCTCTGGCTGGACCCAGACCTGGTGGTCGTGGATAAGGTTTTGGCTAAGCCCTGGGCTTTGGCCTATCTGCCCCAAAAACCCGCCCGCTATGTGGTTGAATTGCACGCCTCCCGTCTGGATGATTTTGCTGTGGGGGATCAATTGGAAATGGTCTCGGAGTAGGGCAGGGCGGAAAGTCGTCGGATCTGCCGCGATTTTGGCATAGTTCTTGAAGCTGGGTTTTCAAAACAGGTTGAGATTAAGCTATGATTGACATGGGCCTGTCGCCATGAAAATTACGCAATAATTGGATCAACTATCATCAGTGAGGAAAGATATGCAAGAACGAAAACGCCCCCTGCTCGGATTCGTCCTTCCCAATTTCAGCGATCTGATCTGGATCGTCGCGTTCATCGGCGTTCTGGTGCGCGGCCGCAAGATGATGAACCTGGATGGCGATCTTGGCCGCCACCTGACCCTGGGCAGGTATATGCTGGAGAGTCGGAAGATCCCCCGCTTTGACCTCTTTTCGCATACGATGCTGGGCGACCCGGTCACCCCGCATGAGTGGCTTTCGCAGGTGGTCTTCGCCCTGGCGCATAAAGTGGCGAGCTTTGATGGGGTCATCCTGGTTTGCGGGCTGGTGGTCGCGACCACCTTTTGGCTGGTCTTCCGGCGGACACGCAGCAGCACCCAATCCCTGCTGGTGGCCGTGCTGGTCACCTTTTTGGCGATGATCACCTCCGCCCTGCACTGGCTTTCACGCCCGCACCTCTTCACCTTCCTGTTCCTGGCTTTGTGGGTGGACGCACTGGAAGGACTGCTCAGAGGCAAGGTGAAACAGTGGTGGCTGATGCCTTTGCTGATGCTCTTTTGGGCAAACTTCCACGGCGCGTTCATTGCCGGCTTTATGACCTGGTTCTTCTATGGGGCAGGCATCCTGCTGGACCAGCTTTGGAACAAACGGCCTCTCGGGGCGGAGCTTCCACCAAAATTCTGGCTTTCCTTCATGCTGGGCGGCGGCACGTCGTTGCTGGCCTCGTTCATCAATCCCTCAGGCCCCGGGATCTGGGGAACCAGCGTGGGCTATCTGGGCGAGCGCTTTCTGGTCGATGTGACCGTGGAGTACCGGGCACCGAATTTCCATCTTCCCCAGATGTGGCCCTTCCTGATTTTCATTATCCTGCTTGTGCTGGCCTTGGGCGTGAACAAGCGTTCCCTCAAATTCAGAGAATTGCTTCCGAGTGTGGCCTGGATGGCGATGGGCCTGTATTCCGCCAGGAACATCCCCTTGTTCGCCATTGTGGCGGCTCCGCTGCTTTCCACCGAACTGGAGCCGGTTTTCCTGCACCTCGCTGCGCAGTTCAAGTGGATTGGCGCACTGAAAAAAGCCGACCACCGCTACCTGGACCTGGATGCCCAGCTCAAGGGCTTTGTCTGGCCGGCGCTGATCCTTGTGCTCGCGGCTTTGGGCCTCGCGCTGGGGTTCAAGTACGACAACCAGCAAAAGGGTTATGCTTATGACCCGGATGTTTTCCCTGTGGACGCTGTGTCGTGGCTGGAAGACCATCCCCAGGAAGGCCATATGTTCAATTTTTTCATCTGGGGCGGCTATCTGCTCTATGAGGAATGGCCGGAACAGGTCGTCTTCATTGACGGGCAGACGGATTTCTATGGCGAGCAGCTGACGCGTGAATATCTTGAAGTGCTGTCGGCTGCGGAAGGCTGGGAGGATATTTTGGCTAAATATGACGTGGCCTGGGTGATTTTGCCGTCAGATGAGATCATCCCCTATCTCTTGCAGGTGGACCTGGGCTGGCAGGAAGTTTACCGGGACGAGACGGCCGTTATCGTGCACCGGTGACGGATTTTGTGATTGGGCTTCGGGAGACCATTGGACAGGGATTGAATTCATGGAGAAGAAAAGGCGACTTCCATTCGTAGGGTTATCAAAAACAGCCTGGCAGAACATCGCGATCGTTGCCATGGGTGCTTTTTTCATCATCCACTTGATTTTTCCCCTGCTGACCAATGATATGTGTGATGGGATTGGGGCGGATTACTGCGTCTATTGGGCGGCCGGGCGGATCATCAATGAGGTTGGGTATGCGGCGGTTTACGACGTTCAGACCCTGACCCAATATGAAAAGGAGATGCTGCCGGAGTATTACGACCAGGATGGGCAATTCCACATCGCGGCGTTCATGTACCTGCCGGTTTTTGCGGCGCCCTTCCGGTTTTTATCTTTGCTGGACCTGCGGCTGAGCTTCATTGTCTGGAACGTCATCGCTCTGGCGGCCTTCGCGCTCTATCTGCGCTTCTTCGCGAAAAAAGTGACCGGTCATCCCCTGGAGACCCGGTATTTTCTGTTGATCTTTTTTTCGCTCCCGATCCTGCTCAACAGTTACTATGGGCAGGTGTCGATTTGGATGGTGATTTTTGTGGGTGAATTCATCCGGGCGATGCGGGACGGTAAACCCCTCAAAGCCGGTTTGTGGCTGGGCGGGCTGATCCTGAAACCGCAATTATTGGTGGTGCTCGCCTGTTTTATCCTTCTCCAGCGCTTGTATAAAGCCATTGCCGGGATGGCCATCACCGGGCTGGCGGCGGTTGGCGCATCCTTTTTGTTGATCCGGCTGCCGGGATTTGTGAATTTGAAGGACTTGCTCTTTGACGCCGCGGGGGGAGGCGTGTCGAGCGACCCGCTGCTGATGATGAACTGGCACATGCTCGGCTCCTACTTTGCCCTCTTCACAACCGATGCGGCCGGCAACATCGCCGCAGCGATCGCCTCAGCGATCACCTTTGCGGTCATGCTCTATGCTTTTCGGAAGAAATTGGACCCAAAAACCGATCGCTTCTACATCGCGCTGCTGGGCGCGATGGCGGCTTCGGAGGTGATCTCCTGGCACACCCATATCCACATGTTCAGCGCACTCTATCCGATCCTGCTCTATCTGTTCCTGAAGGAGGAGGTCAGCAAGCCGACTTTCTCTTTCCTGATGCTGTTCCCCGCGCTGATGTATCTCATCCGCCAAACGTTGTCGGGGATATTTTCAAAGATGTCCCCGCTCCCACCCTGTGAGGTGCTGGGCTTGATCTATATCATTCACAGCGCCACTTTCCTGGCGATTAACTTGTATCTGCTGGTTTGGGCGATAAAGAAAATAGGGTCAAAGCCTGGATTGTCGGAAAAAGGTTAATTATTCTATCTAATTGCTTGATATCTGTTAAAAAGGATTAGATCACTGCTATTTATTTGAATAGCGGTCCCCGTAGATTGGAGTGGGCATGAAAGGACGTCACAAATTACCTTTCCAGGGTTTGTCATCAGAAGCATGGCTCAATCTGTTATTGGTGCCTTTGGTGACTACTTTTTTTATTAATTTGGTATTGCCTTTAATTCAAAACGATTGGTGTAAGGCTGTAGATTTTTGTGGCTATTACAGCGCTGGTCAAGTCATGAATGATGGCAAGATTGCCGATATCTATAATCTTGATATTCTGAAAAAATATCAGGATAATATCTTCCGTCTGGCGAATTCACCCGAACCAAGGGCAGAAGCCGTTGCCATGTTGTATTTGCCAGTTTTCATTTTGCCTTTCCGGTTATTTGCCCGGTTGGATCTGCCCGTGAGTTTATTACTCTGGGACTTTTTGAACTTCGTAATATTGATTCTTTACCTGGAATTCTTTTCCAAAAGTATATCCAGGAAGGCTTTAAAATTACAATTATTGATTTTGATCTTAATTGCTTTTCCAGTTTTTCGGAACTTTTTGGATGGTCGGGTGAATGTTTGGCTGCTGATTTGTTTTGGCGAGTTTGTTCGAGCTATCGTTACTAATAAAGAAATCAAAGCTGGGTTATGGCTAGGAGGTGTATTACTCAAACCGCAGCTATTAATATTGGTCCTGCCCTTCCTCCTCATTCAAAAGAAATATCGGGCTATTCTCGGTTTTGTAATTACTTCGATCATATTATTTGGCGTTTCATTTATTCTTGTTGGGTGGGAGGGCTTAATGAACCTTAAGGACGTTATCTTAGAAGCTTCAAAAGGAGGTGTATCAAGTTTTTTTGTACTCATGATGAACTGGCGAGCTTTAGGTTACTTTTTATCAGATTTCATTTCCCCTGATATTGGGAAGGCGGTTTTTATTGGCGGTTCTGCTATGACATCGCTGGTGCCCTTAATTGTTTTTAGAAAGAAAAGCGACTCGGATTCTGCTATGTTTGTTGTGGGTCTATTGGGCATAATGGCAGCAACAACGGCAGTGGCTTATCATGCTCATATCCATATGGCAATGATATTGATCCCCTTCATCTTGTACTTATATTTAACTCAGCAAATCCCAAGAAAATGGTTCTTGTTTTGGATCTTATTTCCTGGCATGATCAATATAGCCCTTTTTGTAATCGTTACCCTTGTCAGCTTTGGAATACTGCCGGAATTCTTTAACTCAATTGTAATGATTTCCTACGGGCCAAGTATGTTGATCGCGAATCTGGTGCTCCTGGGTTGGGCTGTTTCGCAAAACCATCAAGGGGATCAAGCCCAAGAAATGGACCAAATACCCACTGTTTAGAATTTTAATTTCAAGTTGGTTCTGGAAAGGTTAAAGATAATAGATTACGACCACGCCCAGGATCAGAAATGGGGCGAAAGGCAAGGCATTGGCAAAGGCGGAATATTTTTTCGTCAGGATGAGGACTATCAGGGTGACAAAAGAGACAAGGGCAAACGAAACGATGGCGATCACAATCACCCCAACGATGGAGGGCCAGCCAACCAGAAAGCCCAGGATCGTCGCGGCAGTGACATCCCCCAGGCCGAAGGCGACCTCCGAAATTTTTTTATGTCGGATCAGGCCCACAACCTTGGAGACGGCAATGCCGAGGAAATAAAAAAACAGGGTGATCGCCAGCCCGCCCAGGGCGCCCAAAAGCGCTTTTTTCCATCCCAATAGAACGACCCCATAGATCAGAAAGAGGACGAAACCGACAGCCGTAGTCTTTACCAGGATGGCATAGTGTTCAAGGTCGATGACGAAAATGATGCCCAGGAGGAGGAGGATTGGGAGCGTTGCCCAATAGCTGAGGAGCGCTGGCGGATCGATCAAGACCAGGACGCTGATTCCCACTGAGCAAATGAGCACAAGAGGATGGCGCAGGGACAGCCTGGCGCCGCATTGGGAGCACTGATAGCGCAGCAGGTAATCCTTCAGGGTGAATTTCGTCTGGCATTCGGGGCAGGTGGGGTGGGTCAGCCCCGGAGAATTCGGGAGGATATCTGCAAAATAATTGATGATAGCGCCGATAATTAATCCGATGACTGCAACGAGTAAATAGTCCATCTTCCATTCTCCAGAGCTGAAAAGTTAATCAAACTGAAATTATTTTGTCGTTGATTACCCTGTGTGAATTAATTTAAAATTAATTCACAATCTGGGTTACAGTATACACCCGGTGAGTATCTATTCAGGATGGGATCTGGGACGGTTCAGACCCTTTTGAACCTCAGCTGAAGCAGAGGGTGTGCTATGAGGGCGCTGTTGCCCGAAAAGATTAGGTTGAAAAGTTGAATTTGAAATCTTTTTCTTGTAATATTTAGTATATTCAGTTTTTAATCCAAAGAACTGGGGTGGATGTGATGATGGAACAAATTTTTAATCAAACCAAAGGGTTCCTCTTTCGTTTCAGGTTTGGCCGGGAAGAAGAAGCTCAGGGGCTGATTGAGTATGCCTTGATCGCCCTGCTGGTCGCGATCGTCGTGATTCTGGTCCTTGGCCTGATCGGCGGCGAGGTCAATGGGATGTTTGAAGAGGTTCTGAATGGGTTTGCGCCGGCGAGTTCCTAGTTGGTCCTATCCCCGCTGTTGTGAATTTCCGCGCGGAACACTTGCTATCGAATGGACCGAAAGAAAATTAATGAATTTAGAACTATGGGCGATATTATACTGGACTTAAACTGAAATCAATTATTATACGAATCGTAATTGACAACTTGTGTATTCTGTTTATAATAGGTTTACACACTATCCGTGAAAGGGAGATGAACGATGTTTTTACAACTGTTGGTTAATGAATTACAGAAGCATGAAGAAGGTCAGGGTCTGATCGAATATGCGTTGATCGTCCTCCTGATCGCCATCGTCGTGATCGTCGTCCTGGGCTTGGTCGGCGGCCAAATCAATACCGTTTTTGGTAATATTTTGGAGCAGCTTGGCGGCACAGTGCCGGAAGGATAATAAACTTTGCAATTGTCAATTTAAAAACATACAAAGTCTCTCAACCAGAGACTTTGTATGTTTAATTCAGCCTTTTCGCCCAACTGCGCCTGAATTCGGCTTTGGCAATCATTAATTTACTCATTTGCGCAGATTAAAATCCGCTAAAAATTTTTTACATTTCCTGACAGCTTATGCTATAATATTGATTGTCTATTCCGCTCAGTTTTGGGAGATAACTGTCAATGCGGATCGTAAGTCGTCGGTTTTTTCGTTTAATTATTTTATTCTTTGTTGCGCTAACCCTTTTGTTTTCTTTAGGCGGTGTCGCAATACCCCTTGCGCGTCCCATCCCGGTTGAAGCGCAGACGGTATCTACCTGTCTGAACCGGGTCAATATCCCGACCTCGGACCTGCATTGGGCCTATGTGCCGGAAATAGCCGATCAGCTTCACACAGAGGAAGAATATTACTATCTGGCCGGGCAGTTGATCGCCAATGGTGTTGTGGACGCGGGCACCTGTCCTTCCAGTGGTTTGATGTCCTCAGGCTACGCCAATGCCTGTGGCATGTCCGTTGCCAGGCCGACAGTCATTGTTGTGCAGAATTTGCTCAATGACCCCATTCTTCAGGCCTATGAAGATGTGGGGGTTCCCCCGGTTATTCTAAAACTGCTCATTGGTACCGAATCTCAATTTTGGCCGTCCGCGGTCAGCTCGACCCATTATGGGTTTGGACATCTGACCAATATTGGCATTCGCAATGCGCTCCAGTGGAATTCGGACCTCTACAGCCAGGTCTGCCCATCTGGCAGCGACTGCGCGTCCAGTTACAGCCTTGCGGATCAGATCCTGGCCTCCCTGGTGGATACCTGCCCGGCCTGCGAGTATGGGATTGATACCGCCAAAGCCAGTCGGAGCGTGAACATTTTAGCCGAGTCATTGCTGGGCTATTGCAGTCAGACCGAGCAATTGGTTTATAACGCAACAGGTTGGTATTCCGGATATGCCGTTGACTATGCAACCATCTGGAAACTGACGTTGATGGATTACAATGCGGGATCGCAGTGCGTGTATAACACGCTAAAAGCGACCTTTGCCTATACTCGGGGGCCTATGAGATGGTCTGATATCTCGGCTCATGTATCTGGAGATCTGTGTATTCGCGGTTGGAATTATGCCAATACCATCACGGCCAAGTATTTCGATTTTCCGCCGACAGAAAATTAATTTCTTGATTCTCATTGCTGTTAGAAGAACGCCAGATTTCCGGCAGGTCCGGGAGGCGGACTGACAATTCTGGGTACCCGAAGGTTAAACTGCGCTAGAGTATAATTTTTATCACATGACGGAAATGGTCTTGGGATGAAGGAAAAGAGCTTCCCCAATTGAAATATTTGCACTGTGGTGTTTCCGGGGGTTGAGTATTACAGTTAATGTCATTCCTTCAATCTGGATCACTTGTGCAAATATATCAACTTGGACGTAATCGCAAGGAAAATATGTCTAATCTATTGACATTGAGGAAAAAGAATCCATCCCGCCCCAAAGGCCAAGCGCTGATCGAAATGGCGCTGCTTTTGCCTTTTTTATTGGTTCTGATTGTTGGCGCTCTGGAATTTGGGCGGTTATTCTTTACCCAGATTGTGATCACCAACGCTGCGAGGGAAGGAGCTTATTACCTGACCACGCACTCCTCGGATTACGATAGTGGCACGGGAAATGCACCTAATACCACCCTAGCCGCAGAGATGGAGGCCAATAATTCCGGGGTGTCTGACATCACGGTTTCGGTGACCCCGATTAACTGCTGCACCATTGGCCTTTACAGCGTTGAGGTGACCGTTGAGACGGATGTGGATGATTTGACGATCTTGGGATTATTCGGTGGTTTATTTAATCTGGATATTTTGCATGATGGCAGTTTTCATTTAGCCGCGACGGTGGAGATGATGGTTCAATGAAGAAACCGCGCTTCAAAGCAGGTCAGTCTTTGATAGAGTTTTCGCTCCTTTTGCCCATATTGATCTTGTTGATCATGGGCTTGTTCGATTTGGGACGCGCTATTTTTTATTATTCGGTGTTGAACACCGCTGTGCGGGAGGGAACCCGGTATGCCATCGTGCAATCCGATTGCGATTATCGAGTAAATCCTGGATCCTGTGATGGCGGTTACCGTGACGCCACGTATCCCTTGAACTGTGATGACGCTTTATCTATCGGAAATCAGAATATTTGCAATGAAGTCAGAGCTAAATTGTTCGACATCAATGAACTCTCGTCGAGTGTGATCACCATTGATCATTTGACGACAGCCGGCGGAGATCCCGTCATTAGCATTGACATCGACTTTCTTTTTGAGCCGATCACGCCAGGTGTCGCTATGATTGGCGATCTGACTATCCATGTTCATTCACAGATGCTGCGCACAGCCATCGCCATACCGCGATAGAGGTGGAAGATGAAAAAGTTTAGGGTCACCGGAAAATTTGAGATCGGGCAGGTGCTGCCTTTGGTTGTTTTGATGATGGTTGCCATCTTGGCTATGGTTGCCCTGATTCTGGATGGCGGCTCGGTGATGGCGAACCGGCGCACCGCCCAGGCAGCGGCTGATGCCGGCGCGATGGCCGGCGCACAAAGGGCCTGCTCCGGGAATTCGGATGCTGTGGCCATTGCAGAAGCTTATGCAACGAAAAACGGCGCGCAGAGCGCGGTTGTTTCCATCGCGGGTTCAACAGTGACTGTGGAGGCGATGGTTGAGAATCCATCTTTCTTTGCGAAAGTTTTTGGGGAAGAAACCCTGACTGCCACAGCGGATGCCGCGGCAGGTTGTTACCCTCCATCTGGAAATGAATTAATGCCGATCGCATGGTCTTGTAAGTCTCCGGTAGGCTATCCGGGCGCAACCGATCCTGGTAAGGATTGTGTTATTTTAGGCCTTGACTGGGATAATCTCCTGCGTCCATTGGTTAAAAAAGAGGTTTCGACTATTACTATCCCAGGGAACACGGGTTCTTATGAAATGGATGGGGATAATATTGTCAACACGAGCACAAACAAACCACCCGTTCAAATTTATATTATTCTCGATGATCTAAAGAGTAATGAGGATATTGTTTGTGTAGAAGATGAGCCAGCTAATCCTGATGCCATAACATGTGATTTAAATGGGGATAAAACAAGCGATATTATGAGCGGTGGTTCGCGCGGTTGGCTAGATCTGGATGGCGGAGGGGGTGGGGCTAGTGATATCAAAGGCTGGATTGAGAAAGGGTTTGATGGGACAATTTCCCCCCATACCTGGTTGCCAACTGAAAATGGTAAGATGAGCACGGGTTTTCAACATATGAAGGCAAGAGTGGGTGACGTTGTACTAATCCCAGTATTTAATGGCATTCCTTGTGATCTCGATAAGGACAAGGACGATTGTCTGGCATCGGTTCATACGCCGCTCTATCCCGAGGAACCTGATTCCGGCGATATTGTTGTCAGTGGGAACGAGCCGCACTACCATGTTGTGACATTTGCACCTTTTTATGTCTCGTGTGTCCATGACAAACCAAATGCCGAACCTGAATGTCCTGGCTTTGAGCTGGCTGTTTCCCAATTGGAACTCAATAAAAATACGTTATCTGTAGAGGGGTATTTCCTCGAAAACTATACCCTTGCTTTGGATGCGGATGAGGAATGCGATGTCAACCTGGCCAATTGCACGATTTCATTAATTCATTAAGCGGTTTGCCATTATTTCCAGAAGTTTCTCTTATATTATTCTGGAGGCGGAGATGAACGAGACGCAAAGAACAAAAAAATACGAGTCTGGCCAGGTGTTGATCCTGGTCGTTCTAATGATATTTGCCATCGCCGGCATGGTATCTCTGATCCTCGATGGGGGGTCGATTATGTCCAACCGGCGCACGGCTCAGGCTGCTGCGGATGCCGGTGCGATGGCTGGCGCGCAGCGGGTTTGTGCGGGCTATACTGACGGCAAAGCTGTTGCTGAGGCTTATGCCATCGAGAAGAACGGCGCTTCTGCGGCCGTGGCGACTGTGGTGGATATGACGGTGACGGTTGACGCCACGGTTGAATCCGGATCTTTCTTTGCCAAGGTATTTGGGTATGAAACCTTAGCTGCGAACGCGACTGCAACCGCTGGCTGCTTTGGGCCAATGGGCAAGTCTGTTATCCCCCTGGCCTGGAACTGCCGGGCGCCTTCCGTGGGCGAAACAGGCCCCTATCCGGAAGAATATGGCTGTCAGATGCAGACCCTTTCCTGGCCTGAACTCGAAAAGCTTGTGAACAGCGAGGTATCTTCCCTGCCGATAGCTGATTATGACGGCAATATTGTCAATTATCACATGGACGGAACGAACGTTGTTGATAGTTCGCCTATGCCTAAACCGCCCGAGCAGATCTATATCATTTTCGATTCCGCCAAGATTTGCCTTGAAGACGATCCATTGAGCGGCGCTTTGCAGTGCGACCTGGATGGGGATGGGAAAAAGGACCTGCAGGTCGGGGGTGATCGAGGCTGGCTCTATCTGACCGCTGACACAACCAGTATCGGCGACTGGGTGGATGATGGCCCGCATCCCAATATCACCATTGATTCGCATCAGTGGCTTTCCGGCAAAAGTGGTGGCGTCACCAGCGTCCTTATTAAGATGGAATCTCACGGTTTTGCCGGCGAGGTGGTCCTGATCCCGGTCTACAATGTCATTTGTTCAAATAATCCCCAGACGGACAGCTCTTGTGTTGACGACGCCCATGATTCTCCACCCTGGCCGGAATTCTCCGGAACGGATGATTTTTCGGAAATGAAAAATTCCAGCCCGTATTATCACATCATCACATTTGAGCCTTTCTATATCACCTGCGTGGACAGCCAGGGAAATTGTCCAGGCTATGAATATGCCCGGTCGCTTCCAAAAGGCAGCGAGCTCTCTGCCAACGAACCTGTGATTGAAGGCTTTTTCCTCTCGGATGTTGGCGTCGTGCCGGACATTTCGGATGGTTGCCCTTTCAATCTTGGCAACTGCACAATTTCCTTAGGCAATTAGCAATCGATCTTTTTTAGATCATTGGAGGTATCCTTTGTCGAATAAAGTTAAAGTTTTCATGATTGTGATTGTAGGTGTGGTCCTCGTGGTCATTGGTGTGTTTGCCAGCATCTTACTGGTCCAGCGATTTCAGGCGGCCCAGGCCCCGGTGAATGTTGAGGAAGAGACCGTTAAGACCACCGTTGTGGTCCTGACCCGGGATTTGTCCCTGGGAGACAGGATCGCCACCGGTGATGTTGAACTGGCCAGTGTTCCGGTTGAAATTGCACCTCGGGATGCCCTCACCACACTGGATGACGCGGTCGGCAAGCTCATCAAGACCGACCTGATCCAAGGTGAGATGGTGCTCCTGCATAATTTGGCTGACCCAACCAACAATATTGGCGACCTCAGCTTCATTTTGAGCGACGATCATATTCTGATGGCCTTCCCGGCGGAGGACCTGATGAGCCGCAACAGCATGATTCAGCGCGGCGATATTGTGGACATCTTTGCCACATTTTCTCAGGAAGTGCAGGCCGTTGGCGATACGCCTGTGGCAACGGATGAGAACGATGAGCCGGTGACCCGGGTGTTCACGGTGGATACGATGCAAAGGATCAGCGTCACGGCTTTGGTCCTTGATGTGGTTCAAGACGAAACAGCCAGCAATACGGATGCCAACCTGTTGGAAGGGAATCAGAATTCGGATTCGATCAACGCCAATATTGAAGCCTATCTGCTGGCTCTATCCCCTCAGGATGCTTTGGTTTTGAAACATCTCAAGGACACAGACGCCATCTTTGATATTGTACTTCGGGCGCCTACATCAACAGTGCAGTTTGAGCTGACACCGGTTACGGCAGAATATATTATTGAACTTTATGGCCTTGAGATCTTACCCTAATGGTACGAGGAACTGTAAATAATGGCTAAGAAGAGTGAATCTGCAACAATACTCTTGGTTTCAAAGAATCCATCAGTTATTGAAGCGACCCGAACGACCCTGGCAGAGGAAAATGATCTGAAGCTGATTGAGAAGGAAGTCACAGCGGAAAATCTGATCACTGTGCTCTCCCAATCAAAACCCGATGTCATCCTTTTGGACTTTGGGTTTCAACAGCACCCCTTTTATTTGGTGGATAAAATTGCCTCTGATTTTCCTAAAAGTGCAATTGTCGCGTTGCTTTCAGAATCGGAAATGGTCAATTTGGATCGGGTTGTGTTGTCCGGCGCCAGAGCTTTCCTGCAATACCCGTTTCAATCTGAGAAGTTGGTGATTATTATCAACCGTGTATTGGAACTACTGGAACGTCATCAGAATTCGCCAACTGAAAGTGATGTTATGGAAAATACAATTAATGCTAAGAACACTTACACAGTTTTCAGTCCTAAAGGGGGGGCAGGGACGACCACAGTTGCCATTAACCTGGCGATAGGTTTACAAAAGGAATTAAAGGAAGATGTCTTATTGATTGACGGAAAGCATCTTTTTGGGCATGTTGCCCTTTTCCTCAATTTATTTACGGGTAATTCAATTACTGATCTGATCGCCCATGCGGGAAAATTGGACCAGCAACTGATCAAGCAGGTTGTTGAACAGCACGCGTCAGGCGTCTATGTTCTGCCAAGCCCAAACTCGATCACTCAGGCGCAGGGGATCAAACCAGAGAATTTGTTCAAGGTCGTGCAAAGCTTGCAGGAGGTTTTCCCGAACATCATTATTGATGGTGGGAATTATCTGGATGAGAACACAGTGACCTATATGGACTCTTCGGATAAGATCCTGCTTGTATTGAATCCTGATTTGGCTTCTATGCGCGATGCCAGGCAGTTCCTTGAAATTGCTTCAACCCTTTCCTATCCCAAAGAGAAGGTGCTTTTCCTGCTCAATCTGGTTGGCCGTAAAGCCGATGTCAAGAGCGATGAGATCGAGAGCATCTTGAAGATGAAAATCTTTGGCAAGATTCCGGCTGATGAAAACCTGGCGCTCAGCTGTCTGAATGAGGGCGTGCCGATCATGATGAAAAAGCCGCGCCATCCCATCAGCCGTGCTTATTCAGATATTACAAAAGACCTTTTGAAAATCATCCAGGCCCCTGAAGAACAAGAATCATAGTTCGTCCAGTTTTCTTCGGAAAAGCTGGAGGGCAGACTAAGCGAGGATTTCTTTGAGTCAAGAATTAATCACCGGTATTCTGATAGCGGTTTTTGCTGTGAGTGCGATTGGGCTGGTCCTGATCGGCCTTTGGTTGATGAGAAACCGGCAATCGGTCAGAAAGCAAGGACGGATATCAAGGTTTGTCACCCAGGACGATGAAGTGGAAGCCTCCCAACAGTCTCGGCAAAGTTCTGTTTCTTTGCCTTCCGTTGAGGATATCAGCAACTTCCGAAGTTGGTTAAATAACTTATTTGCCAACCTGTCTTCTGAAAAATTGCAAATCAAAATTTCCAGCGCCTACTGGCAAATCACGGATGTTGAATTTATCATTATCCGGGTCGTCGTCACCATCGTGACTTTTGCACTTGCCTGGTTAATATTCGGTTCTGTGCTTGCCGGTCTGTTCATCAGTGTCATTGCGGTCATACTGCCGCCTATTTTCCTGGATCGGGCGATCATTGCCAGGCAGAATAAGTTCCAGGACCAACTTTTGGACGTTCTGGTTTTGATCAAAGGCGCCGTTCAATCCGGTTACAGCCTGATGCAGGCTTTGGACTTGGCGGTGAATGAGGTGCCCCCCCCAGCCTCAGAGGAATTCGGGCGGTTGCTGCATGAGGTCCGCCTTGGGATTTCGATGGAGGATGCTCTGTTGAATCTTTCTGAACGGATGGAAAGTGACGACCTGCAAATTGTTATCACGGCTGTCATCATTAACACTCAAGTCGGCGGTAACCTTTCAACGGTGCTGGAGTCCACAATTGATACGATTCGAGACCGGTTGCAGCTCTTTGCTGAGATTCGGTCACTGACTTCCTATTCTCGATATGTTGGGAACTTTCTGTCCTTATTGCCCTTTATTGCAGGCCTGATTATCTTTGTGATCTCCCCGAGTTATTTTGACAATTTGGGGACCTCCATCATTACCCAAGGGATTTTTGTGGCAGCCTTGGTGCTTGTGATCATTGGTAATATTTGGATCCGACAAATTATTCAGATCAAAGTCTGAGGCAGAGATTGTTATGGGACAATTATTAAATAGTGACTTATTAATCGTTAGTGCAGCTGTTTTGGTCGCGCTGATGGGTGTGGGATTGGCGATCTATGGCGTTACCACATGGTTGAATTCCGGGAAAAAGGTTTCAAATCGGATTGAACAGTTTGTCACCGCCGAACCTACTTCCTCGGAAGGAGATAATAGGCGCCCGATGATCATCCCCCGGGAAGTCAGCGGCTCTCTTTTCGACCGGACGATTGTCAGTTGGTTTAAGAAAATGCTTCAGTTCCTGGGCCGCTTTACACCTGAAAAGTTGGTCGTCGATTTGGAACATAAGCTGACCATCGCCGGGAATCCCAGAAATATGCACGCGGGAGATTTTTACGCCATCCGTTTTCTGTCATTCGTCGCGGGGATTGTCGTTGCTTTCCTGTTGAATCGGGATCTGAAGAATCTTGACATGACGATGCTGGGTGTGGGCGCTATGATCATCCTGCTCAGCTATGTCTATCCAACCGTTTGGCTTAATGGTAAAGTCAAAGCACGGCAGGATGAGATCAGGCGGGGCTTACCCGATGCTTTGGATATGCTTTCCGTCTGTGCTTCAGCAGGTTTGGCTTTTGATCAATCTTTGTCGAAAATCAGCGGCTATTGGGATACAGCCTTGGGGCATGAGATCAAACGCGCAACCAAAGAAATGGAGATGGGTATTTCGAGGGCGACGGCCCTGAGAAACCTGAGTAACCGTCTGGAAGTGGACGACCTTACACGGTTCGTTGCCATCATCGTTCAGGCGGAAAAAGTCGGTATGAGTTACGCTGACGTCCTGCACAGTCAGGCTTTACAGATGCGGGTGCAGCGACAGTTCAGGGCGCGGGAGATCGCCAATAAATTGCCCGGGAAGATTCTAATCCCGGTTGTTATTATGATCTTCCCAGCCCTTTTAGCTGTGATTCTGGGACCATCCATCCCTTCGATCATGGACTTGTTTATGAATTTATAGGTTGAATTAATAGTAAAGAGCGAATGAAGATGGGATCATTACTACCAAATTTTGGACGACCCAAAAATGAGGATTCGAATGCAACAGAGATGAATGCCAGGATTGTCATCCCTGTTGAACTGTCGAATGATCCCGATTATCAAGTCCTGATTAACCTGTATCAAAACGGTGATTTCCCCAAGTGCCGGGAGGTCCTGGATAAGCTGATGGACCAATACCCCGACAATCCGGTCCTGATGAAATTGGATGAGGACCTGAAATTAAAGCTTTTGCTCAGGACGATGGGGGACAAGAATAAGAAGGTTGAGAACCGGGATAATTTTAAAGCCACTATTAACCTCGGGCTAATTATCGTTATTGCTGTCCTGGTCGTTGCTGCGGTTTTTTTCTTCTCTTTTCGCTATGTTGATCAGCAAGCCGCTGAGAGACAGGCGATTCAAGAGGCCGCCCAATTGAATGCCTTAGCCAATCAGGCGGAACAGCTTCTGTTGGTTGGCAACCCCCAGCCGGCTTCTTCCATCATTGAAAATATTCGGGAAGTGAACCCGGATTTTGACCGCCTGCCGGCTTTGTCGGCGGATGTGGATTTGCTGCTTCGGATGGAAGCGAAATATCAGGAGGCCCTCAACCTATTGTCGGAAGGCGATTCAGAGGGTGCCCTGGCTCTGTTCTACGAGATTCAGGAAGAACGGCCGGGTTTGTGGGATGTCAACCAGCAAATCGAATCCATTGAAACGGATCATCAGATCGCGATCTATCTGGAAGAAGGCAATCTGGCCTATCAGAACGAAGACTGGGATCTGGTGATCAGTTCATACGAAAGCGCTATGGCGATTGACACCCAACTTGTGGACCCGATGATCACCGAACAGCTTCTTCAGGGTTACTTGAAGAAGATCATCAGCATGCTCGAGTCCGACAGCTCCACCATTGAGGATATTGAAGCGGCGGAACAATATTATCGCAAAGCGGTGGCTCTGATTCCCCAAAGCAAGGAATACGCCAATGAACGCGAAAATCTGCAGGAGGTCAGCAGCAATCTTTTGCAGCTCAAGTTCGTCCAGACCGCCAAGGATATGCTGGCGGACAGCAACCAGTCTATTCCTTCGGTCAAGAAAGCGGTATCGTATCTGACGAAGGCGGCCAGCATTGACCCGAAAAATTCCGCCCTGCAAAGGGATTTGATCAACGCGGAATATTATCAGGTTGCTTTCCAGGATTTTTTGGACATGAACTGGGCGCCGGCGATCACCAACCTGACGAAAATCATCGCTTCTGATCAGAATTTCGCGGGCGGGAATACTTCAACGCTGCTTTATGAGGCTTATTCTGCCCTGGGCAACCAATATTATTCCGCCGGGTTCTATCAGGATGCACTGAACAACTATGAACAGGCCGAGTTGTTTGCCTGGGATGCAACCGAGAACCCGCTGAAGCTGTTTCAGGTTCAAATCTATATTGGAGATACTTATGGAAAGCTGAGGGATTATGAGAATGCTGTCTCATATTACCTCTACGCGTTCAACGCGATTGGGGTGTCCAATAACCCCGACCTGGCGGCTATCAACGAGGTGATGGTCCAGGCGGATTACTGGAATGCCGTGGGTGATTTCGAATCGGCGTACACTGCCCTCCAAGAGGCGCTGCTGGGCATTGACGCCGTGTATACCCTTTCTGAGGTAGAGATTGGCGATGGCGTTTGTCTGGCTTTCTTTGCCAATGATAACCAGTCCACGATTGATGCGATTCTGGACGCAAACAGTCTGCCTCTGAATGTGGTCATTAATTTCGGACGGGATCTTATTGTTCCCAGTATTCAAAACTAGTCAGGCTTACACTTGGTAAGCCTTCAGTAGGAGGATTTATGTTCACCAACCGACCCGCTTTGAGCAAGGATGTTGTTACCTCTGTTCAAAAAACTCAGACCATTGTCAGTGAGCATCAGGATGATTTTGTTATGATTCGAGATGCTGTTCAGAGAGATCTTCTGGAGAACAGCAAACCCGACTCTTCCATCAATCCGGAGAAACTGAAGAAGTTAATTGAGGAAGTGTTCAATAAGGTGCTGGAAGATGAACATCTCCTTTATAACCACGATACTCGCAACCAGCTTCTGGATTTGGTGATCGCGGATATTGTGGGCTATGGGCCGATCGAACCCCTGCTGAAAGACCCCGATATCACTGAAATCATGGTCAATGGGTATAACAGGGTCTATGTTGAAAAGTTCGGCTTGATCAAACCGACAAATGTGAAATTTGAAAATGAAGCCCATTTGATGCGCGTGATTGATCGGATCGTTTCGCCCATCGGCCGGCGGGTGGATGAATCCTCGCCAATGGTGGATGCTCGCTTGCCCAACGGCTTCCGGGTCAATGCGACGATCCCGCCGCTCTCGCTGGATGGCGCAACACTGACCATCCGTAAATTCGCCACTCGGCCTTACCAGGTTCAGGATCTGATCTCGAATGGAACCCTGAGCATCGGCCTGGCCAATTTTCTGAAGGCTTGTGTTGAGGCAAGGATCAACTTGGTGGTGTCGGGTGGTACTGGCACCGGTAAGACGACCTTCCTGAACGTGCTTTCCTCCTTCATTCCGGAAGGCGAGCGGGTGATCACGATTGAGGATACGGCCGAGCTTCAACTCCATCAGCCCCATGTGGTCCGGCTGGAAAAACGGCCGCCGAACATTGAGGGTAAAGGCGAGATCGCCATTCGGCAGCTGGTGATCAACGCCTTGCGGATGCGCCCTGACCGGATCGTCGTCGGCGAGTGCCGTGGCGGTGAGGCCATTGACATGCTCCAGGCTATGAACACCGGCCATGATGGCTCCATGACCACCGTCCACTCCAACAGCCCTCGGGATGCCCTGCGCAGGATTGAGACCATGGTGATGATGGCCGGTATGGATTTGCCCTTGCGGGCGATCCGTGAGCAGGTGGCTTCTTCCATAGAACTGATTGTCCACCTTGAAAGGATGCGGGATGGCACCCGTAAGGTTGTTAAAGTGTCTGAGGTTCAGGGTATGGAGAGCGACACGGTTGTTATGCAGGACCTCTTTACATTCGAACAGACGGGAACCAAGAATAATATGATCCAGGGCGTTCATAAGTCCAACGGCCTGCGGCCCGGCTTTACACCGAAACTGATCGCCGCGGGGATCAACCTGCCGGATAGTGTGTTCGCGAAATAAAAGTGCAATCCGAGATACTCCAACGTCTCCCAAACGGGAGACGTTTTTCTTTGGGGAAGGATCAATGGAGTATGAGAGCCAAATTGCCGGGCGCTTGAATGAAAATCCCAGCGATGAGCCATTTTGAGTTATCTTAATTGAGAGCTTGTGTTATATTTGATGGGTTAGGTTCGAACCAGGTGCATCCAGTGCCTGAATACCGGAACCTGGAATATGAATATGGAGAACATTTTAGATTATTTGCCGTTATTGATTTACGCTTTGCTTTTCACTGGTCTAAAGATCAGTGAACGCGCCGTCCTGACCCGCCCCGGGAATAATATCCGCAAAGGGTGGGGGGATTGGACGGTTTGGCTGATTCTCCTGCCGATGTGGGTGGTTTTGATCGGCCCGGTTGCGGAGTTTATCTTTCTGCATAACCGTCCCAGCACCTGGGAAATGCTTGTGGGTGGCGCGTTATTTGTTGGGGCGGCTGGTTTCTCCGTCAAAGGCTATCTGAACCTGGAACAAGGGTTCGCCCAGGCCATTGAACGGGATGACACCCAATTGGTGATCACCGGCTTATACCACACGATCCGCCATCCGGTTTCTTTGGGCAATATTCTCTTCCTGGTGGCCTGCCCCATTTTCCTGGCGGCTGGTCCTTCCTGGATCCCGGCCTTGATCGGCGTGCTTGGGGTGCTGCTGCGGATTTCGATTGAGGAATCCTTTATGCAGAAGCACATCCCGGATTACGCCGCTTATAAAGAACGCACCTGGGCTTTGATCCCCTTCCTTTATTGATCTCTTAGGGTTTTACAATTCTATCTCTCAGGTCTGGACGGCGGCTTACGGATGCTGGTGCGGCGATCGCCAATGCCCTCTCCGGTTTCCTGGCCGGTGGAGTCCTCGGGTCCTTGGTGTTGGAGGCCCTCAGGAGGCCGGAGAAGGCTTTAGAGCGATGAATGGAAATAATAGCCTAGTAGTGGCTAGTGGCTGCTATTGTGTTCCTTGGGCAGCTTGGGGAGCAGCCAGGAGAGGAAAGCGTCGGTGGATCGGGTTTGCAGCAGGACCTTGCCAGGACCGGTCAGGTCCACCACAAGCCCTTCGCCGCTGAACAGGGTGGATTTGAGACCGCCAACCGACCGGACCTTAAAGCCCATATTTTCGGTGAAAGCCACCAGGTGGCCGGTATCCACGGTGTAGCGTTCGCCAGCCGCCAAATCCAGCTCGTGGATGGCGCCATAAGAGGAAAGGATCGCTTTCCCCTGACCGAAGACCCGCAGCATGATCAGACCTTCAGAAGCAAAGAAAGTCTTTGCGCCGCCCCATTTGGTATCGACATCCACCCCATCCTCGGAGGCGACATAGGAACCGGACTGGACCATCATGCTGTTGCCATTCAGGTCAAGGATCTGCATGTCGCCTGGAAGGGCAGGCGCAACGGTGATCTCGCCGCCGTTGGAACCGGCGCGGTAGGTGTTTTGGAAGAAGGACTCGCCGCCCAGGACAGCCCGGCCCAGCGATTTGAGCAATCCGCCGCGCGCTTTGGTCTCGATGGCAACCTCGGATGACATGCTGACCATGGAACCGCTCTCGACCTGGATTTCTTCGTCAGGGTCGAGCGTGATGATGCCCAGGGTGTAGGATGGCCGGTATTTCAGGTCGATATTCATTTATTGCTCCTTTATCACGTATAAAAACTTTGGGGGAAATAAGGGGATCTGTGTGGTTTTGATTGCTCAGATGTCATTCATCCATCTTCCGTGGATAGGACCCTCAGGAGGACTCGCCGCTGGTGGCTTGAATGGCGATGTTCGGCCAGGTAGACGCCTTGCCAGGTGCCCAGACTGAGCGCGCCGTTATCAATGGGGATATCCAGGCTGGTGCTGGTGAGCATTGCCCGCAGATGCGCGGGGGAATCATCGGCCCCTTCCAGCGTGTGAGAATACCAGGCCTGATTCTCGGGCGCGATCTGTTCCAGATATGCCTCCATATCACGCTGGGCGGAGGGGGCATAATTTTCGTTGACGACCAGGGAGGCGCTGGTGTGCTGGATGAAGAGGAAAGCCATTCCTTCCCGGACTTCCCATTGGTTCAATTGGTCATTGATGGCGGCGGTGAAGTTGTGGAAGCCTTTTCCGGAAGTTGAAATTAAAAGAATAGTTTTATACCATTTCATGGTCAATCCTTTAAACCTTTTTCCATTATACCCAGAGCAGGTGATTAAATCGATGGGTTATTTGTCCTTTTTGGGGCGTTTTATACCCATTGGAGGCAATTCATCCATCAATCACCAGGAGGGTTATTCACAAAACGAGTTTTGTCTGATAAGATTAACAAAATCTATTCTAAGAACGATAGATGGCGTATCCGTTATTTTCTATTTCTCTGTGAATGAAGAAGGCTTCTGTTTATTGGTGAAATATCAGGGAAGAAGAGCAGAAGGCGGTTGTGGAAGGTAAATACCCAGTCACGCGAACCAAACTGATTATTCCGCGCCGGCGTGATGAAATTTTGACACGTCAGCGGTTATTATCCAATTTAAATGACCTTCTGGATTTAAAGCTCATCATTGTCGCCGCGCCGGCAGGGTATGGGAAGACATCGCTGTTGATTGACTTTGCTAACCACACCGAATGGCCGATCAGCTGGCTTTCGCTTGACCCCTTGGACCAGGACCCCTTCCGGTTTATTTCGCATTTTATCGCGGCCTTGAATGCCCGCTTCCCGGAATTTGGTCAAAATTCCCTTTCTGTGCTCAACAGCATCCCCCAATCTCAGCTGGATATCTCGGCGATCGTTTCGACCATCACCAATGATATCTACGAACATATCACTGAGCATTTTATCTTCATACTGGATGATTACCAGCTGATTGAAGATGGCGAACCGGTGAACCAGTTTATCAACAGCTTCCTGCAGACGGCCGATGAGAACGTCCACCTGATCGTATCCTCGCGGCGCTTGCTGACCCTTTCGGATATGCCCTTGTTGGTCGCCCGCAACCAGGTTGGCGGTTTGTCCTTTGAAGAGATCTCTTTCACTGCCCATGAGATCCAGGAATTATTGCTGAAAAATTATCATCTCACGATTTCGGATAAATCGGCCGAGGAAATCACCCAGCAGACCGAAGGGTGGATCACCGGGCTGTTGCTTTCGACCCAGCTGTTGGATGACGAAATCGGTGAACGGATTCGCACGGCCAGAGTTTCGGGCGTGAACTTGTATGACTATATGGCCCAGCAGGTCTTTGAACAGCAGCCGGCGGAGATCCAGAGCTTCCTGTTGCGGTCTTCCATTCTGGAAGAGTATGATGCCCAGCGCTGTAAACGGGTGATCGGCAAAGCGCTCAAGATCACCGAATCCTGGCAGAGCCTGATCGACCAGGTGATGATCCGGAATCTCTTTGTCCTGCCGGTCGGCGATAACGATGATCTCTGGCTGCGTTATCACCACTTGTTCCGTGACTTTTTGCAAGCCCGAATGCGCAAGGAACGCCCGGAAGAGACTGTGGCGATCACGATTGCGCTGGCGGATGATTTTGTAGACCAGGAAGACTGGGAACAGGCTTTCGTGCTTTATAAGCAGGTCCGGGCGGTGGATAAGATGCTGGCCCTGGTGGAAACGGCCGGCCCCACAATGGTGACCAGTGGGAAGCTGCTCACATTGAAGGAATGGATGGCAGCCCTGCCGCCGGAAATTGCCACTTCCCGCCCTTCACTGCTGTCTTTGCAGGCGGCGATTCTGGTCAATGACGGCGAAGTGGAGCAGGGGATCCAGCTTTTCACAAAAGTTATTGACCGCTTGCTGGAAGATAACGATCCGAGCAATGTTGAAGTCTTGGCTCTGAGTTTGATGCGGCGGGGTGTGGCGAGCAGGATGCGGGGCGATTATCAAAAGGCTTTAGTTGATAATCAAAATGCTATTGAAATTCTTGAAGATTTACCGGAATATGGTCTGATCCGAGCTGAAGCTCTGCGAAATATTGGTGTGACCTATTATCTTCTTGGTGAGATAAAAAAAGCTGTTAACTTTCTTAAGCAATCATTACGGCTATTTGAAAGTTATAACGACGAGCAGAATATACCCAAGCTATTATTCAATATTGGATTAATGCATAAAGTTTTGGGTGAATATGTCCGCGCAGAGATGATGTACCAGGAAGCGTTGAATATTTGGAGTTCTGGTGGCAACCTATCCTGGGCGGCAGATTTATTAAATAACCTGGGTGTTTTACAGCAGTTACGGGGCGACTATGAAAAAGCCGCTGGTAATTTTGAAAAAGGGATCGAATATGCCCGGATTAGCAATTCTGCCAAAGCTGAGAGTATTATCCTGACAAGCCTTGGAGACCTCTACAAAGAATTGGATGCTTATACTGAGGCTTTGGATGTCTATCAGCGGGCGGAAGGGATTGCGAAGCAGTTCAACGATGGCTTTCTGCTTTTCTATCTGACCCTTTCAGAAGGTATTCTCAACCGCATTGCTGGTGAATTATCCAAGGCGGAAGCAATTTTCCAAAATGCCTGGGAACGGGCAGAGGAAAGCAAATCTGCCTACAATATCAACCTTGTTGAATCTGAACTGGCGATGTTTTATATCAGGATAAATCAATTTGATAAAGCACGTTCCTTGGCCGAAAAAGCTTATAAGAATTATGTGTCCGAAGGGAACCAGAATGAGGCCTTACGGGCAGCTTTTAGTTGTTCCATGGCGCTCTCAGGGCTGGGGGATAAAGATCAGGCATTGGTTTATTTGGAAAAAGTATTGCCCACTATTTTTGAAAATAACTACGCGACCCCATTGATCGTGCAGGCTCGGGAATTCAAAACCTTATTAATTTCTGTGAAAGGGAAGCATGAGTTAAAACGGCAGTTTTCCCGAATATTGGAGCGAGTAGAAGCGTTTGAGGAAAAATTGCCTGTGATACGGCGCAAGATTCGCCGCCAGGCAACAATCATGCCTTTTGCGCCGCCAAAGATGGTCATCCAGTCCTTTGGCAAGGCCCAGGTGCATATCAGCAATCGACTGGTTTCCAGCAGCGACTGGCAAACGCAGACCTCCCGAGACCTGTTCTTCCTGTTCCTGGCCCATCCTGAAGGGCTGACCAAGGAGCAGGTTGGGCTTTATTTCTGGCCGGATGCCACGCCTGATGAGCTTAAGCTGCGGTTCAAGAACACGCTCTATCGCCTCCGCCGAGCGGTGGGGCGGCAGACGATCCTGCTGCAGGACGATTATTACCAATTCAACTGGTCATTGGATTACGAATATGATGTGGAATCCTTCACAATAGCGTTTGACCGTGGTCAAAAGGCTAAAGACCCGGGTGAAACGATCAATTATCTTAAAGCTGCTGTGGAAAGTTATAAAGGGGAATATCTTTCCGAAATCGAAGAGATTTGGGCTATCACGGACCGCCAGCGCTATTACCAAATGTATCTGGATGCCCTGATGCGGCTGGCGAATTTGTTCATGGAACGCAAGTCTTATAAGACGGCGCTGCGCTATTGCTACCAGGCGTTGACGGAGGACGCCTGCCTGGAAGATGCGCACCGGCTGGCGATGCGGATCCACGCTGCGACCGGGAATCGGGCAGCCATTGTGCGGCAATATGAACGCTGCCGGGTGGCCCTGGTCAAGGAAATCAATGCGCCGCCCTCCCAGCAGACGCGGGAACTTTACGAAACCCTGATCCAAAAATAAAAAAGAATAACATTTCGGCACTTAAATTGCAGGGGCTGTCCCAAAAGTAAGGGACAGCCTCTTCACATAAGTGGACAAATATGAT
>WOYY01000036.1 GCA_011620555.1 Anaerolineaceae bacterium | reverse complement strand
GGCAGGGAATCACCAGAGCCATTGGGTTCCTCGCCAGGGCTGAGCCGACGGCCCGGGCCGCGCCCGGCTTACCCAAGAGTCCCGCCAGTTCGCCATAGGTGCGCACCTCGCCAAAAGGGATCTCCACCGCGGCCAGCAGGACATCTTTCTGGAAGCCCCGGATCACATCCCAATCAATGGCAACGGTAAACACTTTCCGGATTCCAAAGAAATATTCACTCAATTCCGCCAAAAGGGTTGAGATCACTTCCATCCCCGTCAGCGAAGGTTGGCCTTCTTCAACAGACAGGCTGTCTTTAAACGCCTTTAAAGGCGAAAAAGCAACCTGCTCCAGGCCTTGGTCCCCCGCCATCAGGCTGACCGGGCCAACAAGTGTTTGGTCCAAAACGCCAAATATCTTTCCCAATGCAAACCTTTCATCTGATATCTTATTCACAATCTTACCTTAAAAGGCCGCTCAACTGCGAATTAAACAACCGCGCTCAGGAAAGAAACCGGACAGAGATCGTAGGGCAATCGTAGGGCAAGCGTCAAGCATTAAAAGCGCCTCTCCTGTAAGATTGAGGAAAGTAAGGGCGACTTCTCTTCTTCTCCTCCTTAAAATGAGTGCCGGGGTCGGCGTCTCCGGCACTCACATGATTTAAATCCCCCGTTTCAAAACAATTTCACAGCTTTTTAAGGTCTAGACATCCTCCCAATTCCAGGTTGGATTATAATAAGGTCGATTTTTGAAAAAGAATGGGAGATGAGGAAATGGCAGAGACACGAGAAACCTATGGCATTGATATCGCCGGCATCCACCGGGAACTAGAACTCTTCGAGATCAAACCCGGCCTGCGCATTGCCATTCTGAACATCCTGGGCGACACGGAACTGGTTGAGGCCTGCGCCAAAGCGCTCGGTGAGAAGCTATCAGAAATTGACTATGACGTGCTGGTCACTGCGGAAGCCAAGAGCATCCCGCTTGCCCATGCCCTGTCTGTGGTCACCGGCAAGCCGTATGTGATCCTCCGCAAGTCCTACAAAGCCTATATGGGAGAAGCGATCGCCTCGGAGACCCTTTCGATCACCACTGGCAAACCGCAAACCCTTTATCTGGACGAAAAAGACCACCGCTTGATTGACGGGCACAAAGTTGTGATCGTTGACGATGTAATCAGCACCGGCTCCACCCTGCAGGGTATGCGCCTGATCCTGGAAAAGGCCGGCGGGACGATTGCCGCCGAAACAGCGATCCTCACGGAAGGCGAACGGGCCAAATGGGCGAACATCATCGCCCTGGGTCATCTCCCCGTGTTTTCAGATTGATCCTCAGCGCCTTTAACAAAACCTAAAAAGACATTCACAACCGGCCAGTTCATGGCCGGTTGTCCGTTTAAAAAGCCCTCCTGCGAGTGAATTCAACAATCTTCTGGATAGCTATACGATAGCAGCGTCACTAAGCCCCCATTCCGGTGTTATTAACAACGGATCATAAAATAATGGAACTTTTTCAAACTTTAGACGTATTAAGGATAGCGATAAATTAAAGCGGCAATTCATATCATAAATTAAAGGAGAAGGAGGAAGTCCATGAGCGCTGTTGTTTACTTGGTGATTGGCGTGATCAGCATTATTTTTGCCCTAATCAGCTTCACTGGGCTGGAACAAAGCAATAATGAGTGAACCCTTGCCATTCAAAGGAAAACCCCAACAGCATTAATGGATTTTCGTCTGTTGGGGTCCCTCCCTTCAGACCGTCTCATAACAAGAGACCGCCTTCAAACCGGCGGTTTTTTTGTTATGATTAAGTCCTAGATGATGTAATTATGGAGGAACAATGCGAATCCGAATTGGATTGGAGCAGAATACCGAAGACGGCCGCTTCCTGGCCTATGCCCTGGATCACCCAGGGTGCTTTGCCTATGGAAGCGATGAAGCCGAAACGCTGATCCGCATGCCGAGAGCCGTTCTGAACTACGATAAATGGATCCGGGACCACACCCGCGGACCCTGGGCGGATTTCGCCGATCTGGATTTCAGGATCGTGGAGCGGTTTACCACCTTCAATATTGACGAGGCCTATCAGCTGACCGCCCCAGGCCAGGGCTACCAGGTCAACGCCTGGTTCACGGATGACTGGCGTCCCCTCTCGGCAGAGGAGATTTCCAACGCTCTGAAGATCTATCATTGGCAGCGGGAGGAGCTGCTTGCCGGCTATACCACCCTGGCGCCGGAAATCATTGAAATGCAGCGTCCCGGCCAACGCTGGAACATCACCGGGATCGTGAAGCATGTCGCCAATGCTGAATACTGGTACCTGACCAGGCTGGGGCTGACGGACCTCACCCGGTCCGACCTGTCCGCCGAGCCGATCGACCGCTTGACCCTGTTGGCCGAGGAAGTCGACCGGGCCTTCCCCAGCTTTCCCGGCAAAGTTGAAGTGCGAGGGTTGGAGGGCGAATTTTGGTCCTATCGCAAGCTTGTCCGCCGCATCCTTTGGCATCAGCGGGACCATATCAGCCATATCAAACAACTGGTATTTCCGGGAGATGAGGAATATTAATTAAATCACAAAGCAGGCGCCTCACCAAACGCCTGCTTTGCTTCGTTAACCTCACCTTTATCTCAGTTGGGGTCACTACCACAACTTAAGGGGGGAATTTGAAAGGAGAGAAATCAAATTCCTTAGGGATTAGATTATCACACTGTGATTAATAGCGTTGTAAGGAATTGTTATCAAATTGTTAATTGGAGAGACAAACCTCTGTTTTGATTCAAAAATCAGACTTCGCCATCCGGAATCGGCCCATTTTTGGGAAATCCAAATAAGCTGTGCTATCATTGGTAAAACGACCAAGGCAGAGGCGATGAAAGCCAAAAAGAGTCTCCTTTTCTACATCCTGCTCAATATTCTGATCTCCGCAGCGACCACGCTGGTCGTCCTATTGATCTGGCAGGCCGCCCACCCCTCGCCTCAAATGACCGGGTCAAAAACCATTCCAGAAGCCAATTCTGGGACTCTATCCGCTCCATCCAGTGGTGAAGCTGAAACTACCCCATCCAAACCGGAATTCCTGCAGGAGGATCTTCAGGTCCTCATTCGATCCGTGGTCGGCGCCGGCAACCTGGCTATGGAATATGTCCAGATCTTCAACCAGAGCGAGGGCGCCGTCAACCTGAACGGCTGGCAGCTGCAAAACGGCCGAGGCCAGCACTTCACTTTCCCCGCAATGATCCTGAATCAGGATGGAGCCGTTGAGGTCCACTCGAAGGCCGGCACCAGTACCGTGATAGAATTGTACTGGCAGTCCGATGCGCCCATTTGGCAATCCGGTGATACCGTCACTCTGATTGACGCGGAGGGTAAAATTCAGGCTACTTACCAAATACCCTAAAGAAAATAACCTTATGTCCAAAGCACTTTACCGAAAATGGCGCCCCCAAAGCTGGGATGAAGTCGCCGGTCAGGGACACATCACCCAGACCCTGCGGAATGCGGTCATGCTTGACCGCGTCGCCCATGCCTATCTCTTTGCCGGCCCGCGCGGCACCGGGAAGACCACCTGTGCCCGTTTGGTCGCCAAAGCCGTCAACTGCCTCGACCCAGACCTGAAAAACCGCCCCTGCAACGAATGCGAGCACTGCAAGGCGATCACAGCAGGCCGGTTCATGGACCTGATCGAGATCGACGCCGCCTCCAACACCAGCGTGGACGACATCCGTGATCTGCGCGATAAGATCAATTTCTCCCCCTCCCAGGGCCGCTTCAAAGTCTATATCATTGACGAAGTCCACATGCTTTCAACCGCGGCCTTCAACGCCTTGCTAAAGACTCTGGAGGAGCCGCCGGCGCATGCGATCTTCGTCCTGGCAACCACCGAGATCCACAAGATCCCGGCCACGGTGCTCTCCCGCTGCCAGCGGCATGAATTCCGCCGGATCCCGCTGGAGATCATCGTCAACCACCTTAAAGAGAAGAGCGCGGAAGAAGGCCTTTTGGTCGAAGAACCCGTCTTCACGGAAATCGCCCGGCAAGCCACGGGCAGCTTGCGCGATGCGATCTCCCTTTTGGATCAACTCACTTCAACCAATGAGAAGATCACCCTGGAAATGGCTCAGGCCATCCTGGGCACAGCCACCAGCCTGCGGGTGATCGAGATCGTGGACGCCCTGGCGGCGAAGGATGCGGCGGCCGGCCTGGAACAGATTGATCAGGCGCTGGATACCGGCACGGATCCCCGTCAGCTGGCCCGGCAGATCGTTTCCTACCTGCGGAACGTCCTGCTCTATCAGATGGGGCATCTGAACCAGGCGGACATCGCCGAGGACCTGAAACCCAAGATCCACGCCCATGCCAGCCAGCTCCCCCTGCCAGAGCTGTTGAAAGCGATCAACGCCTTCAACCAGGCAACCATGGATGAACATGCCAATTGGCACCCCGGCCTGGGGCTGGAACTGGCCTTCACTGAGTATCTGGTCAGGCCGGCGGTCCCAGCGGAAAGCCAAGCCCGGACGGAGCAGGCGGCCGCCTCCCAACCGCTCGTCAAAGCGCCCCTGACTCAGCCCAAGCCCAAACCGGAACCGGTCAAAAAAGCCGAAGCTCCCCTGCCCGATGCTGAGCCGGAATCCGCTCCCCAGGCCGGGCAGGCTCCTGATGAACCAGAAGTAGCAAGCCCAGATACGGCAAGCCCGCAGGATGAGCGGCCGGACCAAGCGGAGAAAACCGCTCCCCCTGCTGGCGCTGTCTCCCTCAGCGACATCCACAAACAATGGCGGAAGGTGAAAGCCTTGGTGGGCAAACACAACCCACGCACGGAAGGGCTGCTCAACACGTCCAAACTGGCCGGTTTGAAAGACAACACCCTCATCCTCGGCTTTTCCTCCGACACCTTGAAGCAAATGATGGAAAAAAGCGGCAACCTGACACTCACCTGTGACATCCTCGAGGAAGTTTTCGGGCAGGCCATCGGAGTCACTTGCATCGTCTCCACCCATCAGGGCGGTGTGCTGCCGGAGGATATAGAAATCGAAAATGATGGCATGGTCGGCACGGCCACCCGGGACCTGGGTGGTAAAATCACAGATGCCAAAGAAGCAAATTAGGATACAGCACCAGGAAAGGAAATCCAAATGGCAAAAGGTTATAATCGGCCCGCCGGCGGTAAAAGCGGCGGCGGCATGATGGCTCAAATTCAGAAGATGCAGCAGCAGATGGCGGACGCCCAGGCTGAACTGGCTGAAGAGACTGTGACCGCGACGGTCGGCGGCGGCGTGATCAGCGTCACCATGACCGGCGATCAAATCTGCCAAGCCATCACCATCGCGCCTGAGATCCTTGAGGACGCTGACGTGGAAATGCTGCAGGACCTCGTCACCTCCGGCGTCAATGCCGCTCTGGAACAATCCCGCAAGCTGGCCTCCGAGAAAATGGCTCCCTTCACCAATATGCTGGGCGGCCTCGGCCTTGGGATGTGAACAGAACCGATGCGCGCCTTACCTGAACCCGTCCAGAGCCTGGTGGATGCCTTTGCAAGGCTGCCAGGGATTGGCCCAAAAACAGCTTCCCGCCTGACCTTTTACCTCCTGCGTGCGCCCGAGGAGATTTCTCTCAGCCTCTCAGAGGCCCTGAGCGGCCTCAAGGAGGAAACAGGCTTGTGTGAAGTGTGTTTCAACATCACCCGTAAGGAAACGCCCGTTTGCGAAGTCTGCGCCAGCGAGCAACGCGACCGGCAAACGATTTGCGTAGTGGAAGAGCCGCTGGATGTCCTGGCCATCGAGAAGACGGCCGGGTTCAATGGCCTCTACCATGTCCTGCATGGCGTCCTCTCCCCCATCGAAGGCGTTGGGCCGGATGACCTGAAAATTCGGGAACTCTATGCCCGGCTGGAAGATGGTCAGGTGAAAGAAGTGATCCTGGCCACCAACCCCAGCATGGAAGGCGACGCTACGGCGATGTACCTCCATGAGCGGATCGCCCCCAAGGGCATCCGGGTGACCCGGCTGGCCCGCGGCCTGCCCGTCGGCGGCGACCTGGAATATGCCGACCAGAACACGCTGCTGCGTGCCCTAGCCGGACGGCAGGCCCTGGATTGAATTCAAACCCCACAGAAAAATCAAAGCGCCCTCACAGCGCTTTTTCTTTACCCTCCCAAGAGCCGACCCACGATCACCACGGCCATCCCCACCAGAACCGGAACGAACAAGTTTCGGGTCAGGATCGCCGCAGCAAAGGTCGGCAGCGCGGCCCAGAGGAAGAGATTCCCGGCATCCAACGCCACCCGGCCATCAACGACCAGCAACGAGGGCAGCAGCATGGCGGCCAAGACCGCCGGCGGGATATAACCCAGCCAGGAGATCACCACATCCGGCAGCCGCCGGCCGGTGAGCGCGAGCAGCGGGATGACCCGCGGCAGATAGGTCACCACGGCCATGCCAATGATTGTCAGGAGGATCGTTTTTTGGTCCATTGCTCGAAAACCACTCCCAGGGTGGCGGCCAGGACGGTCGCCACGATTACATACCACTGTTGAAGCCCCCAAAAATACAAACCCAGAGAAAACGCGCCAGCCAAAACGGCCACGACCACCTGCACCTTGTTCCGGATCTGCATCACCAAAAGGGCAATGAACATCGTCGGCAGGGCGTAATCCAGCGCGAAGGGTTCAATCTCCGCGATCAGCTGCCCCCCGAAGATTCCCAAAGCCGTCCCCAGCACCCAGGAGGCCTGCGCTGTCAGGTTAATCGCGAAGGTTTCACTCTTGGGCCGCTCACCATCTTCCATCCGGGTCGCATGCAGGGCGAAGGATTCGTCCGTGACTTCATAGGCAAAAGCGGAAAGCTCCCTTTTTCGCCAGTTCTGCAGGTGGGGCGATAAGGCCGCGGACATCAGCAAGTGCCGCAGGTTCACAATAAAGGTGGTGAGGATAATGGAAAGCGGCGCAAGGCCGGAAGCGAACAGACCCACAGAGATCAACTGCGCCGAACCCGCATAGACCATGACCGACATCAGCAGGGTATTGAAGGCCGACAGCCCCGCCTTTTGCGCCAGCACGCCATAGGCAAACCCCACCGGGATATAGCCCAGAACGATCGGCAGCGCCTGAGTCATCCCCTGCAGCCAGGGACGAGATTGAGGTTCAGATTTTTCGGAAAGCGGTTGGCCCATCAGGAATTCCAAAAGGTAGTGGCTGTTTCCAGTCAATAATAAGGCTCAATTCTACTCTAAGAAAAAAGCTTGACGTCCCGCAAAACGGCACAGCTACCAATTTCCTACCGTTGTTGAGCCGGGTATCGCGGAAAAACCATAAAATCCTTTAGAAAGGCCTTTTGGTAAGGGGTTTTTCAACCGATCATTGGCTTCACTTAATACTGATAACGGTTTTTGCGCTTCTCAAATGCTTTAAGTAATTTTTCCTTGGATGAGGATTGACAATAAGGTATCGGCTGAAAAGATAAACCCTCTGCGAAATATGGATCCCCCGCTCTCACATAGCTCTCTATCCGCTGATAGCCCCTCAAGATGTCAGCTGGCGGCGTATTGTAGCCCCGTGAGACTCCCTCATAATGGAACAAACTCGCAAAAGGCGTGTAGAGATTCAAATACCCTTTTTCATAAACCTTCAAGCAGAAATCAATATCGCTGAACGCCAACAGGTAAGCCTCATCATATCCCCCCACGGCTTCAAACAGGTCCCTTTTCACCATCTGGCAGGCGCCTGTCAGGGCCATGTAATTTCGATACCAATCAACTGAACCCAATAAACCGGAATAGTCTTCCGGAGCGTTGAGGTAAAGATGCCCGGCAAACCGGTTCAGCCCCAGGATGATCCCGGCGTGCTGGATAGTGCGGTTTGCCCGGATCAATTTGGTCCCAACGACCCCGATTTCAGGCCGGGCCGCCCACCGGACCAGCTCCTCCAACCAGAAATCATTCGAAACGCCCATGTCATCATTCAAAAACAGTAAGAGGTCTGATTGAGAGTTTGCCGCGCCCAGATTGATCGCCTCAGAATAATTAAACTCTTGGTTGTATCGAACGACCGAAACCCTGGGTGAATTGCGAATTTCTTGAAAATAGCTGATTGTTGCGGGGTCAATGCTGTTGTTATCAACAATTGTGATTGCCAAATTGCGGTAGCTGTTGTGCAGCAGCGAATCAACCAAAGGTTCAAGCAGTTTTCGATTGTTCAAAGTCGGGATGACAACCGCAATGCTCGGTTCGGTGCCTGGCCAAACAAATCGCGTCCCAATAGGCTCCACCTCAGCAGCCACCCCATTGATGCCCTGCTGTTCCAAATGTGCAACAATGATCGCCTGGTTTTCCGCCTTTGCCGACGTGACCAGCTCTTTTTGCGAGACCAGTACATAGGGCAGATGCTGAAAGGCGAAATTTTCACGCTGAAGTTCTAGGCATAAGCGGTATTCCTGCACCAACAAAGGCTTTTGGGAACTGAAATGAAAATCAACCTTCTCAAGAGCCTCGCGGCCGATTATCCCCCTTGAGAAATAGTTGACACTGAGCAATAAAGCTGGGGAGGCGTCCCCAGGCTTGAAAAACAGCTTTTTCTTTTTTTCTCCCGGGGCGGCATATTCACAATTGTAATAATAAATATCAGCCTCACCCGTTGAGTTGAGGGCTCCATAAAACCTCAGCAGCAATGTTCTGGCAAATTGATCCCCCGGCGCGCAAAAAAGGACAAAGTCCCCACTGACTTGGTCCAATAAATTGTCTTCTACCGTAAGTAAATGTTTTATTTGGGAATGGTATTCAGCAGAATCTTCAGCCAAACTATTGAATTTCGTGCTTTCCCCCAGACAAATGATTTCCCAGTGATTTCCAATCAAATTCGCAATAGAATGAATAGTTTTTGCGAATTCCAACGGAGTGGCTTTATCCAGGTCCAGAATGAACGAAACTTTCGGTTGCCGGTCAATGTGGTCCAAAGATACAAGCGATGCGCTGTTTTCACGATCAAAACAATGCTTGCAGGAAATTCTTGAATGCCAGTCTCTGATTTGAAATGCCAGGGAAGTGCTGTTGAGTTTGTGATAATTTGTTCGCAACCACAGTTCAAGCCCAGAATTTGGGGGCAAGAGTTTGCTAAAGAATCCTCTGATGATTGAAGGCATAGATTAATTTACACAAACCAGTTCGAGAATATTGTGTCGTAGTACAGAATAAAACGGATGGGGCCGCTGTAGAAAAATAGCACTATCAGAGCCGCAAGCGTACTGAACTTTAAGAATTTATTTTTTACCTGTTCGATGACATACGCACTGAGGACAAAAGCTATCCCGATTACCGGAAAGATATAACGTCCCTGAAGCGCAACATATTTATAGAACCCATAGGCAAGCTCGGAATTATAGTTTGTATAGATCAAAACAACAGCGTAGAACGCGAAAATTAAGATCAGGCTTTTGATCAGATTTGGGACTTTCTTTAGGTAGCGGGAAGCCAATAAAAGGATCCAATAAAGCGCAATATGGAAATAGGTCACATTGATCGGGAAGTAATTATCCAAACTGCCCATGATCCCAAAAATCCGCTTCAACATCTCCCGGATCCAGATATCAAAAACGAAGCGAATAGGATCGGGATAGCCCTGTTTAAAAGCCTCGGCAAGTGTCAATTTTTGTGGCAGCCCCAACTCCCTGGATCGCACAACATAAACCGACTTATCACAGATCTCTTTGGAAAAAGTGTCAAAACATGAGGGTTTAAGGGATTGAAACCTGATTAAGTTCACGCCATAGAGATAGACGTTCAAACCCAAGAAAACCAATAAAAGCAACAACAATCCATAGAAGAGAATTTTTTTATTTGGCCTTGCCCAGGAAATCTCTTTCCGATTCTTAATCGCAAAAATCAGCCAGATCACAAACATCGCCGCGGCCAATGGCAAAACCGTATGTTTTATCAGCGCGCCAAAAGCAATACTGGTGACCCAGGCGAAGCTATTGAGAACAAATTCCTTATTCTTCAATGCTCTGATGAAAAAGTAAATCCCTAGGGCACTGAAAAAATTCGTGGGGTTGTCGTAACTCACACCACCAGAAAGAAACACAAACATCAAGGTGTTCGTCAGCATGAAAACCGGGAGGAGTTGCAACCACTTATTCTGAATAATTTCTTTTGAAATCAGATAAGTGATGATAACCGCGCCCAAGGTAAAAATCACGTTCACAATCCGAAGCGCGACCAGAACCTGCCAATCTGTGGCATCCGGAAGGATGAGATGGATTAAATTCAACGCTCGGCCGAAGATCCAATATCCCATAAAGGGATTGCGGTGCGCCTCTTCACCAGATGTTTCGGTCAGCGGAATCTCGGCCGGAATCCCCCAGGTCTCGGCAAAAGCCTGAGATACCCCAAAGCGGTAGTCTTCATCAGGAACAGAACCACTCCTCAAATTCAAGGCCAGGAAAACTGAATAGAGGGTAAATACAACCAACAAGAGACCAAGCGCCAGCTTTGGTAGATTTTTCCTCCAAAGTTCAGCGTGAGGTTTACTTGGTGGAACTTGAATGGTTTGTGAATTATTCATAATTTCATTTCTTCTGATTTGGACATTCCTTCTAATTATAATACCTGAGTTTCCCTTTTTAGTGTCCTGAATCTAATTTTTCCAAGATTAA
>WOYY01000051.1 GCA_011620555.1 Anaerolineaceae bacterium | reverse complement strand
GGTGAACTGCTCCAGCAGGTAGTTGGCGTGCACGGTGCGCTTGCCGGTGGCAAAAGCCCAATAGGAGCCCACGCCCTCAGTCGAAAGCCCCTTGCTGTCGGTGAGGCTGGGGTTATCATAGCCACGCGGCGCCACCAGCCGCCAGAGCCAGGCCAGCGCCGGGGGCAGAATGTGGAAAAAGCCCACGATCCCATAGCTCGGGTTCTCCCGGGTGCAGGGCGGCGTGCGCATCCCGAAGGAGCGGATGTCCACATCCACCGCCTCGTTCACCACGTTCGGCATAATCTCCCGCGGCACCACCACCCGCGGGTTCGGGCAGGGCTTGCCCGGCGCATCCAGGATATGATCCCAGATCATCGCAATCCCGTCCGGGGAGGCGTTGATATTCAGGAAAAGCAGCGGTTCGGCGGGTTCCGCCGTCAGCCGCTCAAGGTTCAGATCGGTGCCGTAGTGGCGGATGTGATTGGTGCGCACGAACCAGGCGTCTTCGGCATCCATCACGGAGAGCTTGCCGTTGTGCTGCAGTGAGGGGTGGCAGAGTGCCATGTCATCCGTCACAGGGTGCAGCGCGCAGGTGCGGGGCTGTTCGTGCAGGCGTTTCTCGCCTGTCACGATGTTCTCGCCATAGAGCATCCGGCCATCGTCCTCCCGGTGCGGATATTCGAGCATCTCGCTCTTGCCCGCCCCACTGGCGCCCTCGTGCATGATGGTCACTTCGTTGTCATAGGGCGTCACCACCCGCACGGTCGAGCAATGCGCCGTCACCCAGCCTTCCTGCTCCCCCTGGTTCAGCAGGATGCTGTAGGCCGCCTTCTTGGCGCTGGGGCCGGGGTAGAGGCAGTAGGAAAAGACCTCGTGCATCTCCGGCTGGCGGTAGTGGACCACCACCTGCTTGCCGTCCAGGTCCGTATAGCGGAAGGTCGGGGCCACATAGATCACCGAAGCGGGGGCAAAGTCCTTGCCGATTTCCTCATAAGGCGTGATCCCTTGCAGCAGGGCCATGCCAAAGCCAAAGAAACCGGCATTGGCCGGGGCCACCAGCAGGGCATCCTTGCCCAGGCCCTTTTTGCCGGTCACATAAGCATAGAGGATCAGCGGGTTTTCAGCCAGCCAGTCAAAGGTCCGCTGCCGCAGCTCCGGGAAGGGATAGCCGTAGGCTTCTTCAAAGCGCTTATGATCGGTGGGGCCGTCATCGCCGATCAGCATGGCGTTGGGGTCCCGCCGGCGCATATAGGGCGAGGGGTAGTTCGCGGCGATCCCGTTGCGCACCCGCACCACCGTCGCATCCACCACCTTCCCCAGATTGGGGATCTGATAGGCCACTTCAAAAGTTTTGCCGTTTTCACCGCCGCAGGCCAGATCCAGCAGCTCTTCCGAGGTGCTGACCACAGTCACGTCGGGGTTGGCTTCCAGGATGGCAATCAGTTCTTTGGGCGGGTTATAACGTTTCCAGTCTCGTTGTTTCATAGTGTCCTTTGTCCAGCTTCTTGGCTTGTTTGAGAGTTGCTTTGTTGTTCCATCCCGGCAGGTGGCCGGATTTAAATTTCGGTCGCATAAGTGTTGATCTCGGGCGAATCTACCCGCACCGGCGGCGAGAGGATTTCTTCGATCCGGTCTGTGGTGAAGGACCGCGGCCGCTCGATCGGCTGGCCCAAGGCCCGCGCCCAAACGGCATGCGCCGTCAGCCCCAGCAGGCGGCTGGCTCCAAACAGCACCGTGCAGAATTCCGGCTCGATGCCATAGTGATGCTGCAGCGTGCCGCTGATCGCGTCCACGTTTGGCCAGGGGTTCTTGACCTTGCCCAGCTCGCCCAGCACCTCCGGCACCACCTCATACACCCGCCGGGCCAGTTGGAAGAGCGGGTCATCCGGCAGATAGGCCTCGGCGAAACGATATTGGGCGGTGAAGCGGGGGTCCGTCCGCCGCAAGACGCCGTGCCCATAACCGGGGATCACCATGCCCTGGTTGAGGGTTTCGAGCGCAAAAGCCCGCAGCTCCTCAGGGCTGGGCAGGCCGCCATATTGCTCCTGCAAAGCCTGCAGCCAGCGCAGGGTCTCCTGGTTCGCCAACCCGTGCAGCGGCCCGGCGAGGGCGTTCAGCCCGGCCGAGGAGGACAAATACAGGTCCGAAAGCGTCGAGCTGACCAGGTGCGAGGTGTGCGCGCTGGCGTTGCCGCTTTCCTGGTCGGAGTGCAACGTCATGAACAGCCGGCAGAGGTCCTTATATTCCGCGTCGTCCCCTTTGCCAATCATCAGGGCAAAGTTCGCGCTCCAGTCCAAACTTGGGTCTGGTACAGCTTCCGCGCCGCCCCGGTATTTCAGGTTGTAAACCGTCGCCGCCAGCGTGGGCAGGTTGGCGGTGATCGTCAGTGCATCTTCCAGCATTGGCCGCCAATATTCCGTGCGGCTGATCCCCGCATGATAGGCCCTGGCCGCCACCGATTCGGGCTGCATGGCGAGGATCGCCTGTGAGAATAGCGTCATCGGGTGGGTGCTTTCGGGCATCGCCTTCAACAGATCCACCACGTAACCGGGCAGCCCCTGCCTGGCCCGCCAGAGGTCCTCCACCGCGAGCGCATCCGCCCGGGTGGGGAACTCGCCGACCAGCAGCAGGTGATACAAACCGCCCAACAGCGGAAAATCCGAGCCTTCACATTTGGGCAGTTTTTCCAGCAGATCTTCCACCGAATAGCCCCGGATCAGAAGGCCCAGGGACGGGTCCACATGGGAGATCTCCGTGACCAGGGCGAAGAGGCCCCGCATCCCGCCATAGACCGCGGCAACGGTGATCTCGCCAATCGGCTTGTCGCCCGATTCGCTCAGTAACCGCGCCAATCGCTCCTGCCAGGCGGGCAATTGAGCGGCAATCCTATCTTCTATGGTGAGAATTGATTTGGATTTTGAAACCGGATATGCTGAACTAACTTTATTCTTACTGCTATTCATGATAACACCTCGCAATGATTTCTGTACAGGGTTCAAGCAGTGGATTTTGGCGGCTACCGAGGCCGCCCAGGCTGAACGCCCTTTTTATTTTGCGAAGGGTTATAACCAAGCAATCGGGAAATCTGCAATCCGGTTCGGATGCAGTTATTCGCAAATTTTTCGATCTTGTCCGGGGTGAAGCGCTGAGTCGGACCGGAGATCGTCAGCGCGGCGGTCATCTGCCCGCGCTGGTTGAAGATCGGCGCAGCCACGCCGGAGGCATCCGCGGTCCATTCGCCGTGGCTGAGGGCGTAACCCCGCTCAAGGATCCGGGCGCATTCCTCCCGCAGCTTTGCGGGGTCGGTGATCGTCATCGGCGTGAAAACCTGGCGATCCTCGGTCTCAAAGACCTCTTCCCGCATTTCTTCGGTCATATAAGCCAAAAAAAGCTTGCCGGCCGAGCCGGCATGCAGCGGCAGATAGCGCCCCACCCGGGCCACCATCCGCACGTTCTGTTCGCTTTCCAGCCGCTCCACGCAGACGCGCTCCTTGCCTTCCAAAATGTAAAGGCTGATCGTCTCCCCCGTCAGGCGCTGAAGGTCATAAATGAAGGGCAGCGCCACCCGCCGGACGTCCACTGTGGCGGTGTAGACTTCCGCCCAGGCCAGCACTTTCCCGGCCAGGCTGTACTGCCGGGTCTCCATATCCTGCACCAGCAGGCCCAGTTCCTTCAAGGAGGCCATAACCCGGCCGGTCGTGCTGGATGAGATGCCCGTCAGGCGCGCCGCCTCCCGGACGCCCAGATAGGGGTCATCCTTAGCAAAACAATCCATCAACTGGATTGCCTTGGCAAGCGTGCTGGAGGGTTTTGCCATCGATCTCCTAGCTGTCCCACTTTTAGGGACAGTGTCTCAAAATTAAATGTTATCATGATTATAAAATTGGACTTGAAAATCTGTCAATAAGAATTTTCGGGTGTTAACCCACTGTTAGCATTCAAAATGGGTTATTTTCCCTCAGGAGCAGCTATGGCATCCCCTTTCTTCAAAATTCCACCCCATGGGCAGGGCATTTCCATTGAAAACGGCCGCTTGATCGTCCCCGCCCACCCCATCATCCCCTTCATCGAAGGGGACGGCGTCGGGCCGGATATCTGGCGGGCCGCCCGGCCGGTGCTGGATGAAGCGGTGCGGCTGGCCTATGGCGGCCAGCGCAGCCTGGCCTGGATGGAAGTGCCCGCGGGCGGTAAAGCGCTGGCCGAACTCGGCACGCCCCTGCCAACGGAGACCATCAAAACCCTCGCCCGCTACAAAGTGGCGATCAAAGGCCCGCTGACCACGCCCATCGGCCGCGGCTTCCGCTCCCTGAATGTAGCCCTGCGGCGCGGGCTGGACCTCTTCGCCTGCGTCCGCCCGATCCGCTGGATCCCCGATGTCCCCACCCCCGTGCGGCAGCCCGAACTCGTAGATATGGTCATCTTCCGCGAGAACACCGAAGACATCTACGCCGGGATCGAGTTCCAGGCGGGCAGCGAGGGCAACCTGGCCTTTCAAAGCTGGCTGGCCGAGAGCCAACCCGAGGAATTTGAGAAGATCCGCTTCCCGGAAACTACCGCCTTCAGTATCAAACCGATCTCCCGCCAGGGCAGCGAGCGCCTGATCCGGGCCGCCCTCAGCTATGCTTTCGAGCATGGCCGCCAGCGCGTCAGCCTGGTGCATAAGGGCAACATCATGAAGTTCACCGAGGGCGCCTTCGCCGCCTGGGGCTATGATCTGGCGGCGCGCGAATTTGGCAGCCGGATCTATACCCAGCGCCAATACCAACAGACCCAGGCCGGCCAGGGACAGGCCGCCGCTGAGACCGAATTGAAAGCGGCAATGGAGAGCGGCCGCGTCCACGTTAACGACGTGATCGCTGATGCCGCCTTCGAGCAGGTGCTCACCCGCCCGGAAAGTTTCGACGTGATCGCCACGATGAACCTCAACGGCGACTACCTCTCCGATGCGCTCACGGCTCAGGTGGGCGGGCTGGGCATTGCCCCCGGCGCGAACATCAACTTTGACACCCAAACCGCCCTATTCGAGGCCACCCACGGCACCGCGCCCAACCTCGCCGGAACCGACCAGGCCAACCCCAGTTCGCTGATCCTCTCCGGCCAGTTGATGCTCCAGCATCTTGGCTGGGCTGAAGCGGCGGACCGCGTCGAAAAGGGGCTCCGGGCGGCCATCGCCCTCAAAACCGTCACCGCTGACCTCCAGCGCCTGATGCCTGAGGCGCAGACCCTCTCCACCAAAGCCTTTGGTCACGCCATTATTAATCAAATGCAATCCCTTTAACCACCACTTTTCAACGGAGACACCTATGACATCAACATCCTCCTCCCCCGCCCCGGCCTTCAACCTGCTGGATTTTGCCGGCGATCGCCTGCGTCAGCTGCCCTTCTCTCTGCGGATCCTGCTGGAAAACGCCCTGCGCCACGGCGCCCGGGATCAGGCTGCTGCGCAGGCCGTGGATGCAATCCTCAGCTGGCAGCCCCAGCAAGCCGACCGTCCGGCCATCCCCTTCTACCCCGCCCGGGTCCTGCTCCAGGACCTGACGGGTGTGCCGCTGGTGGTGGACCTCGCTGCGATGCGCGCCGCCTATGCCCGGCTGGGCGGCGACCCGGCCAAAATCGCACCCCGGGTCCCGGTGGACCTGGTGGTGGACCACTCCGTTCAGGTGGATTTTACCGGCAGCGCTGATGCCTTCTCCCGCAATATCCAGCTCGAATACGAGCGCAACCGGGAACGCTACCAGCTTCTGCGCTGGGCGCAGGAGGCCTTTGACAACTTCCGGGTGGTTCCGCCCGGCAAGGGCATCATCCATCAGGTGAACCTCGAAAGCCTGGCGAGTGTGGTGACCGCCCGCATGGTCAATGGGAAAGAATCCGTCTTTCCAGACACGCTGGTCGGCACGGATTCGCATACGCCGATGATCAACGGTCTGGGCGTGCTGGGCTGGGGCGTGGGCGGCATCGAGGCGATCGCCGCCCTGCTGGGCAAATCCCTCGAGGTCGTCCTGCCGGACGTGATCGGCCTGGAATTGGTTGGCGCGCTTCCGGCGGGCGCAACCCCGACCGACCTGACCCTGACCATCGTCCAGCGGCTGCGTGAGGCGGGCGTGGTCGGCAAGTTCGTGGAATGCTTTGGCGCTGGGCTGGACAGCATCTCCATCCCGGATCGGGCGATGATCGCCAATATGTCCCCCGAGAGCGGCACCACGGTGACCTTCTTCCCGGTGGACCGCTGGACCCTCGATTACCTCCGCCTGACCGGGCGCAGTCCCGAAGCGATTGAACGGGTGGAGACTTATTGCAAGGCGCAGGGTCTCTTCCGCCAGACCGGCGACGCCGAGCCGCGCTTCAGCAGCGTGATCCGGGTGGATCTGGCGGAAGTCCAGCCCAGCCTGGCCGGGCCTTTCCGCCCCAATGAACGGGTCACCATCCCCAACCTCAAACCGGACTTTGAAAAACACCTCGCCCGCGCCAAGGAGGCAAAAGGCTTTGGCCTGCGCCAGGAAAACCGCCATCCGGAAGTGCCGGTTGTCATTGATGAGAAGACCTACACGCTGACCCACGGCTCGCTGCTGATCGCCGCGATCACCTCCTGCACCAATACCTCCAACCCCACCGTGATGCTCAGCGCCGGACTGGTGGCGAAAAAAGCCCTCGAACGCGGCCTGACGGTGAGTCCGACCGTAAAATGCTCGCTGATGCCCGGCTCCCGGGTGGTGACAGCCTATCTGAAAAAGGCCGGTCTGCTCGACCCCTTGGATGAGCTTGGCTTCACCCTGACGGGCTATGGCTGCGGCAGCTGCATTGGCAATTCCGGCCCGCTGCACCCCAGGATTACTCGGGCCGTTCGGGCCTCAAACCTGGTCGCAGCCAGCATCTCCTCCGGCAACCGCAATTTTGAAGGCCGCATCCACCCCCTGACCCGGGCGAATTACCTGGCCTCCCCCCCGCTGGTGGTCGCCTATGCCCTGGCTGGAACAGTGGATATCGACCTCGCGAATGATCCCCTCGGCCAAGATCGGAACGGTAGCCCCGTCTATCTCAGTGAGCTTCTGCCGGACGAGCAAGAAGTCCAGGATTTAATGGACACCATCCAGCCCGAACTCTACCAGCAGTTCTATGCAGACCTCTTCACCGGGGATGAGAACTGGCAATCCGTGACGCCGGCTGAGCCTTCGGCCCTCTTCCCCTGGGACCCGAAGTCCACCTACATTAAAGAGCCGCCCTACTTCGAGGATTTCAAGCTCACAGCTGAAGTCCCAACCCTGGATGACATCCAGGGAGCGCGGGTCCTGGCTTTGCTGGGCGATTCAGTCACCACCGACCATATCTCGCCCGCCGGCGCGATCCCGGCCGACAGCCCGGCGGGTTGGTACCTTTATGACTTGCGGATTGCGGATAAGGATTTCAACTCCTATGGCGCCCGCCGCGGCAATGACCAGGTGATGATCCGCGGAACCTTCGCCAACATCCGCCTCCGCAACCGCCTGACGCCGGATAATGAAGGCGGCTTCACCCGCCTACTGCCGGAAGGTCAGGTCCTGACGATCTTTGAAGCCTCGCAGGCCTATCGGCAGAGGCAAACGCCCCTGATCGTAATCGCCGGGAAGGAATATGGCACCGGCTCCAGCCGGGACTGGGCGGCCAAAGGCCCGTTGCTGCTGGGCGTCCGGGCTGTGATCGCGGAATCCTATGAACGCATCCACCGCGCCAATCTGATCGGAATGGGTATTCTCCCCCTGCAATTTGAAGATGGGCAAAATGTTGAAAGTCTGGGGCTGACGGGCCGGGAAGTTTATACCATTCTCGGTCTGAGGGATTTGGCCCCCCGCGCCCAAGTCACGGTCCGCGCCGAAAAGCCGGATGGCGGCGTCATTGAATTCAAAGTCATCGCTCGGGTGGACACCCCCGCCGAGGTCGCACGGATCCGCAGCGGTGGCATCATGCAAGAGGCCTTGCTGGGTCAATAGAGATCAGGTCTGGGATTGCGCGATAAAGGCTTCCAGCCGCTCGTAATCCCCCGGCAGGTCCATATCCATCCCAAACCCGGCATCGGGGATAATGACAGCCTTGATCCGGCAGTCAAACGCCGCGCCCAGCGTGCGCTCGCCCTCAGTTAAGGTTGCCAGACCCAGCCCGTATTTCGCCAAAAGGGGCCAGGTTTTGGGCTTCCTGGCGATAAAGTTGAGCATGGGGGCCATCCCAATCCGCCGCTTCTCCCGGTTAATCCTGAGGCGGCGCTGGTTCAGCTCGGCGATCACAGCCCGCTGCATCCGGATCATCCGCGGGCTGAGCGCGTAAAGCTCGCCCGGGATCACCTGCTGGTCGCTGAAGCGTCCCACCACCCGGCCCGAACCGGGGAAAGCCGCCTCCATCACATCCTCCGGCACCAGTGAGAGCGCAAAATCCAAACCGGGTTGAGCCGCGATGGCCTCCAGGAATTGGTTGACCTGCGCCGTCCGCACGCCGGGCGCATCGCAGGAGCTGATCACCACCATTTCAGGGGACTCGCCCTGGGATTCGAGGTAATCCAGCCCCACGCTGAACTTCTCGGAGACATCGGCGGTGGCATCCACCGGAACGAATTCGACCGCCTGCTCCGGGGTGAATTCCTCTGCCGTCAGGCCCAGGAGATAGATCTTCCCCACATAGGGGGACTGGGCCAGGGCGCTGAGCTGCCATTCGATCAGCCTTTTCCCGAGGAAAGGCAGCAAAGCCTTGGACTTGTACCGGCCTTCCGGGTCCAGCGCGATCATCATCTTCCGGCGGGTGGCATCCCGGCCGCACATCACAAAGACCGGATATGGGCTGACTTTTTCCTGAGACATCTGGGCCTCCTGTGATCCCCTTGACAGACATAACGCAGAAAACCAACGGATTGCTTAGGTAGATTATACGCATTTTTCATTCGGCTGGGACAAGGGAGGCTTTCCTGCTATAATCGGATTCAACCTCCTCCAACCCAGGCCCTGCCATGTTCGATCTCTCAATTCAAACCTTTCTCCCCCAGGCTGTCCAATATTTGCAGGAAGCCCAGCCGACCGGCATCCCGAATTGGCGCGCGGATCGCCCTTTTGAGGTCACGCCGCTCGCCCAGGGGGAATACAACCTGAATTTTCTCGTCGGCCAAGGCAATTTTCATTGGGTGCTGCGGGTCAATTCACGCTCCGAGATCGGCCTGAGCAACCCCGACCAGATCACCTATGAATACCAGACGCTCGCTCTGCTGGCCCCCAGCGGGGTCGCCCCCCAGCCCTACTTCCTCGATGCCAGCCTGACCCACCTGCCCTACGGCGTGCTCGGGATGGCCTACTGCCCCGGTGAATTTCTGGATTACCGGCGGGACCTGTCCGCCGCCGCCCAACTGATGGCCCGCTACCACCAGCTCCAAATCCCCCCGGAAAAGAACCACCTGATCCGGGAGGTACACCCCCTGACCCAGACCCTGACCCATTGCCAGGAGATGTTGTCCGTCTATCTGGAGTCGGACCTCGCCGACCCGGACCTGAGCGCCTACCTCCGCGAAGTCCTGGACTGGGCGGAGACCGCCCGCCAGCGGGAAACCTATTTCCTGCGGGACCCCTGGCAATGTGTGATCAACACCGACGTCAACAATACCAACTGGATCCTGAACCGGACAGCTGGCACGATCCACCTGGTGGACTGGGACAAGCCAATGTGGGGCGACCCCTCACACGATCTCTCCCATTTCCGCGTCCCCACCACCACCCTCTGGAAAACAGATCAGCGCCTCACTGCTGAGGACCAGGCCCGGATGATGGCTGCCTATCAAGCCGCCATCGCCGACCCCCATCTGCGGGATACGATTGAAGAGCGGACCCGCCTGCGCGATCCTTTCAACTGCCTGCGGGCCGTGGCCTGGAGTGCGATGGCCTGGGTGCAGTATCAACGCGGTGAACATTTGGTCAAAAACCCCGATACCTTCCGCAAGTTCCAGCTCTACACCGACCTGAGCTTCGTCCGCAGCATCTTTGACCCCTATCTGCAGAGCTGACACCAGGCCCATAGGTCAACAACAAAACCCCTGTAGGCCGCGTTGCATAACCTCAAGCCCTTGACCTTCACCTCACGGCAGGGTACATCCCCCTTTGCTCACACGTGAGATCGAAAGAACCTATACCATCGGCGAACTGGCCAAATTGGCTAGTGTCAGCGTCCGGACGCTGCACCACTATGAGCAGACCGGTCTGCTGCACCCCGGCACCCGAGACTTCGGGAACGATGACCGCCGCTACGGCCGGGAAGACCTGCTGCGCTTGCAGCACCACCACAATCTCGGGCTGCGGATCAAACAACTTCAAACGCTCCAATCCACCCTGGAGAAGACCATTCAAAATTTACAGGAGGAGAACAGTATGCCCCTGACAGATGCAGAACTTTATGAAGGATTCGATCAGAAGACCATTGAACGCTATCAGAAGGAAGTGCGGAAAACCTATGATCCCGAGATCGTCGCCCTGACGAACCGCAATGCTCGCAAACTGAGCAAGGCCGAATGGGCCGCGGTGAAAACTGAAGGCCAGGCGATCTCCGCAGGGCTGGCCGCGCTGATGGACCGGGGCCCCGCGGACCCGGAAGTGCAGGCCTTCGCCGCCCAGCAGCACGCCGGGGTCGAGCATTTCTATCCCGTTTCGGCGAAGAACTTTCGCGGCCTGGGCGAACTCTACACCAGCCACCCCGAATTCCGCGCCAATGATGACAAGGTTGCGCCCGGCCTGGCGGACTTCCCGCAAAAGGCGATGAATATCTATGCCGACGCCGTTTTGGAAAACAAATAAGGGGTTCAAAACGGCGGTCACGTACCGCGAGCGCACGTGACATCTTCACAAAGTCAAAGCTTTCCCCTCAAAGACCAATGCGACGCAGTCCCTTTTGAGAGCAAGGGGCAGCCTTAATTGAATCAAAAACCGCCAGACGAAACACACTCTGGCGGTTTCTCAATTTCAATTGGGAATCTTACACGGCGGCTTCCAGCTTGGCAATCCCGGCCGCCACCCGGCGCAGGGTCTCCTCGCGGCCAAGGATCTCGGCGAGAGCGGTCGCACCGCCCGGCGTGGCCGGAACGCCCGACAAGGCCGTCCGGATCGGCCACATCACCGTCCCGGTCTTAAAGCCGTTTTCCTTGCCAAACTGCTTCAGCATCAGGAAGAGGTTGTCGTTGTTAAAAGTCTTGATCTCCGCCAGCAGCGGCAGGACACCCTTCAGCACAGCCAGGCTGGTGGCCAGGTCCGATTTGGATTTGTCGTGGATGTAAAGCTCAACGTCGTAATCCGGCACGGCGGCGAAAAAGGTCACCATCTCGGGGATCTCGGTCAGCTTTTCGGTCCGCACCTGCAGCAGCTCGCTGATCTTTAAAGTATCGTAATCCGCCAGTTCCGGCGGGTAATAGGCCAAAGCCAGTTCGTGAAAAGCCTCCAATGAGAGCGCCCGGATGTGTTCGCCATTCAGCCAGGTCAGCTTGTCAAAGGAGAAAGCCGCGCTGGACTTATTGATCCGGTCAATCGAGAAGACTTTTTCCAGTTCCGCCAGGGTGAAGAATTCCTGATCGTTGCCCGGGGACCAGCCCAACAGGGCAATGTAATTGACGATCGCCTCGGGCAGGTAGCCCATTTTCACCAGGTCCTCAAAAGAAGGGTCGCCCAGGCGTTTGCTGAACTTGGTGCCATCCTCCTTGACGATCAGCGGCAGATGGACATACTCAGGGACCTCCCAGCCAAAGTTCCGGTAAAGCAGATTGTATTTCGGTGTGGAAGAAAGGTATTCCTGGCCGCGCATCACATGCGAGATCGCCATCAGGTGATCATCCACCACATTGGCGAAATTATAGGTCGGGAATCCATCGGACTTTAACAGCACCTGGTCATCCAGCTGGGCATTCTCGACCGTTATCTCGCCATAGACATGGTCCCTAAAGGTCGTGCTGCCCCCGTCCGGGATGCGCTGGCGGATCACGAAGGACTCGCCCGCCGTCATTTTTTCTTCGACCTGCGCGGGGGTCAGCAGCCGGCAGGGGTCCCGCCGGGTCGGCGCGTCATCGCCTTCCGGCTGATCTTCCTTCCTGCAGAAACAGCGAAAGGCCGCGCCCATCTCGAGCAGCCGCTGGGCGTGTTCCTGATAGATCGGCAGGCGCTCAGATTGGATATAGGGGCCATAACCGCCGTCCTTGTCCGGGCCTTCATCATAGTCCAGACCGGCCAGCTGCAAGCCTTTGTAGATCGCGGCCACGGCCTCAGGGATGTTGCGGCCCTGGTCGGTGTCTTCAATCCGCAAAATAAAAACGCCCTGATGGCGCCGCGCGGTCAGATAGGCATACAATGCGGTTCGCAGATTGCCGATGTGCATATAGCCCGTTGGGCTGGGCGCGAAACGTGTTCGTACCATAGATCCATAAAACCTTTCCAACATTAAAATTTCAAGTTTTCAGTAGCAACATCGTACCACAAACCGCGCGGCGCGGCCATCAATCCAGCAGGGTTTGGGGCACAACAAAAATCTGAACGCCGCCCTGCGCGAAGCCGAGGTCGAGGCCCTGTTCGAACTTGAGCGGGTTGACGGCGTAGGTGCTGTTTTCAAGCGAGCCGATGAAGATGTAGCGGATGTCATATTGGCGGAGGATGCCCAGCGCGGTCTCCCAATCGGCGGTCTCATAGAGCGTGCGGATATCGGCTTCCCGGTTCCCGACTTCGCTGTAGCCGCCCCGCCATTGGCCTTCGTGGCCTGGCCATCCCAAGACGGTCGGCTGACCGGAGAGCGTGGCGACCCGCGCATAGGAAGAATACTGCCCACCCACCGCTTCCGCCACCGTGCCCGGCTCCGCGGCGGCAAGCCACTCGATCGCGTCCGCCTCATCCGGCTGAGAGAGCGCCAGATAGCTGCCCGCATCCAAAGTGAAGCCCGCGGCGTAGTTAAAATCATCGGTCTTATCCGGATAAGCCATCACCGGATAGGCCAGGCCCAGCAAGGTGACCAATACAATCACAATTCGGGAAAAAACTGACCCCTTGCGCAGCAGAACCACCGAAGCATAGGCCGCCGCCAGCGACCAGAGCATCCAGGCCTGGTAATAGAACTTGAAAACGGTGTTCATCCGGGTGCCGAAGTTATCGCGCAGGTAGACAAATTCCGGCGCGATCACCATCAAGCCGCCCAGCACCACCATCAGCAGGACAAAGCCTTCAGGATCGCGTGGTTTGGACGGCTCAGCGGGGTCATCCTTCTTTACCGACCCGATCAGGTAGGCCAGCCCGCTGACCAGCAGGACCACCAGCGTCAGCAGACCCACGCCATACTGCAAGCGGTGCCTCAGCGCGGCGGAGAGCAAGCCCCAAACCGAAGTCTGGCCTTGCTCGACGATCAACTGCTGTCCGATATCCATCCGGGCAACCGCCAAACCCAGTACAAGCGTGGTCACGGCCAGCAGCAACACCAGCCCGCCCACCAGGACCGCGCCCCACTTCCAATCCGCCCGGGCCTTTTTGCGCCGGAGCCGGCCAAAGAACAGGAAGATCGGGACCCACAGCGTACCGAACATCACCCAGAGGTAAAGACCTCGGGTCGGATAATAGACGTTCGGCAGGATGCCGCCCGCCTGAGATTGAAAACTGATCAGAAACGGCAGGTAGAGGATCAAAGCCACCCCACCCAGCGGGATTGCCAGAGTGAGCGCTTCCCAGATCCGCTCGCCCGACCAGCCCTTACGGCTCACCTGGCGGATCAGAAAAGCCCCAACCAACAAGCAGAAATAGACCGGCAGGTCCCAGGTGTTCAGAAAAATGAGACCGCCCATAATGACCGCGCTGACCCAGAACAGATCCCATTTGAAGGGAATCTCGATCCCCAGCAGACGGGTGGGCTGGTCAGTGTCCAGCGCGCCCTGGTAAATATTGAAGGCCAGATTAATCACCAGAGTCACAAACGGCATCACCAGCACATGCGGGTGCAGGTCGCCCAGCACATAGGAAAAGGCCGGAAATTCATCAATCGGCGAGAGCGAACTGACATTGCCCAGCAGGTCAATATCCTGCACCACCCGCGAGGCCTGCCACCACCACCAGAACCGCTGGGGGACCAGCGTCAGCGGCTCGCTGGGCGGATTCAGCAGGGCCTCAATGTTGATCCATTGCCAGAAGGAGGACGTCCCGGTGCTCAGGTCCCAGCCCACCCCCAGTTGGTGCACCATCTCCAAAATCGCTTCCAGGTTGCTGACAAAGAGCAGAAAGACGGGTCCCAAAAGCGCCCAGCCCAGGAACTTCTTGACTCCTTGTGGCTCCTTCTGCCGGGCCGCCAGCAGGTCCAGAAGCACGCCATAGGCCCCGGCCGCGCTCATCGCAAAGACCGCGCTCAACATCAGGTTGAAGGCCACGCCGCCGCTTGTGCCCGTGACCTTGGCGAGCATCGCCGCCAGGATGTAGCCAAAATGGTAATAAGAGATCGCATACCCTGAGAGCCAGGGGTCATGCGGCGGAAAGGTCTCCGAATGGAGGATGGCGTTGATAAAGGCCAGTTCCATCGGCTTCTCGGTGCCGGTCGCGGCTGGGTTGGCCCCGCGCACCACCACCATGAAACCAAAAGCGGCGAGGAAAACCAGCTCCGTCACCAGAATCACCTGCCAGTTGGTCCGCACCCAATCCCAGATCGCCTGCCACCGGCCCCAGCCCGACCAGGCCGAAACCGCGGCCAGGAGCGCCAACACCAGCATGATCGCGCCCGCCTGGTTCTGCAGCAGCCCCAGGCTCGCCAGCAGCCAAAATCCGAAGCCCCAGAGCAATAAACCCAGGATGCGGCTGACCGCATAGCCCCGGTCCGCCACCTTGCGGAACAGACGGAAGGTCAGCGGGAAGCTCAGCCAGCCCAGGAAAACCAGCAAAACGTACCAAAAGATCATTTGCCCAATCATTGCAATGTCCTTGTTTGGTCTTTGGATGGGCGAACAGCCTGAAACAGGCGCTCACCCGATGATCGATTTCATTATAACAAGTTCCCCCCATTCTATCCGCTTTGGCACACTGCCTGCACCGCCATCCTTTTTCGGGAACTCCCGGCGCAAAATTAGCGTCTTTAGCGGTAGGATATAATCTAAAACAAGGAATAAGCATGCAAATCGCCACCCAGGCCCAGAGCCAACCCCTCCCAAAACAACCCACCGCCCGTCCCCGCAGGAATTCAAAACCGGCATTGTGGGTCGCTTTGGGTGCGCTGGTCGTCCTGATCCCGCTGCTTTTGGCGAGCGGGGCCATCATCAGCTTCCAGGTGATGCAATGGAACCTGCCGGGCGTGACCCTCTTTGATCAGCCGGTGGGCCTGATGTCTTATCAAGAGACCATCGACTGGATCGACAGCACCTGGAACCAGTCCCGCCTGATCACGCTCCAGCACCCCACGGATCCGGAGGTCGCCTTCGTGGTTTCGCCGGCCGAGCTGGGCTACTGGATTGACCCGGCGGCGACGGCCGATGCCGCCTATGCCATTGGCCGTGACTCGACCCCGCTGGAAGAGATCGCCGCCGCCATCTTCGGGGAACCTCAGGCCGTCCTGCCCGTGATCTACTTTGATGAATCCCGGGCCCGCCAAACCCTTGAAGAATTATCTGCTGACCTGACCGTCGCGCCCCAGGAGGCCGCCATCGCTTATCAAAACGGGGAGTGGGTCGCCATCGGCGGCGTTGCCGGACAGACCCTGGACCTGCCCGTCACCCTGCAAACCCTCTTTGTCAACGCCTACCCGATCCTGCTCAACCAATCCATTGCGGTGAGCATGCTCGACCAGACCCCCCTCGTCAAGGACCTGACGCCCGTCCTCGGCGAGATCGAAGCGCTCATGGCCGAAGACCTGACCCTGACGGCCTATGACCCGATCACGGACAGCCGCACCACCTGGTCGGTGCCGCTGGAGGTCAAGCAGAATTGGGTGGCTGTGGATGCCGGGACTCACGAGGTCTCCTGGAAAGTGAACCCCGACGAGTTGACCGAACTGATCGCTGGCTGGGAAAACGCGTTGAGCGAGGACGGCTCGCTGTCCTTCAGCGTCACCGCCAGCGAAGTGGCCAAGGATTGGCAGAACGGCCTAGCCCCCCTTGTCATCGTCCAGCACGCCCCGACCACCTACCAGGTGAGCAGCGGCGAAAGCCTCTGGTCGATCTCCCTCAAGCTGGGTATGCCCACCTGGCGGATCTTAGAAGCCAACGACGGCCTGACGATGACCAACGTCCAGGCTGGCATGGTGCTGACCATCCCCTCGAAAAACGACCTGCTGCCCCTGCCCGTCATCCCCAATAAGCGGATCGTGGTGGATATCAGCAGCCAGCGGATGACCGTCTACGAGAACGGCGAAATCCGCAACACCTCCGTCATCAGCACCGGGATCGCCAGTTCGCCCACTATGGCGGGCGTCTTCCAGGTGCAGACCCACGAGATCAACGCTTATGCCTCCAACTGGGACCTCTACATGCCGCACTTCATGGGCATCTACGAGGCCTGGCCGGGCTTTATGAACGGCATCCACGGCCTGCCCCTGCTCTCCAGCGGCACCCGCCTCTGGGCCAGCACCTTGGGGTCCCCCGCCTCCTATGGCTGCATCATCCTCGATCTGGCCGCCGCAGAGGACCTCTACAACTGGGCGGAAGCCGGCGTGGTGGTCGAGATCACGCCCTGAACCCCAAACCCCCTCAGAAAACCAGATTGGAATACAACTTGCACTAAATTCTCATAGATTTTGCCCTGTTTGATTGGGAAAACAGACGATCATGAGAAATTACCTTGCAGGACTAGCCGAACTCTTCGCCAACACGCCCGCGGCGCTGACCAGTCACCTGGTGGCCGGGCTGTCTTTGGCGTTGTTCGCCTGCCTGATGCTCCTCCAGCTCAACAAGACCTCTCAGCCCCAAAAAATTCGGCGGGGGCTGACCGGTGCGGGAATCCTTTTCGGCATCCAGGTGCTCCAAATGGTGCTGACCGTATTCTACCTGAAGGAGATCGCCCTTTCCGCGGTTTCGATCGGGCTGGTGGATCAACTCGCCCTGGCCCTGACGGTCGTCTGGGCCGGCTCGCTCTTTCTGGAAAGCAGCCAATCCGCCCAGGCCAACCGGACGGCCCCTCTGCTGAGCCTGGCCATCCAGTTCCTGAGCACCTTATCAATCCTGCTGACCCTTTTGTTGCCCGTCCTTCAGGCGGAAAACGGCAATATCCTGAACCTGCTCTGGTTCCTGGGCAATTTCCTGCTGCTGGCGGCCGGGATGGCCCTGCTGGCCGTCCGGCGCCCCGCGAACGGCTGGGTCGGCCTCCTGCTCCTGTGCGCCCTGGCCCTCGGGCTGGGTTTACAAATTGGCCTAGTGGGCAATCGGTTGGGCCTAATGGGCCTGGTCCGCCTTGCCGAGGCGATCAGCCTGCCCTGGCTGCTCGTCCTGGTGGGCAAGTGGACTCGCAAGCCGGAACCCGTCGAAGCAATTCTCGCTGATCTCCCGGACGACGCCAAACCGGTGGACACCAAACCGGAACTGGTGAAGCAGCTTCTGGAGATCAACCTGAGCGACTCTTACGAGGAGAAGGTCCGCGCGACCGTCCGGGCGCTCAGCCTGAGCGTGGTGGCGGACATCTGCTATCTGGCGCGGTTAACGCCGGATAACGAGACCATCGAGTTGCTGGGCGGCTATGACCTGATCCGCGAGATCAACCTGCCCGGCGCGACCCTCCAGCCCCAGCAGCTCCTGCACATTATGGATGCCTGGGCCGACCAGCGCGTCCTGAACCTGACCGATACCCGCGGCGACCTCCGCGACGCGGATACCCTCACCCTGCTCCTGAAATATCACCGAATCGGCAGCCTGCTGGCTTTCCCGCTGCACTACGCGGACCAGCCCACCCTGGGCGGCCTGATCCTGCTCTCCCCCTACACCAGTAAACGCTGGGGGGCCGAGACGCTCCAGCTGCTGGAAAAAGTCCAGCCCACCCTGACGGAGGTCCTTTTTGGGCCGGACCAGATTGAGGAACTGCTGTTGGAAAACGAAAAACAGCTTACCACGATCGCGGATTTGCGGCTGAGCAGCGACCAGCTGACCCGCGAACTGCAGGAAAAGGACCAAAGCCTGGCGGCCCTGCTCGCCACCCTGCAGCAGCTCAAGGCCCGCTACCAGCTGGAAAAATTTGAGAGCGTCCAACAATTGGACGCCATGCAGACCGAACTGGCTGCCCTGAAAGGGCAATCCGGCCAGACCGTGGAAAGCGGCCGTCAGCTGGAACAAATCCAGGCGGAAATCCGTCAAATGACCCAAGAGCGGGAAAGACTGCGCGCGTCCCTGGCCCGGGCCAACGCCCGCATCCAGCACCTTGAAAACCAGACCGGACAAACCGGCCCGATCCGCTTATCCACCGATAACCAGATCATCAGCCTGGATTCGATCGCCGCCAACATCCGTCTGCAAACTGCGGCGCGGCTGCAGCAGGCCGGGGTCTCGCTGGAGATCACGAACCCCGATGGCCGCCAGATGGTCAAGACCGATCCCGAACTGCTGGGAAGCATCCTCCAGGGCCTGATCGAGAACGCCATCGCCGCATCGCCCGCCGGGCAGACCATTCACCTCAGCCAATCCCTCTCACTTGAGACCGGGATGCTGATCGCCGAAGTGACCGACCACGGCCCAGGGCTTTCGGCCGAGGAACAGTCTGCCCTGTTCAACGCCGGGCAAACGCTGATTCCCGGCCTGGGCGACCTGAGCGCAATCCGCCGGGCGATCCGGGCGATCCGGATCCTCAACGGCAAGATCTGGTTGAGCAGCAAGAAAAACGAATTCACAACCTTCCGAATCCAGCTCCCGGTCCGCATCATCGACTGAAAAAGGCCCAATCGGCTATAATGGATGGGATGAGTTCTGATCCCTTCCTGTAAAATCAATCATTGGATAATCATCATGCACTCACAATCAACTCGAGCAAATCGAATCGCCCAGAAGCCCCAGCCATCCAACCCCAGCCAGCGGGTTGATCCCCGGCGCCACAGGCGGCAGCAGGCCCCCAAACCACTGGAAGTCGTGGAGGTGGTGGCCCTGCTGATCCTGATCGGCATCCTGGGATTCATCCTGATCAGCGGCTTCATCGCCAGCTTCAACCCCGCCACCGTCAAAGCCTCTGCTGACCCAACCCAGGCCCCCGGCGCGGCCCTCCTCCCCACGGCCACCCCCTTCCAGCCCGAACAAGCCGGCCTGGGCGGTGAAAGCGCCCAGACGGATGAAACGGCCGCCGCCCCTTCCCCCACCGAAGATACCCTCGAGAAACCGGAAGGTCAGGTCAATATCCTGCTGCTGGGTTCGGATATCCGGCCCGATGATGGCGGCTTCCGCACGGACGTGATCATGTGGGTGTCGCTGAACCCCCGGGACGGCTATGTCAGCATCGTCTCCTTCCCCAGGGACCTGTTCGTCAGCATCCCCGGCTGGGGCGGCAACCGCATCAACACCGCTTTTCAGTATGGCGGCTTTGACCTGCTCGCCGATACCTTCGAATCCAACTTCGGCGTCCGGCCCGATAACTATGTGATGGTCGATTTCAACGGGTTCAAGACCGTGATCGACGACCTGGGCGGGATTGATGTCTATGCCGCCCAGAACCTGACCGATACCTGCGCCAAATGGATCAATGCCAGCGGTTATTGCAGCATCGGCCCCGGACTGGTGCACATGAACGGCGAAGTCGCCCTCTGGTATGCCCGGTCCCGTTACTCCACCAGCGATATCGACCGCGCTCGGCGGGCGCAGGAAGTCAGTGAAGCAATTTTCGACCGGCTGGTCAGCCTGAATGCCCTGGTGCGGACGCCGGAACTCTACAACGCCTATGTCACTTACGTCCAGACCGATATCAGCCTGAACCAGGTGGTCGGCCTGCTGCCCCTCGCCAGCAAAGTCAATGAAAACGGCGACATCCGTAATTATGTCGTGGATTACAACTATGCCTATGACTGGATCACGGCGGCGGGCGCCCAGGTGCTGATTCCGGATTACAATGCGATCGAATCGCTGATGATCGAAGCGCTCAGCCTCGAGTGATCCGCATTCTGAACAGAAAATCGCCCTCAGCCCACCCATCCGGTTGAGGGTTTTTTCATTTAAAGCCTGTTTGGGTGCCGCGGGAGATTATGATGAATGAAAGGTTTGACAATGTCTGGGGTTTGATTTAAACTAATAAAACCTTTTCGACTACACGAATTTATTAAACGGGAGGTCCCATGACCCAGCAAGCAGCCGAACCCAAAGGCGTTCCAGCCCATCTCACCGAGAAATCGCTGCTCCAGCCTGCGATCCAGGCCTGGAAGTTCTTTCTCAATGACCAGGGTCGTTCTCCCTATACCATCAAGGCCTTTGTTGCCGATCTGAACCTGCTGGATGAGTACCTCCCGCCCGACCAGGCGCTCGGGGATATCACCCTCAAAGACCTGCAGAATTTCTCCAGCTGGCTGGAAAATGAACGCGGCGTGCCCTGCAGCCCCAAGAGCCTGGCCCGCCGGATCACATCGGTCAAGAGTTTCTTCCGCTGGCTGCAGCACAGCGGCGTCGTGCTGGTGGACCCGGCCGATAAGCTCTTGCAGCATTCCGTCACCAGCCCCCTGCCGCTGGTCATGACCCGCGAAGAGGTCGCCCTGGCCCTGGAGACCGCCCAATCCTTCCGGGAAGCGGAAGAGCCGGACGCCCGCCCCTACACCCTGCTGAAACTGCTGCTGGAAACTGCTGTCAAAAAAGGCGAATGCCAGGCCATCGGCCTGAACCACCTCTCCTTGGAAGACCCGGAAAACGCCTTCGTTTTCATCCGCTATACCAACCCCCGCTATCGCTACAAGGAACGCAAGCTGACCCTCTCCAAAGAGTGGCTCGAAGCCTTCAATGAATACACTGAGCAATATCAGCCGGAGGAACGGCTCTTCCCCTGGACTTCCCGGCGGCTGGAGTACATCCTCGAAGACATCACCGAAGCGGGCGGGTTCGAGAACCGGATCTCCTTTGACATGCTCCGCTGGACCTCCGCCCTGATGGACCTGATGGACGGCGTTGAGCCGGACAAGATCCGCCAGAAGCTGGGCGTCTCCAAGATCCAGTTCAGGGAGGTGCGGCGCAAACTGCGCAACCTCGCCGCCCAGCAGGGCTACACCCTGCCCGACCCGGACCTAGATTCGGATTAATGACCCCATAAACCAATAACCGGCCCTTTTGAGCCGGTTTTTTTATTCACTTTGGAGGTCTCGGAAAATTTGAAGCTGCAAGATCCGGAGCGTTGACGCAGTGACCTTGAAAGGCTCCGCCGGACGCAGCCCGACCACCCAGGCGATCTGCTCCCCGCTACAAACCAGCGGCCAACGGGACCGCAAATGCTGGGGAAGCTTCTCATTGATGAAAAAATCGCTCAACTTCTGCGAATGCCCCGCCAGTCCCAAAGGCTGCCAGCGCTCCCCTGGCCGCATCCCCCGCACGGTCAGCGGCAGGGAGACGGTCTCGGCATCCATCCAGGCTTCATGAGGCGGCAAGTCCTGAACATTGCCACTTCCTTCAAGATCAGTTTCCTCAAGAGCAAGGGACCAGCCGTTGCTCAGGGAAATGCTATTCCCCGGCATCAACAAGCCTTCAAACTCCTCCGCCAGCAACAAAGGCAGGCCGTCCTCGGGCAGCTCCGCCGACCAGGTCTTCACCACCAGCCGCTCACCCAGCGCCGTCAGGCTCAGCCGGGCCGCCAGGTCCATCTGACCGCTGGCTGAAGGTTCCGCGGCGAAGGCCAGCCCCCGTTCAACGGCGTCAAAGCCGATATCGCGCAGGTCCGGCCGCAGGCGGCCCACGGCCCGCCGGAACACCCGCCGCTGCAAGGCTTTTTCCAATGCCAAAAAAGCCGGCCTGCTCAGCGCCACCCAGCCCTCAGCTTCGCCGCTGAAGCAAGCCGACCAGGCCTGATCCGCAAGCTGTTCGAGGAAGCGGTCTTCCTCGCCCAGCACATCCGCCATCCGCAGGACCCCATCCCTGAAACGGGGGTTGATCTCCTCTAACTCAGGGATCAGTTCATGCCGCAGGTGGTTGCGGAAATAGGCGGTGTCACTGTTGGTTGAGTCTGTGCGGGGCGTCCAGCCAATATCGCGGATATAAGCGTCAATATCCTCCCGCCAGAGGTCCAGCAGGGGCCGAACCAGCGGGATTTCAGCATCCCAAATGGGCATAATCCGGCGGTGGGACATCCCGGAGAGACCGGAAAGCGCCGCGCCGCGGAGAAAGTGCATCAGCACCGTCTCCACCTGGTCATCCGCGTGGTGCGCCACGGCCACTGCCTGCGCCCCGGCGCGGCGGGCCTGTGCAAAAAGGAAATCATAGCGGACCTGGCGGGCAGCCTCCTCAAGAGAGAGCTTTTCCCGCTCGGCAACGGCCCGCACGTCCACCCGTGCGCCAACAAAAGGCAGCCCCAAGTCATCCGCCTTTTGGCGGACAAAGGCTGCGTCCTCCGTCGATTCCGGCCGCAGGCCATGATCCAGATGGGCGATCACCAGCCGAAACCCCAGCCGGTGCAGGCTGTGCATCAGCGCCAGGCTGTCCGCCCCGCCGGAAACGCCGGCCAAAACCGGCCGGTCGCCGGTGAGCAGGCATTGGGTTCGCGCGGTTCGATCCACCACAGAGAGGAACATATCCAAATTATAGCACCCGCATTATTCCGGCCGGTCAAATGCGGTATACTTCCTTCGAGCATAGAAGGAAGCGGAATGGATGGGATTTTGATTGGGCTGACGGGGAATATTGCCACCGGGAAAAGCGTGGTCCGGCGCATGCTGGTCAACCACGGCGCCCTGGGGCTGGATGCCGACCTGATCGCCCACCGCACGCTCTACCCTGGTGGCAGGGCTTATCAGCCTGTCATCCAGGCCTTTGGCGAGGTGATCCTGGAGCCAAACGGCGAAATCAACCGCGCTAAACTGGGGGAGATCGTCTTTGCCGACCCGCAGAAGCTCCGTTTGCTGGAAGGGCTGACTCACCCGGCCGTCACCGCAGATATCCGGGAGCGCGTTGAGGCCGCCCGGCTGTCCCTGGCCGTGATCGAGGCGATCAAACTGCTCGAAACGCCCCTCGCCGGCCTTTGCCAGTCAATCTGGATCAGCCAGGCCTCGGAACCCCACCAGTTGGAACGGCTCTTGCACGCCAGAAAGATGACCGAAGCGCAGGCCCGGCAGCGGATCGCCGCCCAACCGCCCCAGGAAAAGAAACGCCGGCAGGCAAATGTGGTCATTAATACCGAGGGCGATTTCAAATCCACCTGGCGGCAGGTCCGGCAGGCGCTTAATGATACAATTCAAGCAGAGAGCATCTCGCCCGCGCAGTACATTAATATTGATCAGAAATGGACCCTTTCCCCGGCAGGCGCATTGCCCAAGGACGCCTTGGAAAGCTTCTGGAAAGCGCATTCGGGCCAAAAGCCGGCTGAGCTTTACGAGACCTTGGCATTCAACACCGTCCAGGCTGTCAGCGATGGTGCAACCCCCATTGCCCTGCTGATCAGCGAGGACTGGAACTTCACCAGCGCCCTGAAAGCGGTCATCAAAGCCCCAGAGCTGCAGCTGCCCGCCCCCGCAGTCCTTGAGGCGCTCGAAGCCGCAGCCTTGCAGCGCCAAATCGAATGGATCATCCTTTCTGATCCCGTTTTACAGGCTTCATTCGCAGATTTGGACCCTGCGGACTTCGGGTTTAGTCACCCTTCTGCCGAGCAGGTGGGCTTCACGGCCTGGCGGCAGGCCCTTGAAAGGTCCGCCAGACAGCAGGAACGCCCGGTTTGGGCCAAGACGCTTGCCCAGCCTTTCGGGCAATCTTAGAAATAATTTGTGACAATCGTATGACTCAATTTTTTAACGACATTTTCTTTCTCATCCAACGCTTCGGCTGGGCTGACCTGCTGGACATTGTCCTGGTCACCGCCATCTTCTACGCGGTCTTGATCCTGCTGCGGGATACGGAAGCTCTGGTCCTGATGCGGGGCGTGCTCTTCATCATCATCTTCCTGGGCCTGCTCACCTCGCTGGTGAACTTGCCGGGCTTTTCCTGGCTGATCAGCACTGTCCTGCCGGCCCTGGTCTTTGCCATCCCGGTCATCTTCGCCCCCGAGATCCGGCGGGCGCTGGAGCGGGTCGGCCGCGCCGGGAATGTCCCCTTCCTCAACCACTCCCACTACGCTTCGGAGCAGCAGATCAAGGACACCCTCGATGGTGTTATCCAAGCCTGCAGCCGGCTCTCCGAACGCCACCACGGCGCGCTAATCATCCTCCAGCGGATGCAGGGGCTGAGCGAATACAGCGAAACCGGCGTCCCCTTGAACGCCGTAGTCACCCCGGAATTATTATTGCAGATCTTTTATCCAAACACCCCCCTGCACGACGGCGCGGTGATCATCGTCGGCAACAAAATCGTGGCGGCCTCCTGCGTGATGCCGCTCTCGGCCAGCGGCGTGCTCAACCGCACGCCCGACCGCACGATGGGCCTGCGCCACCGGGCCGCTCTCGGCATCTCCGAGGTCAGCGACGCCATCGCAGTGGTCGTTTCCGAAGAGACCGGCAGCATCTCGATTGCCCACAGCGGCCGGATGATCCGCCGTCTGAATATGGAACGGCTCCAAAACACGCTTTACGCCTTCTTCCAGCCCACGGAACTTGCCGGAGAGGACAGCCTGATAGGCCGCTTGCTGGTCTTGTTCAGAATCAAGGAACAAGCGCCCAAAGAGGGAGGCGACCGATGAAAACCCTCCGCAACCTGCTCAAAAATCTGCCCACCCTGCTTACAGCGCTGGTACTTTCCATCGCGGTCTGGGCTTTTGCCGTGAGCGAGGCCGACCCAACCGAAACCCGGCTCTATCCCCAGGACCTGCCCATGGAGATCGTTGGGCTGGATTCAAACCTGATGATCGTCAATGATATTGATGAGCAAATCGAGCTGACCCTCCGGGCGCCAGCAACCATCCTGAATGAACTGGAAAACGAACGCAGCCTGATCAATGTCACCCTGGACCTCTCCGGCCTCGAAGCCGGCGTCCACACCCTGACCCCCCAGGTCACCATTGGGCGTTCGCCTGCCGAAGTGGTCCGGATCAATCCCTCATCCATCTTTGTCAAGCTAGAATCGGTGGTCTCGGAGACTTTCCCGGTCGAAATCAAGACCCTCGGGAATGCCGCAATCGGGTATGAACTCTCAGACCCGGAACTGAGCACAGAGGCCGTCGTCGTCACCGGGCCGCAGTCTCTGGTGGATGCAGTGGATGTGGTCGCCGTAGAAGTGGATATCGAGGATGTCTCCGAGGACATCAGCCGCCTGCTCACCCTCAAAGCCTATGATGTGGAAGATAATGAGATCAGCGCGGTTTCGATCAGCCCCGGCACGATCCAGGTGAATATCCCGGTAAGGCAGCGGGGCGGGTTCAAATCCGTGGTGGTCAAGATCGTCACCAGCGGACAGATCGCCGCAGGCTATAAACTCACCGACATCTTTGCCCTGCCGCCCACCGTGATGATCTTCTCTTCCGACCCCAGCCTGCTGGAGGGCATCCGCGGCTATGTGGAAACCATCCCAATCAGCCTGGACGGCGCGAATGAAGACCTGGAAATCAGTGCCACCCTCAACCTGCCGGAAGGCGTCAGCGTGGTGGGCAGCCAGAGCATCACGGTTCAAGTTGGGATTGCACCCATCGAGAGCAGCATCAGCTTTACCAATATCCCGGTCCAGTTCCAGGGCCTTGGCAGCGGCCTGGCCGCAACCACCTCCCCGGATGTTGTGGATGTCTATCTCTCCGGGCCACTCTACCTGCTGGAAGCGCTCGACCCGGCCACCCTGGTGGTCGCCATTGACCTGGCCGACCGGGGCGTGGGCACCTATCAACTGGCGCCGGAAGTCCTCCTGGAAGATGCCGAACTCAGTGTGGACGCCATCCTGCCCAGTACGCTCGAAGTGACCATCACAGCCAACTGATCGCCCAGGGCGGCCAAATCTCGTAAAACCATCTCCCCGGTTGACGATCGCCGGGGAGTTCTCGGTCAGAAAACTCACCTTATCCAATGGAATGGAGCAGGTATATCTTTTAATGTAATAAGGTATAATCACAACCTATGGCAAAACCTGTCGTTGCCCTGGTGGGCAGACCCAATGTTGGTAAGAGCACTCTCTTCAACCGCCTGACCGGCGAACGGCTGGCGATTGTGGATGATGTGCCCGGCACCACGCGTGACCGGCTGCTTTCCGAAGCCGATTGGACCGGCCATTACTTCTATGTGATGGATACGGGCGGGATCGACCCGGCAAAGAACCGTAACCAGGCGCCGCTCTCCATCGGGTCCCAAGACTTCATCAACCAAATCCGAGACCAGGCCGAACTGGCCATGCAGGAATCGGACCTGATCCTGTTCCTCGTGGATGGACAGGTAGGGGTGACCCCCGCGGACCACGAAATTGCCAACATCCTCCGGCGCAAACAGCGCGAGGTGGATGGCAGGCTGGTGCCGCCGATCCTCCTGGTGGTCAACAAGGCGGAAAGCGCCAAGATCCGCCAGGTGACCGCTGAGTTCTACGAATTGGGCATGGGGGACCCCTATGCGGTCTCCGCCCTGCACGGCACGGGCACCGGCGACCTGCTGGACGCCGTGATTGATAACCTCCCGAATCTGGGTGAAGACGAAGATGAGGATGATTCCGTCAAGATCGCGATTGTCGGCAAGCCCAACGCGGGCAAATCCAGCCTCCTGAACAAGATCGTCGGTGAGGAACGCGCCATCGTCAGCGAGATCCCCGGCACCACCCGGGATGCGGTTGACACCAAAATCGACTACGAAGGCCTGCCGGTCACCCTGATCGACACCGCCGGCATCCGCCGGCGCGGCAAGGTGATCCCCGGTGTGGAGAAATATTCGGTGGTCCGCTCCATGAAAGCCATCGAACGGGCCGACGTCGCCATCCTGGTGATTGACGCCTCCACCAGCATCACCGCCCAGGATACCCATATCGCCGGCTATATCAAAGAAGCCTGGAAGAGCGCCATCGTGGTGGTCAATAAATGGGACCTGATCGAAAAGGACACCTTCACCATCAACAGTTTCACCGCCAAAATCCGGGAAGAGTTGAACTTTGTGGACTACGTCCCCCTGGTGTTCATCAGCGCCAAGACCGGCCAAAGGGTGGACCAGGTGCTGCCGCTGGCTTTGCAGGTGCAGGAAGAACGGCTTGTCCGGCTTTCGACCTCACAGATCAACAGGATCCTCCAAAAGGCGCAGGACATGCACGCCGCGCCCTCCAAAACCGGCCGCTCCCTGCGGATCTATTATGGCACCCAGGTGCGCAGCGATCCGCCCACCTTTATGATGTATGTGAACGACCCCCAGCTCGCCCACTTCAGCTATCTGCGCTTTCTGGAAAACCAGATCCGGAAGGAATATCCCTTCATCGGGACCCCCATCCGCCTGGTGCTCAAACAAAGGCGAAATTAGCTGCCGCAGGCGGTAAGATGGGATATAATCAAAACAACCCGCCCCTTGATCAAAATTGGGTCAGTCAAACAAATAACGAGATTAATGTTGGAAAACAACCTTTCAGAACAAATTCCCGAAAATAATTCAGAAGAATCCCAAAAGGGATCAAAAAAGTCCTCCTGTATGGGCTTCGTCATCGACACCGTCGAAACCATCCTGCTGGCTCTAATCCTCTTTCTGGGCATCAACGCCGTTTCCGCCCGCGTCCGGGTGGAAAATGTCAGCATGGAACCCACCCTGATGCCAGGCGAATTCCTGCTGGTCAACCGGGTGGCCTATAAAATCGGCACGCCAAAGATCGGCGACATCATCATCTTCCATGCCCCCGGCGTGGACGGGCTGGATTACATCAAGCGGCTGATCGGCCGCCCAGGCGACACCGTCCGGATCGAAGGCGGCATTGTCTATGTCAATGACCAGGCCCTTTATGAAACCTATATCGCCGATCCGCCAAACTACACCGGCACCTGGGAAGTTCCCGAAGGCCAGTTCTTTGTCCTCGGCGATAACCGCAATAACTCCAGCGATTCCCACCTCTGGGGCTTTATCCCTGAGGAATCCGTGGTGGGCAAGGCGCTTTTGATCTATTGGCCGCTGGATGCCGTCACCCTTTTGACCGGGGCCACACCTGTCCAGGCTGCTCAGTAGAAGGAGAGCCATGACTGATCCCAACACCAAACCATGTCTGAATTGCCAGGGCGGGATCAAAAGGCTGCGCGCGGCAACGTTAATGACCTGGCTGGGGAATGAACTGATCACTGTTCCAAATTTCCCGGCCTGGATCTGTGATATGTGCGGCCATCGCCATTTCGATAACCGGGCCTTGGCCGAGTTGAGCCTGCTGCTCAACCCCGAAGCGGGCACGCCGATCCAGCCCATCACACCCCCAACCCAGAACCCGCCGGTCAATCCGCCGCCCATGGCCTGATTTTTGCTCGCTCGTTATCAGCAACCCCCACCCCATTCGTCCTTTAATATCACCTCAAACCATCCGTTGATCTCACCGCTGACCAAGATCTGCATCATAAGCGAGGTCTGTCTTTTTACCCTAAGACAATCAGGATATAATGCAATTGTCAGCTGGTCAGTAAAACGAGACTGATCTTAGAACATTTAATGTTATAATGATAAGTATAAGAGTTTATTGAGTTAAGCTTTTTTCGGAACCCTCGAGCGCAAAAACGGAGTGAATTGGATGAAAAATAGTATTTCTGACAGCGAAATCCACGAAATCGTCCAGCGCGTCGTCCAAAACACCCTGGCCTCCTCACCTGCCCCATCCACCCAGCCCAATCAAACATCTGAAAAAGTCGTTGCCCTGGGAACGGACCATGGCGGCATGGATCTAAAGGAGACACTCAAGAAACACCTCACCGAAAAAGGTTTCACCGTGATCGATTGCGGTACGAACACCAAAGATGCGGTGGATTATCCCGATATTGCTCTATCCGTTGCGGAACTTGTTGCCAATGGAAAGGCTTGGCGCGGCATCGTCATTGATGGCGCGGGGATCGGCTCCTGCATGGCGGCCAACAAGGTCCCCGGTATACGGGCAGCCCTTTGCTACGATTACGCGACGGCTGTTAACAGCCGTGAACATAACGATGCCAATGTGCTGACGCTTGGCGCGGGCCTTATTGGAATCAATCTTGCGAAGTTAATTGTTGATACCTGGCTGAAAACGGCGTTCGGCGGCGGCCGGCACCAGCGCCGGGTGGATAAGATCATGGCAATCGAGAAAAAATTCTAGATAAGATGGAAAGGCATCATGACCCTAGATAAAGAAACTGTAGAAAAATTGGTGGAGGTCATCACCAGAGAAGTCCTTTTGGCGATGATCGATCAAGAAGAGAATAAGAAATATCCGACCGGCGATAATTGCGTGACGGAAGAAGCTGGCGGCGTGCGGGTGAAAACCTGCTTTGACGGCGCTGGCCGGGTGATCAGCGCGGGCGCAGAGCGGCTGACCTCCACCGTTGGTGTGATCCCCGAGGACAAATCCCTGGCCAGAATGATCGACCACACCCTGCTCACCCCGGATGCAACTGCGGATAAGATTGCCCAGTTGTGCTTTGAGGCCAAAAATTATCACTTCGCCTCGGTCTGCGTCAACCCGACCAACGTCAAATTATGCGCTGAGCTGCTCCACAACACCGATGTCAAAGTCTGCTCCGTGATCGGGTTCCCCCTCGGGGCCACCTCCACCGAAGTGAAAGTCTTTGAGGCCCAAAACGCCATCCAGAACGGCGCCAGCGAGATCGATATGGTGATCAACATCGGCGCGCTCAAGGCTGGCGATAACGAGACCGTCGCCAAAGACATTAATGAAATTGCCAAGACCTGCCATGCCAACGGCGCGATCCTCAAAGTCATCATCGAAACAGCCCTGCTGACCGACGAAGAGAAGGTCGTGGCCTGCCTGCTGGCCAAGGAAGCCGGCGCCGATTTCGTCAAGACCTCGACCGGTTTCTCCAGCGGCGGCGCAACCGTCCATGATGTGGCCCTGATGCGCAAGGCCGTTGGTCCGAACCTCGGCGTAAAAGCTGCCGGCGGGATCCATACCCACGAAGAAGCCGAACAGATGATTGCCGCCGGCGCCACCCGGATCGGCGCCAGCGCTGGGATCAAGATCATCCAGGCGGATAGCTCCGATTCAAAAGCCGAAAAGAAAACGGCCGCCCCGGCCAAATCTTACTAAACGGAGAACAAACCATGTTGATTGCCAAAGTGATTGGGACAACTGTTTCGACCATCAAAGATGAGAAGATTGTCGGCCGCAAGCTCCTGATCGTCCGCCAGACGGATGAAAAGGGCGAACCCTTCGGTAAGCCCTTCGTCGCCATAGACACGGTGAACGCCGGCGTTGGCGACCTGGTCCTGACGGCCAGCGGCTCGAGCGCCCGGCAGACCGCCATCACCAAAGACCGCCCGGTTGATGCCGTCATCATGGCAATGATCGATTCATTGGAAGTTGATGGAGTCGTGACTTACACGAAAGGTTAGTCATGCAGGAATTCGACAGGGACTTACAATCCATCCAGGAAGCGCGTGATCTCGCTGCCAAGGCCTTTGCGGCCTGGAAGATCTGGTCGCACGCCTCCCAGGAACAGGTTGATCAAGTCTGCGCGGCGATGTCGGCTGCCGCTCTGGCTGCCTCGGAGCGTTTGGGCATCCTGGCGCACGAAGAAACCGGCTACGGCTTTTCGGAACACAAGAAACTCAAGAATGAATTCGCGGCCCGCAATGTCTGGGAAAGCATTAAGGACGAAAAGACCGTTGGCGTAGTCCACCACGATCCGGTCAAACGGATCTATGACATCGCCTGGCCGGTGGGCGTGATCGCCGGGCTGACCCCCAGCACGAACCCCACCTCGACCGTGATCTACAAGATCCTGATCGCGGTCAAAGCGCGGGATGCAATCATCATCGCCCCCCACCCCTCCGCGGCCAAATGCTCACTGGAAGCCGCCCGGGTCATGGCCCAGGCCGCCGAAGCCAACGGCGCCCCTCCCGGGTTGGTGGCCTGCATGGAAAACATCAGCTTGCAGGGCACCCAGGAACTGATGCGGCACAAATATGTCGCGCTGATCCTGGCCACCGGCGGCACCCAGATGGTGAAAGCCGCCCATTCCACGGGCAAACCGGCCTACGGCGTCGGCCCCGGCAACGTCCCGGCCTATGTAGATCGCTCTGCGGACCTCGAAAAGGCTGCCCGCTACATCGTCTCCAGCAAAGCCTTCGACAATTCCACCATCTGCGCTTCGGAACAGGCGGTGGTGGCCGATAAACCGATTGCCGGCCGGCTGGCCCAGCTGATGCAGCAGCAGGGGGCCTATTTCACCAATGAGCATGAGACCCATCTGCTGCGGAACCTGCTCTTCCATCCCGATGGCAGCATGAACACCGCCACCGTGGGCAAACCGGCGACTTACCTGGCCGCCCTGGCCGGATTTGAAGTCCCCCAGGGAACCCGGGTGCTGGTCACCCGGATCAGGAAGACCGGGAAAGAAGAACCGCTCTCCCGGGAAAAGCTCACCACCACCCTGGCCTGGTATGAAGAAGACGGCTGGGAAGCCGGCTGCGACCGCTGCATCCAGCTGATCCAGTTCGGCGGACGGGGGCACTCTCTGATCATCCATGCCACGGATCAGGATGTGATCATGGCCTTTGGGCTGGAAAAGCCTGTCTTCCGGATCGTGGTGAACGCGATGGGCACGCTGGGCGCCATCGGCTTGACCACCGGCGTTATGCCTTCGCTCACGCTTGGCGCAGGCGGGGTCGGCGGGTCGATCACGGGTGACAACGTCACCACCCGGCATCTGTACAACGTCAAGCGTCTTGCGTATGAATTATCAGCCCCTCCGGCGGCTGCTATGATCCCCGGTCAGCCTGACACCGGGCCTTCCGCGAAGGAAATTGAACAAACTGTTCGGAGTGTGGTCGAGGAGATCTTAAACCTCAGATAAGTCACATTTTTTATCTCTAGAAAGGATTGTAAAAATGGCTTTAGATTCAAAATTAATTGCATTAGGTATGGTTGAAACCAAGGGCTTGGTGGGCGCGATCGAAGCCGCCGATGCCATGGTTAAATCAGCGAACGTGGTCCTGATCGGGTCCGAATACGTTGGCGGCGGTTTTGTAACCGTCATGGTGCGCGGTGATGTGGGCGCCGTCAAGGCTGCCACCGATTCCGGCGCCGCTGCTGCCAAGCGTGTTGGTGAACTGGTTTCCGTCCATGTCATCCCCAGGCCGCATGAAGATGTCGAAATGATCCTGCCCCAGAACAACAAGGGAAATTTCGGCGGCCGAAGCACCGAAGAGAAGCAATAAGACTGGCTGACCTTTGACCGGACCAAACCTCAAAGAAGCAGGTTGGGCTCCGGAGGACATCCTTTCTCGGGCAGAAGCGGTCATCTGGCCCAGTTCGAACGGGCATGCGCCCGCCGAACCGCTCAGAGTGCAAGGCCCGCTTCGGGTCGGCGTTGACCTCGGGACAGCCTACACTGTCCTGGCCGTTCTGGATCAGAATGGCATTCCCCTCGCCGGGGAATACCAATTCGCCCAGGTGGTCAAGGATGGGCTGGTGGTTGACTTCCTAGGCGCTGTTGATATCCTTCAAGCAATGAAACGAAGGGTGGAGGCGCGATTGGGCGTCGAACTGACCCATGCCGCCAGCGGCTATCCGCCCGGCGTGCCCCTCGCAGAAGTGCGGGCCACAGCAAACGTGGTCCAGGCCGCAGGGATGGATTGCCCCAAGCTGATTGATGAACCCTCAGCAGCCAACCATGTCCTCGGAATCCAGGATGGTGTGATCGTTGACATCGGCGGCGGGACGACCGGCGTTGCCCTGATTGAAAACGGTGAAGTCGTCTTCACGGCCGACGAACCGACGGGCGGCACCCACCTCTCGCTGGTGATCGCCGGTGCATCAAACCTTACCTTCGAGGAGGCGGAGGAATTGAAGCAGGACCCCGCCCAGCAAAGCAGACTGTTCCCAATGGTCCGTCCGGTGATGGAAAAGATGGGGACGATCGTCGCCCGGCAGATCCGCGGCATGAACGCCAAATCCATCACGCTGATTGGCGGCACTGCGCTCTTCCCCGGCATTGCCAGGGTGATCGAAGAAACCGTCGGCCTCCCCACCCGGATCGCCCCCAGTCCCCTGTTTGTGACCCCGATAGGCATCGCCATGCACGACCGGTAAGCCTTGCAGGATTAATCTTTAGAAGGAGTCAACATGGCAGAAGATTTCTCGTTACGTTGTTATTGTTTTATCGACCGAATGCAGGCCCAATATTCCGCATTCATCGGGACGGTCACGCAAGGTGACCTGCCCGTTGAAGGGATGGCCTCCCTCTATGTGGAAATGGCCCCCGGCAATGAAGTCTTCCGCGTCGTCGACATTGCCGTCAAGGCAACCGAAGCCAAGCCCGGCGCACAGATCGTTGAACGCGAATTCGGGATGTTCGAGGTCCACTCCCTGAACCAGGCCGCCGTTTTGGAAGCCGGCCAGGTCGTTCTGGACCGATTGGGCCTCAAAAAGGAAGACCGGATCAAACCCCAGGTCGTTTCCTCTCAGATGATCACCCGGGTGGATTCCTACCAGGCCCAGCTGCTGAACCGTTTCCGGCGCGGCAGCATCCTCGTCCCCGGCGAGACCATGCTGGTTTTGGAATGCGCCCCGGCGGCTTATATCAATTACGCATGCAATGAGGCTGAGAAAAAAGCCAACATCAAGATCATTCATGTGTCTTCCGTCGGGCGGTTTGGCCGGATGTGGCTCTCCGGCAGTGAGTCCGAAATCCTCACCGCCCGGAACGCCGCGATCAACGCCCTCGAAGCTTTGGAAGGCGTTGCCGCTTAATCGTCCCTCAGGTATTGTCAGGAGTTTCTATGGCCAAACAATTCTTTACAGAACGCGACATTGAAGACATGGCCGCCCGCGGCCAATATTCACTCACCATGAGTGATGACGTGGTTCTGACGGAACTGGCGTATGAAAGAGCGGAGCGTTTGGGCGTCAAGCTGGTGCAGCCCCATGCCCTGCCCCCCGCCTCGCCTGTCCGGCCTTATCTTTCCGAGCCGGTCAAACCCGCTTCGGAATGCAAGACCTGCAGTTCTTCAAGCCCGGCCGTCCAGACCTCAGATCTTCGCCAGCGTATCCGGGATGCCGTAAAAGCAAAATTGGGCGGCAAGGTTGATGACCCCCTGCTCGAAACGATCATCACCCGCGTCCTGAACAACGTGGGAGTTGAGGAATAATGCTCTTCGGACGAGTCCACGGCACCGCAGTCTGCACCATCAAATACCCCGGCACGGAGGGGGTGAAACTGCTGGTTGTTCAGCCGTTGAACAAGCGCCTGGAGCCGCAGGGCGGGCTGGTTGTCGCCGCAGACGTGGTTGAAGCGGGTATTGGCGATCTCTGCGTCATGGTCCGCTCCCGAGAGGCCGCCCTCGCCATGCGGGATGTCACATTCGTCCCGGTGGACCTGGCGCTGGTGGGCATTGTGGATGAACTCGAAGTCCGGCCTGATGAGGACTTTGACTTCAAACTCCTTCCAGGCAACACCCAATTTACTTAACAGATTGAAGTCAAAATGATTATTGGCAAAGTTGTAGGCACGGTGGTGACCACCATCAGCCACCCCGATTACAAGAACAGGCGCCTTTTGGTCGTTCAGCCGCTGGTCACAGAAGGCGAAGAAGCCAATGGCGATTTCATCGCGCTGGATAACACCCATGCCGGGATCGGCGATACGGTGCTCGTCAACCGGGAAGGCGGCGGCGCCAGGCAGGTGCTCAATAACCCGGATGCCTGCGTCATCTCCGTGATCATCGGCATCGTGGATTCGGTGGAAATCGTCTGACCCCACCTCAGAAATTAACTCTTGACAGAAAACTTCCCCGCCAGGGGATTTTCTGCTTTAATCCCCTATATCGGCCCTATGGCAGGGACAGCCAGTCCGGGGAGCGGCCTACGCCCCTGCTCTGCGAGAGATTGATTGGATTGCCGCCGGCGGCCGGCATGCTGTAGACCTCCGCGTTGCCATCCCGCTGGGACGTGTAAAAGCCAGCCATTGCGCATCGCCGGACCAGGCCGGTCCGTATCTACGCCCAAATTCGTCAAACAAAGTCCGCAGGTCCAGACCACGGAGTGAACTGAAATCATCTCCGGTAAACCGGAAATAGAAATAATCGTGGGAATGTAAACGCCCCTTGAATTAGATTAACGAGTGGTTACAAACACCAATACAATCGTTTCTACCCTTTCAAATATTGCTGATCAAGATATTTAAATGATCCACACTATTTAAAAAAGATTCAAGATTTAATCATTCCCCTTTTTAAGGCACAATCCATCAGGGTTCAGCCTAGAAAAGCTAATGCCTAATGCTCCCAGAACCGGCTGACAAAAAACAACCATTACCATTTCAGTTCATTTTCTATAACAAATCTTAATTTCTACGGGATACAATTATATAAGCGAGTGAAAATCCTTTGCAAACCTATCCGGGCCTTCAACCCCGAAGGAATTTTATAAATTTTTTACAATAAATAAATTGACTAATGAAAGTCAGCATGTTATTATTCTGATAGGTATTATCTCAATTTTTTGCACCTTAAAAGGGAGTTATTATGTCTTTGGAACTTATTGTCCGCCTTATCGGACTCATTGTTTTTGGAATCATCGGCGGTTTTTTGGGGGAGCCCTTGGGCAACCTCATTTTGCACCTTTGGCCTTCGAGCCAAATATCCTTCGTCGTTTTTCAAGTCATTACCGCGCTGCTGGTCGGTTTAATCGGCTTTCTGATCGCGCCGTGGATTTCCATCAAGCCCATCAAAGCCATTCATAAGCAGTTGAGCAAAGTTTCCGCTCAAACACTTGTTTTTGGTTCAGCAGGCCTGATTTTCGGGGCAATCATTGCCGCAATCCTGGCCTACCCCATTTCTCTGCTTCCTACACCTCTGGGCAGCATCCTGCCTTTCGCGGCGTTGCTGTTGTTTGGCTATCTGGGGACCGTAATCTTTGTTGCCCGTCAGAAAGAGCTTCAAAATCTCTTCAAAACGCTGGGCAAAGGGGGGCGCGGAGCTGAAAAACCAGACGATAACAGCATCAAAGGCAGTCAGCGTATCCTGGTGGATACCAGCGCCATCATTGACGGCCGGATCGCCGACATCGCCCGCACCGGGTTCATCCCCGGCCGGCTGCTGATCCCTCGCTTCGTGCTGAATGAACTCCAATATGTGAGCGACTCAGCCGACAACCTCCGCCGCCAGCGCGGCCGGCGGGGCATGGAAGTGCTCTCCGAACTCCAGAAGGACCCCTCGATTCCCGTCACCATCACCGATATTGACGTCGAAGGCGTCCGCGAGGTGGATGAACGACTGATCGTCCTGGCCCGCCAGATGAACTGCCCGATCCTCACCAACGACTACAACCTGAACCGGGTTGCCGAACTGCAGGGCGTCTCCATTCTGAACATCAATGAACTGGCCAACGCCGTCAAGGCGATCCTCTTGCCGGGTGAAACCCTCGAAATGAAGATCATCCAGGAGGGCAAGGAATACGGCCAGGGTGTGGGCTATATGGAAGATGGCACGATGGTGGTGGTCGAAAACGGCTACAAATACATCGGCAAGACGGTGCCGATCACCGTGACCAAGGTCCTCCAGACGGCAGCCGGGCGGATGATCTTCGCCAAACCAGAACAAGACTAAACCTAAACAACCACCCAAAGGGAGAATCCGTACAATGTCCTTGAGAGTGTATAATACCCTGACCCGGGATAAGACCGAGTTTGAAACCCTGGAACCGGGTAAAGTCCGGATGTATGTCTGCGGCCCCACCGTCTACGACAGCGCCCATGTGGGCCACGCCATGTCCGCCCTGGTTTTTGACATTGTGCGGCGCTACCTGACCTATAAGGGTTACGAGGTCCATCATGTCATGAACTTCACCGATGTGGATGACAAGATCATCGCCCGCGCCAATCAACTGGGCGTGGACCCGGCCGAACTGGCTGAAAAATACATCGGCGAGTTCCGCAAGAACCTGGCCGACCTGAACATCCTCCCCGCCACCGAGAATCCCCGGGCGACAAACGAGATCGACCGGATCATTGAGATGGTTAACCGCCTGCTGGAAAGCGATGCGGCCTATGTCGCTGATGGCGACGTCTACTTCCGGGTGGAAAAGGATCCAGACTACGGCAAGCTCTCCGGCCGCAAGCTGGCAGAAATGAACGCCGGCGCCCGGATCCGGGTGGATGACCGCAAAGAAAACCCGATGGACTTTGCCATCTGGAAATCTGCCAAGCCCGGCGAACCGGCCTGGGACAGCCCCTGGGGCAAAGGCCGCCCCGGCTGGCATATCGAATGCTCGGCCATGAACCTGCACCACCTCGGCCCTCAGATCGACATCCACGGTGGCGGCAATGACCTGATCTTCCCCCACCACGAAAATGAGATCGCCCAGACCGAAGCGCTGACGGGCAAGCCTTTCGCCCGCTACTGGATGCACAATGGCATGCTCCAGCTCAAGGGCGTCGCCATGTCCAAATCGCTGGGGAACATGGTCACCATCAACGACTTCCTAAAGGAGCATCCGGCGGATGTCATGCGGCTGATCGTGCTCAGTTCCAACTACCGCAGCCCGCTCACCTTCAATGATGAGGTGATCGAGGCCAACGAACGCGCGCTGGACCGGCTGCTTTCCGCCCTCAAACCCGCCCTGCCCAACGCCTCCGGCGCATCCGAGGAAGTCCTCGAAAACCTGGACGAGCAGCTTGAAGCCACCCAAAAAGGCTTCATCGACTCCATGGATGATGATTTCAACAGCGCCGGCGCTCTGGGCAACCTCTTTGACCTGGTCCGCGCCATCAACCAGGCCCGGGCAGAGAACGCCACCGATGAGCAGCTGGCGCCCGCCCAGGACGTCTTCAAGGAACTGACCGGCGTCCTCGGCCTGCAAATGAAATCCTCCGAGACGGCCGCCAGCAGCGCGGATGCCTTCATTGACCTCCTGGTCTCCCTGCGGCAGGACCTGCGCGAAAGCAAGAACTACGCGCTGGCCGACAAGGTCCGCCAGGAACTGGCCGGTCTGGGCGTGGTGATCGAAGACACGGCCCAGGGTTCCAGCTGGCGCTGGGAATAGGGGCCCGCCCCATGAGTGAATGGATCACCGGCCGCAACCCGGCCTACGAGGTGCTGCGCTCCAAGAGGCGGCAGGTCAGCCGGCTTTGGCTCGCCCAGGGACTTAAACCCCAGGGGCATCTCGAAGAGATCGTCCACCTGGCCCGCAGCCGAAAAATCCCAATTGAAATCGTCAAACGCGTCAATTTGGATGGCATTGACCCCCACCACCAGGGCCTCGCCCTGGAAACCGGGGGCTATCCCTATTCCGATCTGGAAAAAATTATCCATGTTGCTGAAAACAAACATGAGCCTATTTTCGTCCTGATCCTGGACCTGATCCAGGACCCGCAGAACCTGGGGACTCTGCTGCGCAGCGCCGAGGCTTTCGGCGTGCATGGCGTGATCCTGCCCACCGCCCGGGCCGCCTCCGTCACCCCGGCCGTGGTGAACGCCTCCTCGGGCGCGACTGAACTGCTGCAGATCGCCCAGCACAATATCGCCCAGGCGATGGATCGACTCAAAGAGGTCGGCGGCTGGATGGTGGGGCTGGAAGGCAGCGCGGATGCCCAACTGCCTGAGCAGATCAAGCTCAACGGCGGGATCGGTCTGGTAATCGGCAATGAAGGCCAGGGATTGCGCCGGCTGGTGCGGGATAAGTGCGACCTGCTGATGCGGCTGCCTATGCAGGGGCAGATCGATTCGCTCAACGCCGCCGTGGCCGGTTCGATCGCCCTGTTCCTCGCCCTGCAAGCCAGAACTTAGCAGAGCATCATGAATCGGATCATCCTCCTCCGTCATGGTGAGAACCCGGCCAACCTCACCAAAGAATTCTCCTACAAAAAGATCGACTATCCCCTCACAGAAAAGGGCGTCCTGCAGGCGCAGCAAACCGCTGAAGCCTTGCGCGGGCGGAAGGTCCGAGCGATCTACACCTCCCCGCTCAAACGCGCCCTGCAGACCGCCCAAATCGTTGGCGACGCGGTCGGCCTGACCCCGATTGTGGAAGAAGCTTTCCGCGAGTTAAATGTGGGCCGCTTGGAAGAAGTTCCGCCCAGCGATGAAACTTGGGATCAATACCGCCGGGTGATCCATGCCTGGGTGGAAGGCCGTTCAGAAGTGTCCTTCCCCGACGGGGAAAATAACCGCCAGCTCTGGGCGCGTTACGAAAGTGGGCTGCGCAAAGTCATTCTGGCTTACCCCGACCAGACCCTGCTGATCGTTGGTCACGGCGGGATCTTCACCGCCACCCTTCCCCGGCTTTGCCCTGACGTATCCATCCTGGACCTCTTCAAGTTTGAAAACCACAACGCCTCACTCACCGAGATTGACGTTGAAATGACAGGCAACCGGCTCATCGGCCATTTGGTCAGCTGGGCCAACACCGATCACCTCTCCGGTGAGGCGGCCCAATTCGTCTCCGGCACACCGCGGCGGGGCGAATTGTCCTAAAATAGATCAGTTTTTAATTTATTAAGGTAAAACCTAAAATTATACCAACTTTATCGCCTTAATATGTTATAATCATTATAAACTAAGGAAACGGAGACAAAAACCATGAAAATCAGTAAAGACCTCAATTACGCGATCAATACCCAAATCGGCCACGAACTGCTGGCCTCCAATATCTACATCAACATGGCAGCCTACTTCAACAGCCTGGGCCTGCTGCGGCTCTCAGGGATGTTCTTTGAACAGTCCGATGAAGAGCGCGAACATGCTGAAAAATTTATCCATTATCTGCTGGAAGTTGAAGGCGAAGTCGCTGTGCCCGCCATTGACAAAGCCCACAATGAATTCAAGAGTGTAAAAGAAGCCTTTGAACTCGCTTTGAACTGGGAAAAGGAAGTCACCAGCAATATCAATGACCTGATGTCCATTGCCATCGAGCAAAAAGACTACGCTTCGCAGGACTTCCTACGCTGGTTCGTCAGCGAACAGGTCGAGGAAGAAGCCACCATGAACCATCTGCTGCTCCTGGCCGAAGGTCTGGGCGACCTCTCCGTCTTCATGTTGGAAAGCTTCATCCCCCAGAAGTAATTCCAGAACAACACAAACAAAAACGACGTCCCAACTTCAACTGGGACGTCGTTTTAATTTAAATATGCTCACCGGTAAAGCATAAAATACCAGACAGCAAACAGGCTGATCATCAGCCCGGCAATCCCCAGCCGGGCGAACACCGCCCACCCGGCGCCCTTCACCATGCTGAACATTGAAGTTAAGGCCAGGTGGTGATCCTTGGCTCGGATCCATTCCGCCAAAAACAGCACCACCAATGCTGCTGCCAGACCGCCAATCGGCGTCAGATAGATGCCGCCTGCAATCATGGCCACCCAGCTCAGCCCGATGGCCCACCAGCTGGCGCCTTTGCTGCGGGCGCCGCCGGCCATGAAGATGTTGTCCAGAATATTCCCCAACAGCATCAGCATCGTAATGACCACAAAAGTCGCAATCGTCAGCGCAAAGGTCCAGGGGCCTTTGTGATAGTTGAACAGGGTCGCGATTCCCCAGACCAGGTTGGAGGCCCAAATGACCGTCAGCCCTGGGAAGAATACCAGAAGCAGCCCGAAGAGGCCAATCAGCATCCCCAGAATGACGACAACCAGCAGCGGAATCTCAGCCCAGGGGGACATCAGGCCGCCTTGATCACCTTCAAACCACCCATCAGCGGCTGGAGGACTTCCGGCACCAGGACAGACCCATCCGCCTGCTGGTAGTTTTCCAGAACGGCGATCAGCGTGCGGGGCATCCCCAAGCCGGAGCCGTTCAGCGTGTGCACATATTCGGTGCCCTTGCCCTCCGCAGGGCGGAAGCGGATGCCCGCCCGGCGCGCCTGGAAGGAGCCGATATTGGAGATCGAGGAGATTTCCAGCCACTCCTGGCAGCCCGGCGCCCAGACTTCGAGGTCATAGGTCTTGTGCGAGCCAAAGCTCAGGTCGCCGGTGGATTGGAGCAGGACCCGGTAGGTCAGCCCCAAAGCTTTGACGGTTTCCTCAGCGTCCGCCAGCATCTTCTCATGTTCCATTTTGGAATTTTCAGGCTTGCAATAAGTGTACATTTCCACTTTGTCAAACTGGTGCCCGCGTTTGATTCCGCGCACATCGCGCCCGGCGCTCATCTTCTCGCGGCGGAAACAGGCCGTGTAGGCCGTGTAGTGCAGTGGGAGCTGGTCTTCTTCCAGGATCTCGCCCATGTGCAGCCCGGTCAGCGGCACTTCAGCAGTCGGGACCATCCAAAGGTCCTCTTCCACGTCGTGGTAAAGGTTATCCCGGAATTTTGGCAGCTGCCCTGAGCCGTAGAGAACCTCTTCCCGCACCATAAAAGGCGGATATTTTTCAAGATAGCCCTGCTGGATGTGCAGACCGACCATCCAGAAGATCAGTGCGCGCTGCAGCAAGGCGCCCTGCCCGCTGAGCACATAAAATCGGGAGCCGGCCAGCCGGACGCCGCGGTCAAAGTCAATGATGCCCAATTCCGTACCCAGGTCCCAGTGCGGTTTCGGTTCAAAATCGAAGACCGGCTTCTCGCCCACAACCCGCAGGACGATGTTATCCTTGTCATCCATCCCCACCGGCACTTCCGGGTCGGGGATATTGGGCAGCACAGCCATAATCGAAGATAATTCAGAATCAACCTGACTGAGTTCACTATCCAGCGAATCGATCTTATCGCCCAGCTCCCGCATTTCGTCGATCTTGGCCTGGCGGGACTCTTTGTCCTTCATCCGGCCGATCTCTTTGGAAACGGCGTTCTTATCGGCGCGCATGGTCTCCACCTGCGTGATCAGGTCCCGGCGTTTGATATCCAAAGACAAGATCTGATCGACAACCCCTGGATCCATCTGGCGTTTTACCATAGCTTCTCGGACGTTTTCCGGTTCATCCCGGATCAGGTTAATGTCAAGCATCTTCTAAATACCTCCGTGTTGAATTCATCCCTTGATTTTACCTTAATTGACCCGCAGCAGAGCCTGTCTATACAGCCGCTTTGCGGACAGAAATGATTTCCTCCGTCGTTTGCTGCAAAATCCATTTACACGCTATAATAATGCCATTATGCAAAAAGCACTCCAACGTACACTCCCTTCCCTGTTGGCCCTGGTCCTGCTGCTGGCGGTTCCTCTGAAGGCCGTCCAGGCCCAGCCCGGCCCAGCGCTGGAAAGGATTAACTGGACGAATGCCCTGTCCCTGGCAGGCGACCTCGATCCGGGCGATGAAGCCAACATCACCGCGCAGGAAACGGAAGCCCCCGTTTACTGGGTCGCCACGGTCACACCCAACGCGGATGGCATCATCATCCACACCGTGCAATATGGCGAAACGCTCTGGGCGATCTCCCAGGCCTATGGCGTGCCGATCGAGACAATTCTGGCGAATTCTTCCCTCAGCCTGGAAACCACCGAGGTCTACGAAAACCAGACTCTGATCATCCAGAAGGCCACCGTTCCAACAGCCACGGCCACCCCCACACCCACCGAAGACCCCGGCACGCCAACCCCCACCCAGCCGCGGGCCACAATGACGCCCCACCCCACCCGGGCGCCCGCCCCAACCCAGACCCCCACCCGGCCGCCCTCAATCTTCCTTCGAGCCTTGGGCGATAGCAAAGGCTTGGGCATCGGGCTGATCGCCATCAGCATCGTGGGCTTGGGCCTGCTCATTTATTTTGGTTTTCTTAAAAAGTCTTGAATTTGTTGAAAGAATTCTGCCTCCTCTGCCGGGATTTTTACAGCAGGGCAATCATGGTAAAATCAATCCCGCTCCATAGAAAGGTTTCCAAAATCCAATGCCTTCAAGCACAGATCCTCTGGCCAAAGCCATCCGCTTCGGTGTGATCGCCGACACGCACATTCCCGACCGGGCCAAATCCCTGCCGGAAGGGGTGCTGTCTGCCTTCGAGAGTGCCAGGGTCGATCGGATTCTGCATGCCGGCGATGTCAGCTCCTGGCAGGTGGTTGAGATTCTGGAGCAGATCGCCCCAGGCACGGTGGTGCAGGGCAACCGGGACTGGTTCTTCGGGATCAGGCCGCCTAAAAACGCCACCCTGGAGGCCAACGGGGTTCGGATCACAATTGCCCACGGTCACCGCACCATGGCCCACTACCTGGTGGATAAATGGGCCTATATCACCCATGGTTACCGCTTCAAACGCTATTACGACCACCTCGCCGTGGACTTTCCCGAGGCGGACGCGATCATCTTCGGGCATACCCACCACCAGGCGGCGCTCTGGGTCGAAGACCGGCTATTCTTCAATCCCGGTGCGGCCTACCCCTGCTCCCATAACAACTACACCCCGGAATTTGGGCTGCTGACCGTCCTGCCGGATGGCACAATTCAGACCGAGTCCCGCCGGCTGGTGAATGGACATAATCCAACCTAAATGAAACAAATAAGAATTTATCATCCATTTTTCTCTTTTTGGAAATACTGCTTGGCTCTATTCAACCATTTCAAACCATCTAAAAAAGTTTATGAGATTATAAACTAGCCATTGAATTTGACTAAAAACCCCTTCCTGCCTGCTGCACTTCGCTTGCAGGCATCCTTCCCCTGGTTTCAGGGGAAGAAACGAGGATGGGGTCAATAATGAGTTTAGGACTTCATTGGTTTTATTCATCATTTCCACCATCGCACTTCATCTTTCAAAATTTTCCGATCAACCCCGATATTTGTTGTTACAATATATCCAGAAGATCCAAGACCAAACAGAGTGCTCCCTAGTGACCGAATTCATCTCCTCTCCCAATAACGCCAAGATCAAGCGGGTCCGCGCCCTGCTGGCACACTCGCGCGGCAAGAAAAGCGGGGATGGCTTCCTCGCGGAGGGCGTCCGTCTGGTGGAAGAGGCCGCCGCGGTTCGCTGGCCGGCTGAATTCGTGCTTTATGATGAGACCCTCTCCGGCCGCGGCCGTGAACTGATCCAGGGGTTCATCGCCCAGGGCGGGACCGAGGTCTTCGAGATCCCGCCGAGCCTGATGGCAGAGATCAGTGACACCGAAACCCCCCAGGGGATCTTAGCCGTCCTGAGGGCCCAAACTCTGCCCCTGCCGGAAAAGCCCAGCTTCTTGATCCTGGCGGACCAGGTGCGGGACCCCGGCAACATGGGCACCCTGCTCCGCACCGCGGAGGCGGCTGGCGCCGATGGTGTGATCCTCACGCCGGGCACCGTGAACGCCTTTGCGCCAAAGGTGCTGCGGGCCGGGATGGGCGCGCATTTCCGCCTGCCGATCCAGGCCCTCCCCTGGCAGGAGATCCCGCCCCTGCTCAAGGGGCTGCCGGTCTTCCTCGCGACCGCTGAGGCAAACCGCACCATCTGGGACGCCGATTTCACCCAAGCCTGCGCCCTGCTCCTGGGCGGCGAGGCCTTTGGCGCGACGCCCATGGGCGAAGCCCTGGCAACCGACCGGGTTGCCATCCCAATGCCCGGCCGGGCCGAATCGCTCAACGCGGCCATGGCAGGCGGGATCCTGATCGCCGAAGTCCTCAGACAACGCTATTCCAAGAAGAAGGCCTGATATGCGCATCCGCTCCATCACCGTATTCCTCAACCCCCGCTGGCCAATCTCTGAGCTTGGCCTGCAAAAGGCCGGCATCTTTGCCCGGCACGCCCGGGAAACGCTCCAAAACGCTGGCTATGAGGTCCAATCGGTCCGCCTGGCCACGCCGCCCTTCCCCACCTTCCTGCCGCCGGAGGATTACGCCCAGGCTGTCACGGTGCTGGGTTTCCTGGCGCACAGCGAGGGCTTTGAATACGTCTCGCTGGGGCCGGCCGCACCGGACAAACTCGATACCTATGCCGCCATCCCCCAGATGCTGCCCCAATCTAGCAACCTCTTCCTGAGCGGCCACCTGACGACCCCCGCTGGGCAGGTCAGCCTGCCGGCGGTCAGGGCTTGTGCTGAGGTGATCCACCAGGTCGCTCCGCTGGAAAAAAACGGCTTTGCCAACCTGCGCTTTGCCGCGCTGGCTAACGTCCCGCCCTGGGCGCCCTTCTTCCCGGCCGCCTACCACAATGGAAATGCGCCGGCCTTTGCCCTGGCGCTCGAAGCCGCCGACCTGGCCTTGGACGCCTTCGGTCATGCGTCCTCCCTGGCGGAGGCCCGCGCAGGGCTGATCCAGGCCGTCCAGGAGCATGCCAAGGCTCTGGAAGAGAAATGCGATTACCTCTCGGCGCTTTACAAGTTCGAGTTCAAAGGGCTGGATTTCACCCTAGCCCCCTTCCCCGACAAAAGCCGCTCCATCGGGACCGCCCTGGAAAACCTGGGGTTGCCGGCTTTTGGTCTCTCCGGCAGTCTGGCTGCCTCGGCTTTCCTGACCGACACCCTCGACCGGGCGGCCTTCAAGCGTACCGGCTTCAACGGCCTGATGCTGCCGCTGCTGGAAGACGCCACCCTGGCCGAACGCGGCGCAGATGGCGCCCTGACTCTCACCGACCTGCTGCTCTATTCTTCGGTTTGCGGCACGGGGCTGGATACCCTCCCCCTGCCCGGCGGCACCTCCGTGGAGCAGCTCCAGGCCATCCTGCTGGACCTGGCGGCCCTGTCCCTGCGGCTGAATAAGCCGCTCACCGCGCGGTTATTACCCATCCCCGGCAAACAGACTGGCGACCTGACCGGGTTCAACTTTGAGTATTTTGCCAACAGCAAAGTGCTGGAAGTCCCCGCCCGCCCCCTCAGCGGCCTGTTTGCGGGCGACGAATCGCTGGAAATCGCCCCCAGGAAACAACAGTAGATAGCCAACAACCTCTTAAAGCGTAAGGGCGGCCCTGCCTGCCTTTGTCAAGAGCTGCGGCCGCCCTCAGATCCATCCCCCTCTAAAACCTGAGCTTAGACCTGCCGGATTCGCCAATAGGCGGACCCATCCTTCTCCCGTCCCAGCAGGCGGGCCGAGATCAGGTCCCGCCGCAGACCGGAAATATCCGGATTAAGTGCACTGATCACGGCATTGACTTCTTTCTCCGTATAGGTCCGATCATTCTCAAACTTTTCGGCAATGAACTGCAGGATGACATCCAGCTTGCGCCGGGTGGAGGGCACTTTCGTTAAAGTCCCGTCCTCAGCCAGATAAGTTTTCAAGATCTGCCGGTCATAAGCCCCGCGGTCCAGGTCCTGCGCCACAGCCGGCAGCGTTTTGGATGAAAGCAGTTTTTGCGCCATCCCTTCGAGCACGTCCGTCTGCAGGGCGTAAATATTGTAATAACCCTCCGCGCGCGCCGTGACCAGACCGATCTCGGAGAGTTTGGCCAGATGGTGCGACACGGTCGAGGGGCTGACCGCAAGCGTGGCCGCCATCTCCTCCACGCTGGATTCCTTCTGCGCCAGAAGGCCGACGATCTTCAAGCGGGTGGCATCCGCCAAAGCCTTAAAAAAGGCCAACAATGTTTCAATTGGTTCTTCCATTTCGATCTCCATAATTTTATATTGATACTTATCGAATTACTTTTACCATAATTATCAAACTCAGTCAAGGCGGCTGGAATCAAAAAAAGGGCTTTCCAGGAGAAAGCCCTTCACAAACAAAGCGCCGAATTCCTCAGCGGACCTGTTTGAAATTCACCAGGATCATATTCTTCTGGCAGTCATTGAAAGTCTGGAGGCTGTAGGCATGAGAAAGCGGCAGACCGTTGGTATCCACCAGCTGCAAAAAGAGCGCGTTCGAGCTATCCACCACCAGCCCTTCCAACCGGAACTCGAAACCTGATTCGCCATAGGTCAGCGCGGAACCGGAGACCACCTGCTGGTCAATTGCCACCCCGCCCAACTCGCCAAAGAGGTGCAGGGTCAGCCCGATCACGGGTTCCTGCCGAAGGTCCCAGACCTGGCCGGCAATCACCAGCCAGTCGCAGCCCAGGTTGGGCAGCAGCAGGTCGCTGGAAAGGGTCTCAGCGTCGCCAAAGGGGATGAAGGGCATCGGTTCGAGGGTCGCCGTGGGGGTGATCGTCGGCGTGGCAGATGGCGCGGCCGTCTCCGTGGGCATCAGGGTGACCGTCGCTGTGGCCTGCGCGGGCGCGGTGGTCGCCAGCACGCCTGTCTGAGTCGGCGTGGGCGGCGTGGCCGTTGCAGCCACGCTGTAGGGGCCCCAGCCGAAGATCATCATCAGCAGCCAGAGCGCGCCGCCCAGAATCAGCAGGAGGAAGACCAAACCGCCAAAGCCCATTTTCTTGGGTTCTTCCGGCCTCCGAGGGGTGGCCATGTTCGGGATGGACTTCCCCGCGGGGTAGGAACTGCGTGGGCGGTTTGAGGGCGGGCGCGAACTCATTTCAGTTGACCAGGTTCTCGATGGAACTGCTGGCGCGCCGAGCGGTCAGCCAGTCGGCGACCGCTTTGTGCTGGAGAGTCAGGCGGGCATCGCTGCTCAGGGGATGTTCTCCTCGATCCAGCACCATCACGATGTGATAGCCAATCTCAGATTCGATAATATCGGAATAAATCCCCACGGGCTGCGAAAAAGCGACCTCTTCAACGGCCGGGATCAGCAAATAACCGCGGGGCACCCAGCCCAGGTAGCCTCCGGTCGTCGGGTCATAGGTATAGGCGGTCTCTTCAAAATCCCCGCCCGAATCCAGGTTAAGTTTCGCGTTTTTTGCGCCTTCGGCGGTGTAGGCAAAGACCTGGCGGAGTTCGACCTGTTCCATGTTTTCAGGAACGGCGGCCGCGATCTGGTCCCGCTGGAGCGCGGCCAGCATTTGCAGCCGGAGCAGGCTGAAAAGGTCCGCATCGCTGTAGCCCCACTGCGCCATCCAGGCAGGCAGGTCCACCTCAGCCGCGAGGGCGTCAATTTTGGCCTGGACCGCTTCGTCGCTGACGGAAAGCCCGGCTTCCTGCGCCCCCTGCGCCAGCAGGAACTGGTCGATCAGGTCATCAAGGACCATCTGCCCGGCCGCGGCCGCATCCGTTACCGGTGTGCCCGCGGTTTCCTGGGCCAGCAAATAGCGCTGCAGTTCACTTTCATACCAGGCCAGCGGAATCCGCTCGCCATTCACAACCACCGCTGCGGGAACCGGCGTGGGTGTCGGTTCGGAAGCGGTCGGGGTTGCAGCGTTTTCGTCCAAGGTGGGGGTCGCCTCCCCAGCCGGAGGGTTGTTTGAACAGGCTGTGAGCGCCATCGCCAGCAAGGCGAAACCAACGATGAATTTGCGTAATTTTCCAAGGGTTACTGACATGCCAACCATTATACCAGCGACCCCCAATAATCTTCCAGTTGGAAAGATTTACCATTGGATTCAAAAAGGCCGCCCCTTTCGGAGCAGCCTTTGCTTTGCAATTTGAACCGGGCTTAGAAATCGCCCATACCACCCATGCCGGGGCCGCCGGCGGGCATTGGGGGTTCTTTCTCGGGAATATCGGTGATCAGGGCTTCGGTGGTCAGGATCATGGCAGCGATGGAAGCTGCATTCTCCAGAGCGCCGCGGGTCACCTTGGCAGGGTCAATCACGCCGCCCTCGACCATGTTGATGTATTCTTCGGTCAGGACGTTGTAGCCGATCTGGTTGTCATTGTCTTTGGCCTGGCGCTGGCGGACATTTTCGACGACCACAGAGCCTTCTTGTCCGGCATTTTCAGCGATCTTGCGCATCGGAACCTCGAGGGCGTTGCGGACGATCTTGACGCCGAGTTGGGCATCCGCATTGTCCAGTTTCAAACCGTCGAGAGCCTTCATAGCGTTGATCAGAGCCACACCGCCGCCGGGGACGATACCTTCTTCAACCGCTGCACGGGTTGCAGAGAGAGCATCTTCAACACGGTGCTTTTTCTCTTTGAGTTCGGTTTCAGTCGCAGCGCCGACCCGGATGATGGCCACGCCACCGGAGAGCTTCGCCAGGCGTTCCTGGAGTTTCTCGCGGTCATAGTCGCTGGTGGTGTTCTCAATCTCAATGCGGATCTGCTCGATCCGACCCTTGATGGCGCTGGAGTCGCCTGCGCCGCCGATGATGGTGGTGTCGTCTTTGTCGCTCACGACCTTCTCAGCCTTACCGAGGTCTTCAATGGTCACAGTTTCGAGCTTGCGGCCGGTCTCTTCGGAGATCACAGTTGCGCCGGTCAGAGTGGCGATATCCTGCAGCATAGCCTTGCGGCGGTCGCCAAATCCCGGGGCCTTGACGGCCAGGACGTTGAGCATCCCGCGCAGTTTGTTGAGGACCAGCGTCGCCAGAGCTTCGCCGTCAATATCCTCGGCAATGATCAGGAGTTCACGCTTGCCAACCTGCACCAGTTTCTCCAGCAGGGGAACGATGTCGGCGGCAGCGGAGATCTTCTTGTCATAGACCAGGATGTAGGCATCTTCGATCTCAGCCTGCATGTGGTCGGGATTGGTGATGAAGTAGGGGGAAATATAACCACGGTCGAACTGCATACCTTCAACATATTCGGTTTCAAATTCGAGGCCGCGGGATTCTTCAACGGTGATCACGCCGTCTTTACCGACTTTGTCCATCACTTCTGCGATCAACTCACCAATTTCGCGGTCCTGCGCGGAGATGGTGGCTACATTGCCAATCTCTTCCTTGGTGGTGATGTCAATCGCCTGTTTGAGGATTTCATCGGAAACAGCTTTGGCAGCAGATTCGATGCCGCGCTTGAGCAGCATGGGATTGGCGCCGGCGGCCAGGTTCTTCAGGCCTTCGGTCACAATCGCATGAGCCAAAACGGTGGAAGTGGTGGTGCCATCGCCAGCGATATCGTTGGTCTTGGTGGCAGCTTC
>WOYY01000043.1 GCA_011620555.1 Anaerolineaceae bacterium | reverse complement strand
TGATGGTGATGTTCTGGCTGCGGCCGGTGGCCTTGTCCTGGGCGGTCACTTCCAGAATGCCGTTGGCATTGATATCGAAGGTCACTTCGATCTGGGGGACGCCGCGCGGCGCTGGGGGAATCCCATCGAGCACGAACTTGCCGAGGCTCTTGTTGTTGGCCGCCATCGGACGTTCGCCCTGCAGGACATGGATCTCAACCTGGGTCTGGCTGTCGCTGGCGGTGGAAAAGACCTGGCTTTCGCGGGTGGGGATGGTGGTGTTGCGCTTGATCAGCGGGGTTGCCACGCCGCCGAGGGTCTCGACGGAAAGGGTCAGCGGGGTCACATCCAGCAGGAGGATATCCTTGACTTCGCCGCCCAGCACGCCGGCCTGAATGGCGGCGCCCACGGCCACAACCTCATCCGGGTTGACGCCTTTGTGGGGTTCCTTTTTGAACATTTTTTCCACTTCGGATTGGATCTTGGGCATGCGGGTCATCCCGCCGACCATCACGATCTCATTGATATCGTCGGTGGACAGGTTCGCATCGCCCAGGGCCTGTTTCACGGGGCTGAGGCTGCGCTGCACCAGGTCTTCGGTCAGCTGTTCGAGCTTGGCCCGAGTCAGGGTCATGACCAGGTGCTTGGGGCCGGAGGCATCGGCTGTGATGTAGGGCAGGTTGATCTCCGCCTGCATGGTGGAGGAAAGTTCGATCTTGGCCTTTTCGGCAGCTTCCTTCAGACGCTGGAGCGCCTGGCGGTCGCCGCGCAGGTCAATGCCGTTCTCGGATTTGAATTCGTCCGCGATGTAGTCAATGATGCGCTGATCGAAGTCGTCGCCGCCGAGGAAGGTGTCGCCGCTGGTGGAGCGGACCTGGAAAACACCTTCGCCGACATCGAGGATCGAGATATCGAAAGTGCCGCCGCCGAGGTCATAGACCGCGATCACTTCGTTTTTCTTCTTATCGAGGCCGTAGGCCAGGGAGGAAGCCGTGGGTTCGTTGATGATCCGCAGGACTTCCAGCCCCGCGATCTTGCCGGCATCCTTGGTGGCGTTGCGCTGGGCATCGTTGAAGTAGGCCGGGACGGTGATCACCGCCTGGGTGACCGGCTCGCCCAGATAGGCTTCGGCATCGCGTTTGATCTTGGAAAGGATCATGGCTGAGATCTCGGGTGGGGAATAGTCCTTGCCGCCGAGCCGCACGCGCACATCGCCATTGGGGGCTTTGGAGACCTCGTAGGGCACCAGTTTGAGGGCGCGCTGAACTTCCGGGTCATCGTATTTACGGCCCATGAAGCGTTTGATCGAGAAGACTGTGTTTTCGGGGTTGGTGATGGCCTGGTTGCGGGCCACGCGGCCCACCAGCCGTTCGCCGTTTTTGTTGACGGCCACCACAGAGGGGACCAGCCGTTCACCTTCTGCGGAAGGGATGACGACCGGTTCACCGCCCACCATGACGGCGCCGACAGAGTTGGTTGTACCGAGATCGATACCGATGATTTTTCCCATTTTATTATTTCTCCTGTAATTTATTTGGCGACTCGCACCATGGCGGGGCGAATGACGCGATCTGCGATTTTATAGCCGGGCTGGACGACCTCAATGATCTGCCCCTCGGCATAGTCTGGATTTTCTTCCTGGGTGATGGCTTCGTGGAAGTTCGGGTTAAATTTATCCCCAGGTTTGATTTCCATCTGCTCGACACCCTTTTGTTTCATCTGATTCACCAGCTTTTGCTGGATCAGTTCGATGCCATCCACCCAACCCTCCACGCCTTCAACTTCCGGGCGGTGGTTGAGGGCGCGCTCCAGGTCGTCGCTGGCGCCGAGGAAGATCTTGATGACATTGGCCAGAGCGTCCTGATAGGAGCGTTCAGCATCCCGCTGGACGCGCTTCTTGTAATTGTCAAAATCCGCCCGGCTGCGGAGCCAGGAGTCTTTGGCCTCTTCGACTTCCTTTTGCAGCCCTTCGATCTGCTTTTCAAGCGCGTCATATTCATTGAAGGTCAGCGCGACCATCGCCTGTTCAGGGTTTTCACCCTCAGGTTGGTTGTTCTTCTCTTTCTCTTTTGGTTCTTCAGTCATAACACTCCAATATGCAATTATTTTTTAGATAATGCCTTCGTTCAAACGGCCAGGGTTTCTGAAACCAGGTCGCTCAGGACATTGGCGACAAAGCGCACGGTGGAAATGGTGCGGTCATAGGGCATGCGGATGGGGCCCAGCACGCCAACCGAGCCGGTCAGGGTGTTTGGGTCGCCATAGCGGGAGAGCACCATGGAGCACTGCCGCAGTTCATTCCAGGTGCCCTCACCGCCGATCAGGACCTGGATGCCGCCGACATCGGTGTTCATCACGGTGCTAGCGAGCAGGTTTTCGAGCAGCGAGCGCTCTTCGAGGACGTGCAGGGCCTGGCGGGCCTCCTCCGACTCGGCGAATTCCGGTTCGGAGAGCACATTGGTCATCCCGTCCAGATAGATCTCGCCGGTGGCGGATTCCTCGGTGAGGGCCATTTCTGCCAGCAGCACGTTGAGGATATCCTCGCCCAGGGCGTCCAGCTGGGGCCGAATGCGCGCCATCTGATCGGCATCACAGCGCACGCAAAGGGTGGAGATCTCCGCGGCGATGGCTGAGAGCTGCTCCTGCGAAACCGGTTCCGCCAGGCTGATGAACTGTTGGCGGATTTCGCCGCCCATCAACACCAGCACCATCAGCACCTGCCGCCCCCGGGTGGCGATCAGTTCCAGATGTTTGAAGATCGTCTTTTCGGAGTGCGGCGCGGTCACCAGCGAGGCCGCCTGGGACTGGTTGGCCAGTACGCTGGCGGCCAGCCTGAGCCACTGTTCCACATCCTGGCGGGATTGGTAGAACTGGTGCGCGATCGTGCGGCGGGTCGTGGTGGGAAGGCCGGACTTTTGGACGAGATTGCCCACGAAGAAGCGGTAGCCTTCCTCGGTCGGGACCCGGCCCGCGCTGGTATGCGGCTGGCGGAGCAGGCCGTATTCCGTCAGGGCGGCCATCTCGTTGCGCACTGTGGCGGAACTCATCGACAGGTCATATTGCTCCACGATCGTGCGTGATCCGACGGGTTGAGCCGTGCGGATGTGCTCGTGGATGATGAGAGTCAGGATGAGTTTTTGGCGGTCAGTCAGTTCCATATAAAGCCTTTGTGTTAATATTTAGCACTCTCAGATTGAGAGTGCTAAAACAGCACGAAATTAATGTTACCATGATGAAAAATGGCCGTCAAGAATGGGGAAGGCGTCCAGGCGTAAGAGTTTTGTTAGAAATTCGGGATGGAGAATGGTGGATGGGGGAGTAGTGAAAAGAGAATAAAGGATCAGGTATTGGGTAATAGGTAACCAGGTATCAGGTACCGGGAGGGATGAGGGGACTGGAATGAGGTGATAAGGGTTGGTGCGGTTTCTTGGGGGTCGGAGCCAATAAGAGGATGTCATGGCCAGGGTTAATGGCGGGCCTTGTCCCGTTGCTGTTTACCTGACTATTTAATACCTAGTCCCCAATACCTGATCCTTTATTCTCTTTTCACCATTCACCAATCACCCATCACCCTTCACTTTTACAATCACTCGCTCCACGAAGCGATCCACGCCGCCGAATTTATACTTGTAATCCTCGTCGCCGCGCATGAAATCGAACTCGCTGATGCCGTGCTCGGTGGCCCAGCGGATCAGGTTCGCCAGCAGCAGCCAGCCGGGGGAATAGGCGCGGAATTCCCAGTCCCAGCCGGAATTGTACAGCCAAATCCGGTTCTCCCAGAGGAAGGAAAAGTTGGCGGCAGCTTTTTTGCCGTTGAGCGTGTAGAAGGCCAGGTGCAGCCAGCTCTTTTCCAGCGCGATGCGGGCAGTGTTGTGGATGTGCTGCCGCATGGGGCCGGTCAGGAAGTCTTTTTTCTCGGGGTCTTGCGCCATCATGTCAATGAAAGCGTCCACCTCGGCATCCAGCGCGGCGGGGTCTTCCACGACATACAAGCCCGGCTCGACCGGGTCGGCTTCGGCGTTGCGCAGCTTGCGGCGGATCTCGTGGCGCTGTTTTTTATCCAGCCCGGCCAGGTAAGTCTCAAAATCGCCGGCCAGGTGGATCACCGGTGAAGGCTGGAGGCGGGTCTGCTCATGGGGCCAGCCGCGCCGTTCGGCCTCGGCCTGCAAGGCGGGCAGAGTGGGGGAGCTATCCAAGAGGTTGGAGAGGTCGAGCACCTCCCATTGGGGCAGGCCCGGCGCATTTAAAAGGAAGTCCAGCAAACCAGAGAGGAACGCGGGCAGGTTCGCGGGCGTGACGATGAAATCGAGGAAGTCGGAGACCTCGATGGCCCCGACGAACATCAGAGCGGGCTGTTCAGCGCGGTTTTTTGCGGCGAAGAGCGGCGCAACGCCCACCAGACGATCGCCCTCAAAGGCGGCGACCAGCACCAGCTTGCTATCGGCGGGCCATTCACCGCCGCCCCGGGTCTCCCACCAGGCTGCCAGGTATTCCGGCGTTAAAAAAGGAACCGGGCTGACGCTTTCCCTGAGCAGTTGGTTCCAATCGTCAAAATAATCTGTCAGTGCGTTGAAGTGGTCATAGATTTTAAATTCCATGGCAGGGATTATACCTTAGCGGAGGAGTGTGTATAATGAATATATTAACCTCTTGAGTTTAACGGTCAGGTGCCCATGTATGATCTCAACATCTTACCTATTCACCTCCGGCAGGGGCGCAGCCTGCCGGATGCCAGCGGAATCCAGGCCTTTTCACCGCCACGCCGCGCCGCCCGCGGCCGGGAAGAGGATGTGCTGATCCTATCCCTGCATTTCTCTGATCCGGCGGCGATTTCAGCCGACCTTGTCCAGACCTGGACGGAACACCTCTCCCACACTTTCTTTAAAACCGGCGGGACGGTCACGGCTGCGCTGCGGTCGCTGATCGAGACCCTCAACCTGACCCTGCTGGAGCGCAACCTCAGGACTGCCTCGGAAGGTCTTTCGGTGACCTGCGCGGTGAACCTGGCGGTGATCCACCGCCACAGCCTCTACATCGCCCAATCGGGCCAGACTCATGCCTTTGTGTTGAGCCATCAGGGGCTGGAGCATCACGCCGACCACAGCGGATCCGACCGCGGGCTGGGCGTTAGCAGCACGCCGGCCATCCGCTATTACCAGGATGACCTCGGCACGGGGGCTTATTACTTCACCACGCCCACGCCGCAGGATGCCTGGCAGGACTCCCTGCTGGTTTCCGGGAATTATCCCAGCATGGACCAGCTGCGCCGGCGGCTTTTGAACCAGGCGCCTTCCGAATTTGACCTCGGATTGGTGCAGCTGCTGCCCGGCGAAGGCAAGATCAATCTGATCCGCCCGGTGGCTCGGGGGACGGAGCCGACCCAACCCGAGGCCCCAAAGCAGGGCGAACCCCGGCATGAGGCCCAGTCTGCACCGGAGGAGAAAAAAGTGGCTGTTCCGATCCCTGTGGAAGCGGAGGAACCGCTGATTCAGGAGGAACAAGCGCCGCAGGAATCGGAAGATGACCGGCCTGAACCGGCTGGGGAAGCGCCCTGCCATGCGATTCGCCGGGAAACTAACCGGCCCGCAGGGGAGGGGTCCACCTCCCAAGGGCCGAGCCGTGAACCCCGGCCTGCTCCGGCCGCATCGCACTCGCCGCTTTCCCATCTGCGGTCTGAGCCTGAGGTGGAATCTGTCCAACCCCAAGCCCGCGCTGCGCGCAGCCGGGAGGCGGGGGCGGCCGCCCGGGAAACGCTCAACCAGCGCCAGGGTGATTTTGAGGAAAAGGGTCTGAAAGGGATTTCAGCCGCCCTGAAATGGCTGCGGAATGCCAAAGCCAGCGTCAACGCCTTCTTCCGCGACCTGATCGCCCATTGGTCGCCGGAGGGCAGTGAGGGCGCGCCGGCTCTCTCCCGCAGTTCGATGATCTTGATCGCCATCGTCGTGCCCTTGGTGGTGGTTGCGGTTTCGGTTGGCGTCTATCTGGGGCGGGGACGCAGCCAGCAGTATGAGTATTATTATCAGCAGGCGGAGCAGTTCGCCCAGGCCGCTGCCGTGATGGAGGACCCGGCCGCCGCCCGGGAAACCTGGGCCCAGGCGCTGACGATGGTCAGCCAGGCCGAATCCTACCGCGCCACCGATGAGACCGTCTTGCTGCGGGACCAGGTGCAGGACGCCCTGGACTTGCTGGATGGCGCCGTCCGCCTGGATTACCGCCCGGCCCTGACGAGCACGCTCTACGAAGGGATCGAAATCACCCGGATCGTCTCGGTGGGGGCGGACCTTTACCTGATGGATGAGGCGGGTGGGCGGGTGATCCATGCCGAGAGCCGCAGCCAGGGCTTTGAAGTGGATGCCGATTTCGTCTGTGCGGCCGGCAATTTTGAGAGCGGCAGCATCGGAAATTTGGTGGATATGGTGGCTTTGCCGATCAACAATCCCTATCTGGCGCATGTGCTGGCCGTGGATGTGCAGGGCAACGCGGCCTACTGTGGGGCGGGGATGACGCCGATTGTGGTGCGGCTGCCGCAGACGGCGAACGGCGAGGGCGAGATCAAGGCCATCACTTACGCCGGCGGCCTGCTCTATGCACTGAACCCAGCAGCCAGCAGCGTCCGTGTGTACTATGTGAGCAATGGCCAGTTCACCGAAGCTCCGGCTGACTTCTTCGCCGGTGTGGACTATCAGGACATCCCTGACCTCAGCCGGGTTGCTGACCTGGCGGTGAACGGCGATATGCTGTATTTGCTGAATACCGATGGCTCCTTGGTCGCCTGTGAGGCGAACGCCCTGGGGAGCAGCCCGGTAGCCTGTGAAAATCCGGTCGCTTATGTGGATGGCCGGGTGGGGATGGAGGATCAGCCGGTGACCATGCCGGCGGCCACCTTCAGTGAGGCAATTTTCACCTCACCGCCCGACCAGACGATCAGTATCCTGGATTCGGATAACGGCGATATTTACCAATTCTCCGTTGCCTTCCGCCTGCACCAAAGGCTGCGCCCTTCGCTGGGCAATTATGAGGTTGAAGGTTCAAGGGCAACAGCCTTTTCAATCGGCATTGACCGGGTGGCCTTTTTGGCTTTTGGACATCAGCTGTTCTATGCCTATCTCGGGCAATAGACGTTGGGAAATGATTTGAATGCAAGCAGAGATCGCCGGGGGAAGATCTCTGCTTTTTTGATTGGCAAAGATGGAAACCCTGCAAGCCCTAACCTGACACTCGGCACTTGTGGGAAGGGCCAAAGGTTGATAATGTTATAATTGCTTTTTTGAAGAGAACCCAGAGATCTTTAAGGAGAAATATGGCAAACGTAGATCCCCGAATTGAAGAGCTGCGCCAAATGCGGGCGAAGGCTCAACAAGGCGGTGGGCAGGACCGGATTGACCGCCAACACGCCAAAGGGAAGCTGACCGCTCGTGAGCGCTTGGCGATCCTGCTGGATGAAGGCAGTTTTACCGAGTTGGAAGCCTTCACCGTTCAACAGAATGATCCCACTGGCGACCCCGCCCTGGGCGATGGCGTCGTCACCGGCTACGGCACGGTGGACGGGCGGACGGTTTATGTCTATGCTCAGGACTTCACCGTTCAGGGGGGCGCGCTGGGTGAGATGCACAGCCGCAAGATTTGCCGGGTGATGGACCTGGCCGCCGCGAATGGCAGCCCGATCATCGGCCTGATCGATTCGGGCGGCGCCCGGATCCAGGAAGGCGTCAAGAGCCTGGGCGGCTATGCGGAAATTTTCAAGCGCAATGCGCAGTATTCCGGCGTGGTCCCGCAGATCAGTCTGATCCTTGGCCCCTGCGCCGGCGGCGCGGCCTATTCCCCCGCGATGACTGATATGATCATCATGGTTGATAAGCAGTCCTTCATGTTCCTCACCGGCCCGCAGGTCATCAAGACCGTCACGGGCGAAGAGACGGACTTTGAATCGCTCGGCGGCGCGCAGGTGCACCTGAACCAGAGCGGCACCGCCCACCTGGTGACCAAGGACGAAGAGGATGCTCTCCAGATGGCCCGCTACCTCCTGGGTTATCTGCCTTCCAACAATGTCGAAAACGCGCCTTACGTGGAAACGGACGACGCCCCAGACCGGCTTGCTCCCGCTCTGAACGAGCTGGTGCCGCTGGACCCCGGGACGCCCTACAACATGCACACCGCAATCGAGGCCGTGGTGGACCAAGGCACTTTCCTGGAGACCCAATCCGGCTTTGCCCGCAATGCGATCGTCGGTTTTGCCCGCTTTGAGGGTTATGCCGTCGGGATCGTCGCCCAGGAGCCGAGTGTGATGGCAGGCGTGGTAGATATTGACGCAGCCGATAAGATCTCCCGCTTCGTGCGCTTCTGCGATGCCTTCAATCTGCCGATCGTGACCTTCATCGATTCGCCCGGCTTCCTGCCCGGCGTGAGCCAGGAACATGGCGGCATCATCCGGCATGGGGCGAAGGTGCTCTATGCTTATTCTGAAGCGAATGTGCCCAAGATCAGCGTGGTGACCCGCAAAGCCTACGGCGGGGCGTATGTGGTGATGAGCAGCAAATCCCTCGGCACGGATATGTACTTTGCCTGGCCGAGCGCTGAGATCGCCGTGATGGGCGCTGAAGGGGCGACCAACATCCTCCATCGCCAGGAACTGGCCGATGCGGATGACCCTCAGGCCGAGAAAGAGCGCCTGGAGGCGGAATATCGCCAGCGCTACCTCAACCCCTATGCCGCGGCCAGCGCTGGTTATGTGGATGATGTGATCGAGCCGGCTGAAACCCGCTGGATGGTGATCAAGGCTTTGCGGGCGATTGGCAATAAAACCGAGACGCATCCTGCCCGCAAGCACGGCAATATGCCGGTCTGAGCGAGGAACCAATGACACCGATTGAACAAGGACTAATGATCACAGGGATTGGCATGGGGCTGGTGTTCGCGGTCATCCTCTTCCTTTGGGGCTTGATGGCCCTGATGATGCGCCTGACCTCCGGCAAGAAAAAAGCGGCTGCCGCGGAACCCCTCCCTGCCCAGACCGTTGAACCCCTTGTGCCGGAACTGGAAAGCGCTGAGAGCCAGCGCCGGGCTGCCGCGGCAGCCGTGGCTGTTTCAATGGCCCTCGCGATGTCCGGCGGTGGGAAACGGACCGCCGCTGCCGCCCAAAGCGACCCCGGCAGGATAAGCCCCTGGCAAGCCGTTCACCGTGCCCGCCAATTGAAAGAGAAGTAAGCAGAGGATAGAGCCATGATGATTAAAGTCGTGATTGATGGTCAAACGTATCAGGTTGATGTCGAAGATATCCACGCCCGGCCGGTGGTCGCGGTGATTGAGGGCGAGCGGTATGAGGTTTGGCCGGAAGCGGAAGCTTCGGCCCCCGCCCTGGCCTCAGCCGCCCCCGAGCAGGTCGTTGCCCGTGCGGCTGCCCCCGCCCAGCCGCAAAGCGCCGCTGGCGGCGGCAAAACGCTGACCGCCCCCTTGCCAGGGGTGATCGTGGCGATCGCCGCGAAACCCGGTGACGCCGTCACCAAGGGGCAGGAACTTTGCACCCTGGAAGCAATGAAGATGAAGAATGCCATTCGCAGCGGCCGGGATGGTGTGATCGCCTCAATTGAGGTGGCGGTGGGCGACCAGGTGAGCCACGGGCAGGTCTTGATGACCTTTGGCGATTAAGGGAGCGAGTCAATGGATTTTACTTACTTAATTGATGAACTCACCCGGGGATTCACCAACTTCACCTGGGGCAACGGGATCATGATCCTGGTGGGGCTGGTGCTGATCACCCTGGCGGTGGTCAAGGAATATGAACCGGTCCTGCTCTTGCCGATTGGCTTTGGCTGCATCATGGCCAATATCGGCATGTCCACGGATGTGGGCTTTATGAAGGTGATCTACGACGCCGGGATCGCCACAGAACTTTTCCCTTTATTGATCTTTGTCGGCGTCGGCGCGATGATCGATTTCAGCCCCCTTTTGGCCCAGCCGAAAATGGTGCTGTTGGGCGCGGCCGGTCAGTTCGGCATTTATGGCACGCTGCTCCTGGCCCTGCTGCTGGGTTTTGATCTGCCGCAGGCAGCCTCGATCGGCGTGATTGGCGCGATTGACGGCCCGACGGCGATCTTCGTGGGCAGCAAGCTGGCGCCGGAGCTTCTGGCCCCCATTGCGGTGGCGGCTTATTCTTATATGAGCCTGATTCCGATCATCCAGCCGCCGGTGATGAAGCTGCTGACCACCCGCAAAGAACGTCTGATCCGGATGGAATATGCCCCCCGGCCGGTCTCCCGGCTGACCTTGGTAGTCTTTCCGATCCTCGTGACCCTGGTGGTGAGCCTGGTGGCGCCGGATGCGGCCCCGTTGATCGCTTCTCTGATGCTGGGCAACCTGCTGCGGGAAAGCCTGGTGGTGGACCGCTTGAGCAAGGCGGCCCAGAATGAGATTATCAATATCTCCACCCTGTTTTTAGGCCTGGCGATCGGCGCGACCATGAAGGCTGAATCCTTCCTGAACCTGCAAACCCTGATGATCCTGGGTTTGGGTCTGCTCGCTTTCATTCTGGATACGGTGATGGGCTTGCTTTTCGGCAAACTGATGAGCGTTCTTTCCGGCGGAAAGGTCAACCCCCTGATCGGCGCCTGCGGGATCAGCGCCTTCCCAATGGCCGGCCGGCTTTCAGCCAAGATGGCCCAGGAGGAGGATTTTGAGAACTTCATCCTGATGCACGCGATGGGCGCCAACACGGCCGGGCAGCTGGGCAGCGTGATTGCCGGCGGTCTGCTGCTGGCTTTGGTGAATGGGATGATGTAGACCCCAAATTGGAATATTACGGAATTAAAAAAGAGGCGTAGTAGTTGGATGACAACGCCCCTTTTTGGTCCGCACTGGCTGGGTGGGCGGGGCGGGTCTGAAGTGAAAAAAGGGGCTGTCTAAAAAGGCAGCTCCTTTTTGATTAAAACATGGCCAATAAG
>WOYY01000047.1 GCA_011620555.1 Anaerolineaceae bacterium | reverse complement strand
TTACGCCGCATTGCCTGGTATTCAATATATTCAATAAAAGATATATCAATAGCCGGGAGTTTTCTAAATCAGCATCCTTAGGGATATCTTGTCTGATCAAGCCATTACATTTGCTATCTCTGTTGGGTTATGGCCTATTTTCAAAAATTGCTAAATAAGGTATCTTTGTTAATAGGTAAGCTGCGAGTAACTCATTGCAAAGCCTGCCTTCGGCTAGGCGCTTCTTCAACTTTGGTCGCTGGAAAGGGCTTTATTTTACTTTAGCTTACCCCTCTATGACCAACTTCGTTGCACTAGCAAGTTGAATCCAAGGAGAATAAAAGGTTGAACTGACCCGAAACGAATGACTTTGCAATTGCCTTAAGATGAGAAAAAGATCGCTGAGGTGTCCGTAGATAATAAATAGTGAATTTTCCCGAGGAGTTAACGATGTTTGAACACATATTATTACCTCTGGATGGCTCAACGCTGGCAGAAGGCGTCCTGCCGCACGCCGTTGCATTGGCACAGGCCTTCCATTCCCGACTGACGCTTTTGCAGGTTGTTTTTGTGAGGAAAAACAACCACCAACGGGGCATGGTCAACCCCATGGACTGGCAGATACAGAAATCGGAGGCGGAAGCCTACCTGAAAACCGTCCAGGAACGCCTGGCGGATGTCAGCGTGGAGAGCGAGGTCCGGGTGGTGGAAGGGAATCCCGCCCAGCAAATCATTGATTTTGCGCGTGATGAAGACGTGAAACTAATCCTGATGTCCAGCCATGGCCGCGGCGGCCTTTCTGAGTGGAATATCAACAGCGTGGTGCAGAAGGTGCTTTACCGCGCTTTTATCCCTGTGATGATCGTCCGGTCTTATCGCGCCTCGGCGGAACCTCTAACCGGCCTGACCTATGACCGGATCCTTCTGCCGCTCGACGGCTCCAAGCGGGCGGAATGCAGCCTGCCGATTGCCAAATCTATTGGCAGCGCGCAGGACGCGAAGATGCTGCTCACCCACATCGTGGTGGAACCCCTCCTCCCAAAACAAACCCCATTGGGCGAGGAAGACCGTAAACTGATCCGGCGGCTGATCGACATCAACATCAACGAGGCTGAGCGGTATTTCGCTTCCCTCCAGGATCAATTTGACGGCGAGGACTTCCAGACCCTCATTGAGATCTCCTCCAAACCGACGGCCGCCCTGCATGACATCGTTGACCGGGAGGAAATTGACCTGGTGATCCTTAGCGCTCACGGCTATTCCGGCGAAAACCGCTGGCCGTATGGTAATATCACTCTCAACTTCATCTCCTATGGCACCACCCCCCTGATCATCATTCAGGATCTCACAGAAAACGAAATCGCCAAAAGCCTGGCAGAAAAATTCGCTGAACAATCGAAGGGACATTAAAGCATGCAGGACGCTGCCGCGCAGAAACCTCTCTCTGAGATGTCGCTTGACGCTTTTATCGATCAATTATTGGTAAATACCGGGGCCACCCAGCCCACATCCGAAGACTATTCGATCATCACCGCCACCCGCCGATACGAGGCGAACCTGGCGCACGCCTATGAGCACCTCTCGGATCTGGTTGAAAATAAGAAGAAAAAATCCAGCAGCGGGGTGGAATGGTTCCTGGATAACTATTACGTCGCCCACGAGGCGACCCAACTGATCCGGGACGACCTGCCGATAGACTACTTCGCCAAGCTCCCCTCGCCCCAGGGGCAGGCGGGCGTGCCGCGCATTTATATCATCGCCAGGCAGATCGTGCGCCATTTCCAGGTCGAAGTGGTCCGCAGTAACCTGGACCTGACCCTCAGCGCGTACCAAAAGAAGAGCGTCCTGAAGATGAGCGAGCTGTGGGCGCTGCCGGTAATGCTGCGGCTGGCGCTGATTGAAGCGCTCTCTGGCACAATTTTCGAGCTGGTGGAGGAGGGTCAGCCCGTCAAGAACGCACCGGAATGGGACCATCCCGGCCTGGACGCCGATGAAGTGGTTGCCCGCACCATTCGGACCTTGGTGCTCTTCGACCGGATCGACTGGAAAGACCTCTTTGAGGCGCACGCCAAGGTTGAAGCGATCCTGCGTGAGGACCCGGCCCGGGTCTACTCGCGCATGGACTTTGAGACTCGAGACCATTATCGCAAGCAGATCGAAGCGCTGGCAGAGCGCTCACCGCTGAGCGAAGTGGCAGTGGCTCAACAAGCGATTGACCTGGCGCAGCGCGCACCGGATGATAACCCCAAGTGGGGCCACGTCGGCTATTACCTGATTGCCGATGGGAAAGACGAACTCAAGCGAAAGATCGATTTCAAGAACAATGCCGCCGGCAGGTTTCGCGAATTCTTCTTCCGACACAACACGGCCTTTTACCTGGGCACCATCTTCGCCCTCACTTTGCTGGTGACTCTGGGGCTGGTGTTGGTCGCCAGAGTCTATCTTGTGCCCACCTGGCAGTGGCTGCTGATCGGGCTGCTGAGCCTGATCCCGGCCTCAAGCGTGGCGATCAACCTGCTCAATTCCATCCTGACCACGACCCTGCCGCCGCGCACCCTGCCCAAAATGGACTTCAGCAAGCGGATCCCGCGCGAATTCAGGACAATGGTCGCCGTCCCTTCCCTGCTGACCAACATGGCGGAACTGGATTTCCTCCTGAGCCAGCTGGAACTGCACTACCTGGCCAACAACGACCGCAATATCGGTTTTGCGCTGCTCACCGATTTCAGCGATGCGCCGGAAGAAGACATGCCCGAGGATGAAGCGCTGCTGGCGGCAGCCGTGGACGGGATCAGTTCCCTCAACGCACGTTACAGCGGCAATCATGGCCGCAAACCTTTTTATCTCTTCCATCGCAGGCGGCAATGGAACGCCCAGGAGAACGCCTGGATGGGTTGGGAGCGGAAGCGCGGCAAACTGGCCGATTTCAACCGTTTCCTCCTGGAAGGTTTCAAGGACAGCTTCGATACCATCGTGGGAGATCTGGCTTTCACAAAGCAAACCCGATTTGTGATTACGCTTGATGCCGATACGATCATGCCGCGGGACAGCGCCAATTCGCTGATCGCCACCCTGGCACACCCGCTCAACCAGGCTGAGTTCAGGCCAGGCACGAGTGAAGTAATCAGCGGCTACACCATCCTGCAGCCTCGCACGGAGGTCAAACCGACCAGCGTCAACAGAACCCTCTTCACGCGCATCTTCGCTGGCGACCTGGGCCTCGACCTTTATACCCGGGCGGTCTCCGATGTCTATCAGGACCTGTTCGGCGAAGGGATCTACGTGGGCAAAGGGATCTATGACGTGGCCGCCTTTGCCCGCAGCCTGCAGGACAAGGTGCCGCAGAACAGCCTGCTCAGCCATGACCTCTTCGAAGGCATTCAGGGCAGGGCCGCGCTGGTGACGGACGTGGTCCTCTTCGAAGACTACCCGCCCGATTACAGCAGCCAGGTGGAGCGCCTGCATCGCTGGGTGCGCGGCGACTGGCAGCTGCTGCCCTGGTTAATGCCCCGGGTGCCAAAGGCGGGCGGTGAGAAAGAACCCAACCCCTTCTCAGCCATCGACCGCTGGAAAATCCTCGATAACCTGCGCCGGAGCTTGTTCGCACCATCCACCCTGGCCGCGCTGCTGGCCGGCTGGCTGTTTTTCGCGGAGAAATCCTGGCTCTGGACGCTCCTGATCCTTTTCGTCTCCGCTTTCACCCTGTTCCAGAATATCGTAACCTCGCTTTCGTCCCGCTTCCAGCTGGGAGCCAGGGCGAATTTGATCGCCAACATCAACACGTCCTTCTTCCGCTGGCTGTTCTGGATCATCTTCCTGCCCTATGAATCGGGGATTATGCTCGATGCAGTGGCCGCGACCCTGGTGCGGATCACGATCAGCCACAAACGCCTGCTGCAGTGGACCACCTCGGCCCACACGGTCAAACTTTTCGGCAAACAGCGCCGGATCGCCGCCTTCTGGCGGCGGATGATCATGGCGCCGCTCACAAGCCTGGCGATGGGACTGCTGATCCGCTTCCTGAACCCCGGCGCGGTCTGGGACAGTCTCCCGCTGCTGGTCATCTGGGCACTCTCTCCGCAGGCTGCCTATTGGATCAGTCTGAAACGGAAAACGGACCAACACGCCCCATTGGCAGATGACGACCTGCGCCTGCTGCATCGCATCGCCCGGCGCACCTGGCTCTACTTCGAGCGGTTCATCGGCCCTGAAGACCACTGGCTGCCCCCCGACCACTTCCAGGAAGACCCGAAGGGCCTGGTTGCCCACCGAACCTCCCCCACCAACATCGGCCTGATGATGCTTTCCACCGCCTCCGCCTACCAATTGGGTTACATCAGCGTGATGGATTTCGTCTACCGGATGAATTACACCTTCGAGACCCTCGACAACCTGGAGAAATATCGCGGCCACCTGCTGAACTGGTATGACACTCAAACCCAGAAGACGCTCTCCCCCCGCTATGTCTCCACGGTTGACAGCGGCAATTTCGCCGCCTGTCTGATCGGCCTGGGGCAGTCTCTTAATGCAGTGAAGCGCGATGGAATCTGCCCCGACCATCTGTTTGAGGGTATTTTCGACAGTTTGGACGTTTTCTGTACGATGGTCCGCCAGATCGAAAACAAAGACCTCGGGCGCGTCATTGACCCGCTGCATGACCATTGCCGCTCGATCCAGAAGGCCATCCGGGAACAACCGTTGACCGATGACCGCCTGATCCAGTTGTTGGGCCACTTCGAGGACCGCCTGGCTCGGCCCATGAACGAGTTGATCGCCGAGATCCTGAACACAGATCAGGATATCCAGGCCTCAATGCTGCAGGACCTGCGCTATTGGTCCGACGCGATCTATCAGCACCTCTCCAACATCCGCCGGCAGATCCAACATTTGGCGCTCTGGGTTGAGAGCTGGAAATCCCATCCAGCCTTCCTGGATGATATTGAAGATGACGACTTCCGCAAACGCCTGATGCCCTGGCGAGAAGGCAGTGCATTACAAATCCCGCTGGCCGACCTGCCGCAATTCTGTAAAGATACGAGCCGATACCTGAACAACTTGAACAACCCGGGAAGCTCCCCGGACGAACAAGCAGCCTGGGTCGCCTGGCGGGACCTGTTCGTGGCGGACCTGAATGAATCGGCTGAAAACGCCCGTGCCTTGCTGAGCCAGATGGATGCCCTGATAGAGAAATCCAATTTCTACCTCGAAAGGATGGAATTCCGCTTCCTCTTTGACGACCAGCGCGAGGTCTTCTACCTCGGTTATCAGGTCGGCTCGGGCAAATTGGACCGCAACCACTATGACCTGCTGGCCTCCGAGGCACGCACGGCCAGCCTGATCTCGATCGCGATGAACCAGGTCCCCCGCTCACACTGGCTGCACATGAGCCGTCCGTTCACTGAGGTGGGCAACATCCCCACCCTGATCTCCTGGAACGGCAGCATGTTTGAATACCTGATGCCGAACCTGTTTACCCACACTTATCCGGAGACCTTGCTGAACCAGACTGGTGTTGGCGTGGTTAAAGCTCAAATTGACTACGCGCAGGTAAACAAGGTCCCCTGGGGCATATCGGAATCGAGCTATTACCGCTTCGACCAGGCTGAAAATTACCAATACCGGGGCTTCGGCGTGCCCGGGCTGGGACGCAAACGCGGCCTGGCCGATGACCTGGTCATTGCGCCCTACGCCTCGTTGATGGCCGTCAGCGTGGACCCCCAGGCCGTGGTGAAGAACATCGCCGCCCTGGAAGATGAAGGGGCGTTGGGTCATTTCGGCTTCTATGAGTCGATCGACTACACCCCCATCCGGCTGCCCGTCGGGCAGAAGAAGGCCGTGGTCAAGACCTATATGGCCCACCACCAGGGTATGATCCTGGCCGCGCTGGGGAATTTCCTCAGCGAGACCTCCCTCGTCGATTTGATCCACAGCGATCCGCGCATCCAGAGTACTGAACTGCTCCTGCAGGAACAGATCCCGCAGGTCGAGAGCAGGCAGGAACCGCACGAGGGTGAATCGAGAGTCCCCATCCAGGATAACCGCACTATCAACATCACTCCCTGGCGCGTGCCCACCCATGAACCGGGCCCGGCCGTCAACACACTCTCCAACGGCAACTTGAACATGATGATCACGGACACGGGCAGCGGTTATCTCAGTTGGCGCGACACCGCCCTCACCCGCTGGCGGCGGGATGCCGCGCTGGACCCCTGGGGTATCTGGTTTTACATCCAGGATTTGGATGAGGATATCGCCTGGTCCATCGGCCGGGAGCCGATCCCAGGCCAGCCGGATGAATATACCGTGCTCTTCGGCCCGCACCTGACGGAGATCCGCAAAGTGCAGAACGACGTCCGGGTCAATTTGAAGACCACGATCTCACCGGAAGACGACCTCTGTCTGCAGCGGATCACCCTGACCAACCAATCCAACCGCAGCCGCTGCTTACGCATTTTCAGCTATGGCGAGGTCGTGCTGGCGCCGCAGGCCACCGACCGCCGGCACCCGGCTTTCAACAAGATGTTTATTGAGAGTGATTACGACGCCGACCTGCGCATGTTGCACTTCCAACGGCGAAAACGCTCGGCCGAAGAGCCGCCGCGCGGGATGGCCCACTTGGAATATGACACCCTGCCCGGCAAGGTGGAAGTGGAAACCGACCGCATGGCCTTCATTGGCCGCGGGCATGACAGCAGCAACCCGGTCGCCCTCTCCGGCAAAGACCAGTTGAGCGGCTCTGTGGGCATTACGCTCGATCCGATCTTTTCACTGGCCCGGCGGATCACACTGCGGCCGCATCAGACCATCACGCTCACCTACTTCACCCTGGCCGCCGAGACAAAGCGCGAAGCGGTCGCTATCGCCAAACAATACCGGGATGAAGCCAGGATCGCGAACGCTTTCGCCAGCGCTGAATCCGCCAGCGAAAAATTGCTGCGGGGGTTGGGTCTGGATGTGACGACCCTCGCGAAATACCAGCAGCTGCTCTCGCACATCCTCTACCCGATCCCCGCCTTGCGCCCTTCGCCGGACCTGCTGGCGCAGAACAACCTGAGCCAGTCCGGCCTGTGGCAGTTCGGCATTTCCGGCGATTACCCGGTCTTCCTGGTAGCCATTGACCGGCAGGACGAGATCGATGCGCTGCAGGAAGCGCTTCAGGCGCATGCCTATTGGCGCAAGATGGGCCTGCAGATCGATCTGGTGGTCCTCAATACCAAGGATGCCGGCTATACCAACGAACTCAACGACCGCATCCAGCAGGCGATCACGAAAATGGACAGCATCGACTGGGTCAACCGGCGCGGCGGCATCTTCGTCCTCACGGCCAGCCAGATGACGGCCGAGGCCGTCCTGTTGTTGAAGACGACCGCCAGGCTGACGGTGGACTTGGGGTCCCGGAACCTGGCAGACCACCTGCGCCTGGCCCTCGAGGTTGAACCCAAACTGCCGGCCTTCATGCCCACTGCCCCTGCCGACCCCTATCAGGTGGATGAGCAGATCCCCCGCCCAAAGGACTGGCAGTTCGATAATGGCATTGGCGGCTTCACGTCTGACGGCAGCGAATACCAAATCTACGTAGAAAACGCGCCCCAGCTCGAACACGGCCCCGGGCAGATCCCCCCGGCGCCCTGGGTCAACGTGATCGCCAACGAGGATTTCGGTTTCATCGTCTCCGAAGCGGGCAGCAGCACCACCTGGGCCGCCAACAGCGGTGAGAACCGCCTCTCACCCTGGTACAACGACCCCGTCAGCGACCCCTCGGGCGAAGGCCTTTACCTGCGGGACGAGATCACGGGCAAGGTATGGTCGCCCACCCTCTTCCCCGCCGGCCAGGGTGTGAACTATCTCATCCGGCACGGCCAGGGTTACTCGGTCTTTGAATCGGTTAACAACGGTTTCCGGCAGGAACTTCGGCTCTATACCGACCCGAAGGCGCCCGTGAAATTAGTTGAACTGAATCTGACCAACCTCAGCGATCAACCCCGCCGATTGACGGCCACCTATTTCATTGAGTGGGTCCTGGGCGTGGACCGGGACAGCACGGCCGACTTCATCGTGCCGGAATATGACAACGCCACCGGCTCCCTGCTGGCCCGCAACACCTACAGCGCGGAATTCTCGGAGCGGGTCGCCTTCCTGACAAGCACCCTGCCCGTGCACGGCCTGACCACCGACCGGCGCGAGTTCCTGGGGCAGCCGGGCAGCCGGGAAGTTCCCGAGGGCCTGAGCCGGATCGGCCTTTCCGGCCGGGTGGCCGCCGGCCTGGATCCCTGCGCCGCGCTGCAAAATCACCTGAACTTCGAACCGGGCGAAAGCCATCAAGTCGTCTTCGCCCTCGGCCAGGGGCAGGACCGGGCGGAAACGCTCGCACTGGCCCGGCGCTTCAGCCAACCCCAAGCTGCCGAAAAGGCCTGGTCGGCCAACCTTGAAGCCTGGGAGGAGGTCTTGAGCGCGCTCACCGTGCAGACGCCCGAGCCGCAGATGGACCGGATGCTCAACCACTGGCTGCCCTATCAGGCCCTGTCTTCCCGCATCTGGGGCCGCTCGGCGTTCTACCAGTCCAGCGGAGCTTATGGCTTCCGCGACCAGCTGCAGGACGTGCTAGACCTGTTGAATTCCCGGCCCGGTCTGGCCCGGGAGCATATCCTGCGCGCGGCCGCGCACCAATTCGAAGCTGGCGACGTGCTGCACTGGTGGCACCCGCCTTCCGGGCGCGGCGTGCGCACGCGGTTCAGCGACGACCTGCTCTGGCTGGTCTATGTGACCGCGGAATACGTCCGCCAGACCGGCGACGAGGATATCCTGACCGTCGAAGTCGCTTTCCTGGAGGGCGAGCCGCTGAAAGCGGATGAGGAAGAACGCTATAACCTCTATCCTGCGACAAGCGAAACCGCCACCCTCTTCGAACACTGCCGGCTCGCCCTGGCGAAAGGGGACACAGAGGGGCCGCACGGCCTACCCCTGATCGGCACCGGCGATTGGAATGATGGCATGAACCGGGTGGGCGTCAAAGGCCAGGGAGAGAGCGTCTGGCTGGCCTGGTTCCTGCGGGAAAACCACCTGCGCTTTGCTGACCTCTGCGACCGGATGGGCGAACCCAGCCAGGCTGAAAGCCACCGGAGTCGGGCTGCGGAACTGGCCGGGACAGTCAACCGAGTCGCCTGGGATGGCGGCTGGTATCTGCGAGCTTACTACGATGACGGCACGCCGCTGGGCTCACACCTCAACGAGGAATGCCAGATCGACTCCCTGCCGCAGTCCTGGTCCGTGCTGACCGGCGGCGCGGAGGACGGTCGCGGGCAAGAGGCGATGGACGCGGTTAAAGCGCGTCTTGTCCTGCCGGAAGACCGGCTGATCCGGCTCTTCGCCCCGCCCTTCAACGACACCCAGAAGGACCCGGGCTATATCAAAGGCTATCCCCCCGGCATCCGTGAGAACGGCGGGCAATATACCCACGCGGCCATCTGGGCCGTCTGGGCACTGACCGAGCTGGGCGAGGGCAATCAGGCTTTCCGCTATTTCAACTACCTCAACCCCATCACGCACAGCCTGGACATCGAAAACGCCAATCGCTATGCGGTGGAGCCTTATGTTGTGGCGGCCGATATCTACAGCACGCCGCCCTTCGCCGGCCGCGGCGGCTGGACCTGGTATACCGGTTCCTCCGGCTGGCTGCACCGTCTGGGGGTCGAGGCGATCCTCGGTTTCCAACGGCGCGGCGATCATTTCATCATGAACCCCTGCATCCCGGCGGAATGGGACGGCTTCTCAATTTCCTTCCGCAAGGACGGCAGCACCTACCGCATCCGGGTGGAGAACCCGAACCACGTCCAGAAAGGCGTGCAATCCGTGCGGCTGGACGGCGAAATGCTGGGGGACGGCCAGGTGCCGATCGAACCCGACACCGGTGAACATACCGTGCAGGTCCTCCTGGGCGGTCTTAAATGAGGTCCTTCCCTCACAAATCAATATAAATGGCTCCATAACAATCCAATCGGAAAATGTGGTAGGGGCGGCCCACTGCGGCCGCCCGGTTTTTGCATGAAATAGATGCTATCGAGAAATCCTTGCTTCTGAGGGTAAAAGAAAGCCCTGCCCTGCTTGCCCAACAGCTGGAGAAAAATCAACTGTCCGGCGGGGCCTGCCGGCTCCGGTCCAGCCGCCAAAGGCAAGTTTGATGCAGCAAAAATTATCAGTATAGGAAATTCCTATACGAAGCCAATAATAATTTAGATTTTTTAAATACTCAAAACACAACAAATCCCGGCAGGTAACTAACGTATCCACCGGGACTTGTTTATTCAGCTGAAGGATTAAACAGGCAAGCGCGGGCGACCGCTAGGTCGCCCTTGCTCTTTATTCAAATAATCTTAATGATCAAATTACGGTGTGGCCTTGAATACCCGCACACGTCTCCTACTCCTCATCCAGGGCTTTGAACAGCTCCCGGCAATAATCGGGGATATCTGCCACCACACGACCCCAGACAATATTGCCACTGCGAAAGGCGGGCTCATCCCGCCAGGTTGCCCCGGCGTTCACCAGGTCATCCTTGATCCCCTCAGACCCTGTCGCATCGTGCCCGTCCACAATCCCCGCGCTGATACCCACCAACCCAGCATGACAGATCATTCCCACGATTTTCCCCTGGTCATACATCGTTTTGACAATGTGCTTAACCATCGCCGAACGCCGGATTTTATCCGGAGCCCACCCGCCCGGGATGAGCACCGCGTCGTAAGCCTGGGGGTCGACCTCGTCAAAGGCAATATCCGCCCGGCCATCGATCCCGACCCCATGCTTGCCGGGGTACGCTTTACCTCGCTCCGCCCCTGCGACCACAACCTGTGCATACGCTTCTCGCAGGCGCATCATGGGCACATAAAACTCCAGTTCCTCAAAACCAGGTCCAACCAGAACTAATATTTTCTTATCTTTAAGTGGCATCGATTTGCGCTCCTTTTCTTAGTAGCCATCCTGTAATTAATTATATCTGGTCACACCATTCGGGTCAAAACTTTCTCCTAATTCCTGGCCGGCGGGGCGTGGAAAACCATGAATTCTTTTTGGTTTCCAACTCATTCTTTGAAAGAGATTGATTATATCAAGGGGAACGCCGTCCCGCACCTTGGACAGCGCCTGGCGCCGTTATCGGCTAATTTGTTGC
>WOYY01000044.1 GCA_011620555.1 Anaerolineaceae bacterium | reverse complement strand
TGTCGCTCGGGGGCGTGGTGTAGTGGTTTAACATGCGGCCCTGTCAAGGCCGAGACCGCGGGTTCAAATCCCGTCGCTCCCGCTAAAAGTGCGAGCTAATCCTCGCACTTTTCTCTTTTAAGGCATTCATCATCCCAATTTCCAGCGCAAAAAGCCCCACCCAAAATCATCATCCGGGTGGGGTTTTGGTCAAAATTCAGTTGGCCCTGAACATAAACCCATCTTATTCTGCTGGGCCCGCATGCGAGATGATCTCCGCCCGCTCAGCCATTTGCTGTCGGAGTTTGGCGGAATCCTTTGGATAGGTTACATAAAACAAGCTGAAGAGGATGGCGCAAATGACCCAGGGGAAGGGGACCGTCCAGATCATTGCGTTTGTCAGGCCGATTTTATCTCCCAATGAGCCCGCGACGATGGCAACCAGCGCAGCAAACCCGCTTTCAATAAAAGTTGTCATCGAAAAAGCGGTCGCCCGCAGTTCCGGGGGGGTCACGGCCTGCATCATCGGTTCTTTTGCGCCCTTGCCCGGCCAGCTGATCATCAAAGCCGTGAAGAAGCACAGCACCATGATCGCCCAGAGCGGCCAGCTTGCGGTCCGCGTTAAGAGCAGATAAGTCAGGGGGATACCTGAGATAATTGAGACCTGGCCGATGATCGTGCGGCCATATTTCGGGTTCTTCTGATCCGCCCAATCACCCAAAAAACCACCGATGATGTTTGAAAAGACCGTGCCTAAAACGATCCCGGCAAAGACAAGGGTCGCCTGCTCCGCGGGGATATTGCGTTCATTGATCAGCCAAGTGATTAGAAAAGAACCCATCACAACCCAGGGCATGGACCCTGCCAGGCCCTGAGCTATCGCGACCCAGATCGTCGGGATCCGCAGGACCTTGCCGATATCCGAGAATTCGATCCCGAATTTCTGAGCGTCTTCCTCTGTGATCTTGCCCGCCAGTTCCGGTTCCGCCGCGCCGCGGACGGGTTCCTTGACAAACAACCAGACAAATAAACCAGAAAGAACGCTGAAGCCGCCCAGGAGGAAGTAGCCCCAGCGCCACAAGGTGGGCGTTGCCAGAAAACCCAGACCGATTGTGGCGACAATGATGCCGAAAATGCCGGTCGCTTCCAGAATCCCCAGCGCCTTGCCGCGGTCTTTGGGCGAGAAGGTGTCGGACATGATCGAAAAGGTTGCGGGCATCAGACACCCCAGTCCGATCCCGGAAATGGCGCGGATGGCCAAAAGCTGGCCAAAATTCTGGGTGAGGCCAACCGCTGCCGTCCAAAGCCCCCAAATCCCTGTCCCAAAGAGGATGACCATCTTCCGGGACATTTTATCGGACATGAACCCCCAAAACGGTGCGGAAAGGGCTTGGAGGAGGTTGCGGACCGTGCTGATCAACCCCAGGTTGCCATAAGATAGCCCCCAGAGCGATTGCAGGGTCGGAAAAAGGACGGACATTGCCTGGCCTTCCCCCTGATCAATGAAATAGCCGAAGGACAAAGCCAAAAGCGTCCGGCGGCGTTCCTTTTTCTTCTCAGGACTGATAACTACTTGTTCTGCGATCTCAGCCATGCGCTCTCCTTAGGTAGATGGTGTTTTTCAACATTTGCCCATTATAACCCGAGAAATCGCGTTCCCTAAAATTAAATTTTCGCTGTAACTTTGATAAAATAGGATGTGATTCATCAGGACGCTCATTTTGATCAGGATAAGGGAATAATGCTCAACTATCTCAAGCGCGACTTCCAGCCAAAAGCAACAAAGGCTTCCATCGTCCACTATGGCAAAGCTCGTTTCACTGTGCTCACGCCCATGCTGATCCGGATGGAATATGATCCGGATGAGAAATTTGAAGACCGGCCAACCCAGGTTTTCTGGTATCGGGATCTGCCCACCCCCATTTATGACCAGCGCCGTGAAGGGGACCGACTGTTCATCGAGACCGAAGCCCTGTTTTTGGAATACAGCCCCTCGGAAATCGGTTTCAACCCCCACAACCTTCAAATCACCATCAAGGCAACCGGCGCCGTGTGGCACTACGGGATGGAAAACAGGAGCAATTTAAAAGGAACCGTCAGGACCCTGGATGAGGTCAATGGCGCGACAGCGCTTAAGCCAGGCCTGATCTCCCGCTCGGGCTGGTCGCTTGTGGATGATTCCCACTCCCTGGTCTTTGATGCAGAGGGTTGGCTGGCTCCGCGTGGGGCCAATGAGGCGGCCAGGGACCTTTATTTCTTTGGGTATGGGCACCGCTATTCGGACTGCATCCTGGATTTCCAAACACTTTCCGGCAAAACGCCGCTCATCCCCCGCTTTGCTCTGGGGAATTGGTGGAGCCGCTACTGGCCCTATCAGCAGGAGCAACTCCTGGACCTGATGCGGGACTTCCAGGCCCATCAAGTCCCGCTCTCCGTTTGCATCGTGGATATGGACTGGCACATTGTGGATACTGGCAACGAATCATCGGGCTGGACCGGTTACACCTGGAACCCGGCCCTCTTCCCGGACCCCCAAGGATTTTTGGACGAAGTCCACGCGCTGGGCCTCAAAACCGCGCTCAACCTGCACCCGGCTTCCGGCGTTTACCCGCATGAACAGCAGTATGCCAGGATGGCCGAGCGCCTCGGCGTGGACCCGGAGACCGGGCAGCCGATTCCCTTTGATATCGCCAGCCCAGACTTCACCGAGGCTTATTTTGACTGTCTGCACCATCCGCTGGAGGAAATGGGCGTTGATTTTTGGTGGGTGGATTGGCAGCAGGGGACAAATTCCTCGCTGGCAGGGCTTGATCCCTTATTCTGGCTGAACCACCTGCACTTTTATGACCTCGCCAGGGATGGCAGCAAAAGGCCTTTCGTCTTCTCCCGCTGGGGCGGCTTTGGCAGTCAGCGCTATCCCATTGGTTTCTCCGGCGATACGGTCGTCAGCTGGGAAACGCTTCAATTCCAACCCTATTTCACCGCAACAGCCGCCAACGTCTCCTACGGCTGGTGGTCGCATGACATCGGCGGCCACATGGGCGGCATTGAAGAGGCCGAACTCTATCTGCGCTGGGTGCAATATGGCGTTTTCAGCCCGATCCTGCGCCTGCATTCCACCAACAACCCCTTCCATGAACGCCGGCCCTGGGGCTTTGACGCCGAAACCACCATTCACGCCACCCAGGCCATGCAGCTGCGCCATGCCCTTATCCCCTACCTGTATACAGCCGCCTGGCAGAATTATAACCAGGGGATTCTGCCCATCAGACCACTCTACCACCTCTACCCTGAGCACTCGGACGCCTACCTCTGCCCGAACGAATATTCCTTCGGCAGCGAATTGATTGCCGCGCCTTTCACCACCCCCAGAGATAACTCCACAAAATTAAGCCGCCAGGTCCTTTGGCTGCCTGAGGGCGATTGGTTTGATTTTTCTTCGGGGGAGCATTATTCAGGCAACGGCTGGATCGCCTACTATGGGGGGTTGGCCGCTATCCCGGTCTTTGCCAAAGCCGGTGCGATTGTTCCATTAGGCCCCCTGGCAGGCTGGGACAACATTCAAGCGCCTCAGGAACTGACCCTCAAAATCTTCCCCGGCGCCGATAATGGCTTTGAATTGTATGAGGACGACGGGCTGACCACAGCCTACCAGCAGGGCGAATATGCGCTGACCCGCCTGGAGCAGAAATGGCGCGGCAATGAATTAGTTTTCACGATCACGCCTCCTACCGTCGATTTTGACTTCCTGCCCCCCCAGCGGCTGTATAAGCTGGTGTTCCAGGCAGTCAATGACCCGGAAAAGATCACCTTGCGGCGCGGGGGTGTGATATTTGAGCAGCCGCATGAGTACGATGCCCAAAGTCATACTTTGACCTTTGCCCCCCTGACCCTGGAATTGGGGTCCAATTTGACAATCAACCTGGAGCATTCCTCTGGGTTAATGGATCAGACCGATGGGCGCTTGGCAAAACTGGAAAGCTTTTTGAAAACGTTCAAGCTGAACACCTACGCCAAGCAGCGCCTGCATAGGCAATTGGCTGAATTTTTGCTCGATCCCACCCTTCTGGTGGGTTATACAGATTATCTGACCCACGCCCAGTTATTGGCCTTCATCGAAATCTGGTTGGGCGCTCAGCAGCAGGTCATCTCAAATGATCCGGATGAGGCTTTCAACCGGATCGTCAACACTAACTTTACGGTCACTACCAAGTTGCGCTGAAGTTTTGGGTAGTAATTTTGGGGTGAGATATTAAATTTCATTATTGACTATGCGAATTTACTGCCCCTTCGCAAACTTACAAGCTGTTTTGCGCCAGCTCAACCGGGCGCTGATTTCAATTTCATAGGATGACTTTTGTGAGGATAAGAAGTATCATAAACTAAAAGGTCACTTGGGCAGGTTGATCATGAGTGCGGGTCGAACCGTCGTTCTCTTTTATAACCCAGAATCAGGGCAATGCACCGGCGACCATCCTCGCTTGGAGATAGAACAGTTTTTAACGGAACATGGTTTCCGTTCCCAAACGATTTTGGTTCCCCAACCCAAAAAACAGCTCCGCAAGCTGGTGTCTGAGACTGCCGGTGAAGGTTTGAGCTTTGCAATGGCAGCCGGTGGCGACGGCACGGTGTCCATCGCAGCTGACCTGCTCATGCCCTACGGCGTCCCCCTGATTATCCTTCCCCTGGGCACCGGCAACCTGCTTGCCAAAGAACTAAAAATCCCCCTGAAACTGGAAAACGCGCTCACCTTGGCGACCAATGCTCATTATAAGGTCTTCACGCTGGATACCTTCTCCTATAATGACCAGTTCTACATCATGAACTTGAGCGTGGGCGTATCTTCCCAAATTATGCAGAAAACTCACTCGGACGAGAAAAAACGCTTTGGGTTCTTCGCCTATTTCAGGCATTTTCTAGAGCAGGTCCTTGGCCTGGAACTCAAACGCGTTCACGTGGAAATAGACGGATATCGCGATTCCTTTATGGCGACCGAAGTGATGCTCACCAACAGCCGCCTGTTAGCCATCAACCCCCTGGAATGGGCGGAGGACGTGTTCATCGATGATGGCGTCCTGGATCTTTTCATTGTGCGGGCGGCCAATATCTCCGATATCCTCGGTTTTGTGCTCTCGGTATTCACAAAGCGAACCTGGCAGAACCCCATCGTCCACCATTTCAAGATCCGGGAACGCTGCAGGATTGAAACCTCCCAGCCCCTGGCCGTCCAGGCGGATGGCGATCTGGTCGGCAAGACCCCTGTTGAAGTCCTGATCCACCCCCAATCCTTAAAAATTCTTGTACCTTCCAACGAAAAAAGAAAAAATTAAACGCAAAGCTTGAGAAATTGAAAGGAAATGAAATGAAAAAATATCAGTATCTCATCATCGGCGGCGGCATGACGGGGTCATCCGCAGTGATGGGCATCCGTGAAGTCGACCAAACCGGAACCATCGCCATGTTCTCCCGGGACCACTATGGCCCCTATAACCGCCCGCCTCTCTCAAAAAGCCTGTGGGGAAAAGGCAAGGTTGAAGACATCTTCCGTCCAATGGACAAGTACAACCTCGACCTCTTTCTGGAAGATAAGATCGTGGCCCTCAACCCCGGGGAAAAGTGGGTGGAAAGCCAGAACGATGAACGCTTCGGCTATGACAAACTGCTCCTGGCAACGGGCGGACACCCGATCCAGCTGAAGGATTTGCCGGAGGGCGTCATCTATTTCCGCACGCTCTCTGACTATGAGAAGCTGCGCAAGGCCGCTGAAATCGGGCAGGATTTTTGTGTGATCGGGGCAGGCTTCATCGGTTCAGAGATCGCAGCCGCATTGAATAAACAGGGAAAATCCGTGACGATGATCTTCCCCGAGAGTGGGATCGCCGGCCGGATCTTCCCGGATGATCTTTCCCTCCACATGAACCAGTATTATCAGGGCAAAGGCGTGAAAGTCTTGGCGGGCAACCTGGTTAATGCCGTGGAAAAGCAGGGGGAGAAATTCAGCGTTCAATTCGCCGACCAGAGAACCGGGGAAACCTCAAAGGCGGATTTCGATGGTGTTGTGGTAGGGGTCGGCATCAGACCCAATATCTATCTTGCTGAAGAGGCCGGTTTAACCGTTGACAATGGGATCATTGTGAACGACTACCTCCAAACGAGTGATCCTGATATCTACGCGGCCGGGGATGTGGCCAATTTCTATAATCCAGCCCTGGGCAAACGCACCCGGGTTGAACATGAGGATAACGCCAACACCATGGGGATGGCCGCCGGCAGGAACATGGCCGGCGCCAAGCAGCCCTACACTCACTTCCCCTTCTTCTATTCCGACCTCTTTGACATGGGCTACGAAGCCCTGGGCGAATTGCACAAGGATGCGAAGATCGTGGAGGATTGGATCGAACCCTTTGAAAAAGGCGCGGTTGTTTACCTCGAAGAGGATAGAGTCCGGGGTGCAATTTTCTGGAACCTTTGGGGAAAGATAGACCTGGGCCGGGAAGTGATCGCTGGAGGCGAATCTTACCCCGGCGAGGCCATCAAAGGGGTCTTCACCCAGGATTAAATTCCCCCAATTTGAATCACAAACGGTCTGGTTCAGATCACCAGACCGTTTTATATTTTCAGGGCAAATCCTGTACTTGTCCGCCTTCCGGCTCATCAGGAAGCTCCGGCGGCTCCTCCGAATTGGGCGGGAGGATTTTACCCACATCATAGGGTTGGCCAGCCGACCGGTGGAGCTCCTCGTTCACAACCCTGGTGGAACGCTCGATCTCTTCAAGCGTCTTCTGGATTTCCACATCATCCATAATTTTCCGGGGCATATCCTTGATATCTCTGGATGTGTTGACGATGTCCCTCCAGATCGGCGATTTTACAAATTCCTTGATCCACCGTCCAACCTCTCCCGCCACTTCCACGGTTTTCTTGGGGCCTAAAACCAGGAAGGCAAGCAGGAGGATAAAAAAGAATTCAAGCGCCCCGACGTTGAAGATTTCCATCGGCCATGAAGCGATTAGTCATCCAGTTTCGATGATGTTCCGCTATCCTCTCCCTTCTTTTTCTCTTCATCCCCAGAAAGCCCGTCTTTAAAAGCGCGAATCCCGCTTCCCAGCTCACCTGCGATCTTGCTGATCCGGCCCACGCCGAACACCAGCAGAATGATCACCAGAAAAAGCAGTAATTCAGGCCAGCGAATATTTCCAATCATGAATTGTCTCCTTGCTCATCTTTTCGTGCCATAGATGCTAATAGTATACTCAATGCATATAAGAGTATCAATGGAACCATTAAAATGATCATATTGATCGGGTCTCCGGTCGGTGTGATCACCGCGGCGGCGAATCCGATCACCACCAGGGCAATCCGCCAACCTTTGAGCAGCTGCCGGGCTGAGATGATTCCGAATTTTGCCAGAACGAAGGCCACCAGGGGCATCTCAAAACTGACCCCAGACCAGAAGATCAGACTGGTCACAAAATCGACATAGCTCTTCCATTTCGGCAGGACTTCCGGTCCGCTGAATTGAACCAGCACCGGGATCGCGTTGGGCAGCATCACAAAATAAGAAAAAGCCGCGCCCAGCAGGAACAGGATCACGGCCAGAGGCACGGCGCGCAGCACCCATTGCCTTTCTTTCGGCTTCAAGCCCGGTTTTATGAAGAGGTAGATCTGCAAAAAAGTGAAAGGAAGTGAGAGGATGAACCCGCCCAGCAGGGTCACCCGCATGAAAACGCCAATATTCTCAGTGACCTCCAGGGATAGGAGCGAGCCAAACCCGCCGATGGGCTGGGCAATCAACTCCAGGATGCGGTCCGCAAAGACAATGGCCACCCCAATACCCACCACAATTCCCAAAACAGCATAGACCAGCCGCTTGCGCAGTTCGGTTAAATGCTGCCAGAAAGACATCTCTCGAGGATCATTTGCCATAAAATCACTTATCAGGTTAAAATCTAAGGCGGGACAATTTTAACATCTGTGACAGCAATATACCAGCTTTCCATCAGGCAATAAAGGATTACGATGCTCAACCTATGGGAAACAACGTACGCGATATCCAAAAGGCTGATGCTCAAGCGTGGAACATGCTCACACGATGACCTCATGACGTTCTTTTCTAAATAAGGGCCATACATGAATACAAAAATATTAATGACAACAAGCAGTCTTGTTCTTGGTCTGGTAGGTGTGTTTGCACTATTCGCACCGCAGGAATTATTAGCGGTTTTGAACTTGCAGGGGGCTAATCCCCTACCTATTGTGATACAGATTCTGGGCTCGCTCTATTTATCTTTGGCAGTAACCAATTGGATCGCAAAAGATAGCGCCATCGGCGGGATTTTTGCCAGACCGACTTCTATGGGAAATTTAACACACTTTACAATCGGGGCGCTTACCCTTGCAAATTTTTTATTCACAAATGGGTTTCATCTTCCCTTGTTGATCGCATTGATTGTGTACAGTGTGTTTGCGGGAGTTTTTGCATGGCTCGTTTTTGTTTATAGCGGAACAGCCAGCCGGAAGAACACACAGGGTTAGTTTTGTTGTTCATTTCAATGAACAACAAAACTATTTCCTGTTTCATTTTTCGCTGAAACGCAGTCAAGGCCTCTTCCTGTCAAGGCCTCTTCCTGTCAAGGCCTCTTCCTTGACAAACCCCTTCTTATGTCTTACAATCCTTATCCTGATGCGGGGTAGAGCAGTGGTAGCTCGTCGGGCTCATAACCCGGAGGTCCTTGGTTCGAATCCAAGCCCCGCTACTAAAAAACCAGAGCCTTGACGCTCTGGTTTTTATCTTACAAGTACTTTTGTCTAACCACAGTAGCGTTCTTCCAGCATTTCACCTATCGTGTGGTAAATCGGCAGGTGCAATTTCTGAACTTCCAGCGTGTTCTCCCTTGGCACTTGGATACACACGTCGACCTGTTATTTTCAAAGCGAGTGTAACTTTTCACCCTGATCGCGTCCATTAAATCCATCCCTTTCCCACCCCAAACAAGGCAGGCAAAGGGCGTAACGCCGAACAAGACCAATTTCGTAGTGCAACGTTTTACTGGCATTTTCACAAATAAAGTCCATAAACGCCGTTTTGGTCCGCCTTTTACAGAAATTTACCGTAATTACCCGCACACTTTGGGGAATCTCCCTGAAATCAGGCTTGACGCAGGCCTTAAATTTATGTAATAATTTACATAAATTCACTCACTTAGGCCACGATAATCGTATAAATTGAAACAAGGAGAGAACACCATGATCACCATCAAGGAAATAGCAAAAGCCGCGGACGTCTCTCCTTCAACCGTCTCAAACGCCCTCAATGGCAAACCCAATGTCAGTGAAAAAGTGCGGGAAAGGATATTCGCCCTCTGTGAGGAGATGAATTATCAGCCCAACCCCGCGAGCAAAGGGCTCAAATCGGGGAAAAGCAAAACGCTTCTATTCGTCTTCAGCGACTTCGACCGCCAGTTTTACCTGCAGATCATCAAGGGCATCAACCAATACACCAACCTGAGGGGGTACGACCTCCTGGTTTGTTCCGCAAAAACCTGCAGCAAGTTCATGCATCCCAGCATCACTTGCGGCTCCATCATCCTGGACAGGCGGGTTCAGGACCAGCTCATCCTCCAGAAAGCCTCAAAGGACTACCCTATCATTTCGCTGGACCGCCCGCTCAAACACCAGGGCGCAAAGAGCATTTTACTGGACAATTATTCGGTGATGAGCGAGCTGATCGAAGGCCTCTATCACCGCGGGTATCGTAAATTTGCTTTCCTGGCCGGGGTTGAATCGACTTTGGATAACCAGGAGCGCTATGCCGCCATGGCGGAGGTGCTGCGTTCCCACGGATTGAAAATTGCGCCGGAACACCACCTGCATGGCGACTATACGGAACAAAGCGGTTACCAGGCCGCAAAAATCCTCCTGCTCTCAAAGCAGCTGCCGGAAATTGTCGTCTCGGCCAATGACGATATGGCCTTTGGTATGATCGAAGCCTTCCGGGAAAGCGGCCTCCGCATTCCCCAGGACATTGCCGTAACCGGATTCGATGACGAAAAGCCGGCCGAAGCTTTGGGCCTGACGACCATCTCAGTCCCGAATTTCGAACGGGGATACCTTGCCACCCAGCACCTGATCAATTGCATCATCGGCGAGGGTGATTTTGAGCCCGTGACCATCAATGCCAGGGTGGCCTGGCGGAACGGAACAGTCCTCAAGCAATTGGGCAGCCGTTCACCGAAAGACCAATAACACATTTGTCACAAGATTTTTTCAACTCACATCGCTCCTCCCCCTATTTCCATCTGATAAGCAGAACGGTTTAGCAGGCATTAATCTGCACAATATTCCCATCTAACCCCTAAAAACATTTTTATATTACCCGGGGCCCCCATGTTGAAAAGCGTCAGCAAGGCGCGGATTCGCGATTAATTGGGAATAAATTTGAGGATTCTGGTATTTTCGTTAGATTAATATTTATTCAACTTGTTATAAAAAAGAACCTGCTAATCGGCGGGTTCTTTCATTTTTTGGGTCGAATTACTCCGTGGGGACGGAAATCAGCGACTTATGAATCCAGTCCACCAAATCCTGGTCCCAGAAAAAAACGTCCATTTCCTTGCTTACGGTGGGGATATAGGTCCGGCCGTAGGTGATCAGGTCTTCCCCAGGATTGAAATACTGGATGCTTGCCAGATCCATTTTTTCGATCATGCAGATTCCCGTTTGGATTTGGGAGGGTGAGAGATCTGTGAGGACAACAGACTGGAAAGCGTCGAGGATGTCCGGCAATCGGCTCAGCACGGTTGGGTCGGTCAAACGCTCCAAAATGCCCTGGATGATGATCGATTGATAATCAATTCGAATGTTGTCGGATGAATTCTTCCGGTTGCGGGCGAGGATCAACGCATTTTCTCCGTCTAGCCATTGGGTGCCGGCTGGGAAGGTGGCCGCAGGCTCCGCATCCACCGCACTGGGCAGCGTGACATAAATGCCCCCGATGCTGTCAATGAAATTCTCAAAAGCTGAGAAATTGATCACCAGATAATTGTCCACGCTCACGCCAAAATTGGTTTGCAGGGATTCCGCCAGGGCGCCAGCGCCATAGCCAGAGCCGGAGAAGTGTCCCATTCCCTGAGTGCCGAAGAGGTAAGTCTGGTTGAGCAAGACTGGCGCAGCCACTTCCAAATTCGGTCCTGGCTCTTCGATCAGGGTCGCCCTGGGCAGCGCAACCATATTCACCTGGGGAGTGGTGAAGTCAATATGGACGATCCGGATCACATCGGCGAGGCCATAAAGGTAATTGCCGCCTCTGAAATCCGTGCCGACCACCAGCAGAGTCATTTCCGCGACGTCGCCGCAAACCGGTGGGGGGCCTTCCGTGGTCAAAAGGCTGGCATTTTCTTCCTCGGCCTGCTGGGTCTCAGTTGCCGGCAGATCCAGAGGATCGCCGAGAGGCTGATCCATCAGGGTGGTGAACAGCTTCAGGAGCAAAAAGCCGCCGCCGATGACAGCGATCACAAGCAGGGTGATGGAAAGGGTCAATAACCTCCGGTCTTTTTTAGGCTTGGTCTGAGCGTCCGGCGGGTTGTCCTGATGGGTGGAATTTTTTGAAGTCATAGCGATCCTTGGTTTATGGTTCAGTCAGCTGGTTGTCAAGTCCAATTTTAAAAGACGAATTCCCACTAAACTTTGTTCCGTTCCCGGTAAAAAAAGAACCATTAAAAGGAGAGGAGGGATGGGGAAGGAGGGGCTCGAACCCTCACGCATTGCTGCACGTGATCCTAAGTCACGCCTGTCTGCCAATTCCAGCACTTCCCCGG
>WOYY01000080.1 GCA_011620555.1 Anaerolineaceae bacterium | reverse complement strand
GGGCCTGGCTGACCGGTGTGGCCATCGTGACCAGCCGATTCGGCGATGCCTTTCATGGCATGACGGCCAACAGTTTCAATTCCCTCGCGCTGGACCCGCCAACTGTGCTCGTGACGCTGCGCCATCGCACCCACACTCAGCAGCTGGTCCGCAAAAGCCGGGTCTTCGCCGTGAGCATCCTGGATTTCCACCAGGTCAGTCTGGCCAAGCGCTTTGCCGGGCAATCAGAGACCCATAAACCCCGTTTCGAGGGTGTGGAGACTTTCGAGCTGGCCACCGGCGCACCCCTGATCCAAAGCGCGATCGCCTACCTCGACTGCAAAGTCGTTCAGGACTTTGATATCGGCGATACGACGGTGTTCATCGGAGAGGTCGTCGCCTCCCGGATCAACCCCGGTGAAGGGAAAGAACCCCTGCTCTATTTCAACCGGCAGTGGAGGAGAATGGAGAGACCATGACAGGCCACCTTGAACAGACAGCCCAAGCGCTCCTTTTAAAGATCGCCCGAGAATCGCTTACCCTGTCCGTCCAAGGTCACGCCCTGCCGGCGCTCAACCTGGCCAGCCTGCCAAAGCCGCTCCAGGCCAACGGCGCTTCCTTTGTCACCCTGACAGAAAGCGGCCAATTGCGCGGCTGCATCGGGACGCTGGAGGCCTATCAACCCCTGGCGCTGGACGTGCAGGAACATGCCATGGCCGCGGCCTTGCAGGATTACCGCTTCCCGCAGGTCCGGCCGGATGAGCTCCCGCGAATTGAAATCGAAGTTTCTGTCCTGACCCCCAAAGTTTCGTTGGACTACGAAACGCCCCAGGAGCTGGTCCAAAAACTTCAGCCAGGGATAGATGGCGTGGTGCTCCAAGATGGCTTCAGGAAGGCTACCTTTCTCCCCCAGGTTTGGGAGCAGCTGCCACAGCCCGAAAAGTTCCTCGCGCACCTCTGCCAAAAAATGGGGGCTTCCCCGGATCTCTGGCAAAAGAAACACCTGACAGTCTTCACCTATCAGGTGCAGGAATTTCACGAATAATTTTTGAAAAGAAAGGAAAGAAAAGAGGGTCACCCAATTTGGGCGGCCCTCTTTTTGATCAGCAAGGATTATTCGACGGCGTCAACAACTTCGACCGTTTCAACAAAAGCCGGTCTTGAGGCGGCATAGGCCTGACCGAGCAGATGCATCACAATCGCGTTGCCATAGGCCGTGGTCAGCAAAGCGCCAATGCCGCAGGCGATACTGCCCAACGGCGCAATGATGCCGATGGCCAGCAGATAACCAGCTACCACCAAAAGCCAGGAGACAAATGATTTCTTCAGCATGGCAAAGAGTTCTTTAAATTGGAAAGCGGCTCCAAATTCACCCTTGGCGATATAGTTGGCAATGCCAGCCCAACTCAGGAATGCAACCAGCAGGCCAAAGAGCAGGCCGAACAAACCTGAGCAGCCGCCGAGAACGTAAAGAAGAGCGCTCACTCCTGCACGGGAATTATTTGACGCAGCGGAGAACAAACCGGCTGAAATGGCCACCAGAATGACGACAGGCAAGCTGTAAATAAGTCCAGCAAGGGAAATCATAAAGCCTTTGCCAAGATCGGCGCCGAATTCCAGTTCAGGAAGGGCATTCTCAGCCTCACCGTCCATCACCTTTTTGGCGGCTTTCGCGGCCCAGCCCACCAGAATGAAGGGACCGATCACCGGGATCAGGCTGCAAAGCGCCGGAATGGCTACTTTTCTAAACCACTCAGGGTCCTTGAAGACATAACTGAATGCAAGACCGAAATCCATAATCTCTTCTCTCCTTTGACCTTATGATTAATTGTCTGATAAAACCAATATACAATAGTTACCACCCGAAATCAACAAAAAAGGTGCGGATAATTTTACCTGGCACCTTTTTCGTCCAAAATCTAAACTTCATAACTGGGTGAACTGGTCCACTTTGATCACAAAAATGGTTGCCCGTTTCTCGTCCGGCTGATTGGGCTTTTTGCAGCTCTTTCGGATCAGATCCAAAGCGCTTGCGACCCGGTCATCTTCCACCCCGATCAGCAGGGTGCTGCGGCCGCTGCGGAGGAACCCGCCCGTGGAAGCGATAAAGGTGACCCGGAAGTTTTCTTTGGTCAGCGCACGAGAGACGCTGTCATTATCTTCATCTTTAATAATGGCAATGATTAATTTCATCGCTAAAATTCCTCATACTGTTCGACTTCAATTGAAAAGATATTCGCTCCGCCGATGGTGATCGGCGTGGGTGCGGGCATGGGCAGGGGCGCGTTTTCCATCGGCACGGCGATGAAGGCCACCCTCTGCCGGCAGGTCTGATTCAGCAGATCAATGGCTTTTTCCGCATCGTCGCTTTGAACATCAATCATCAGGGTCGCATTCTTGCGGCCGAGGAAGCCCCCAACGCTGGGCAGCCTCGTCACGCTGATGCCCTCATCCGTCAATGATTGGATAGCCACGTCCGCATCCTGCCCCTGGACAACAGCGATCATCAGATCGCGTTTGGGTTGTTCCGATCCAGTTGCTGGTTCCATAATCTTACCTTTTTACGATCCTTTTTCGTGATAAATGGGATGGCTTAAGTATACCTCAAACCCATTCCGATTCAATTCCGCCTGGTTCAGTTTAGGCCTAGTCAAACCAGTCCACCACCATATCTTCCAGGTCATCCAGGTCCACCTCTCCCTCGGCCACCACCTTGCCGCAGACCGCCACACCCACCTGGCGGACAGTCGCGGGGTTGCCGGAGACCAGAGGGTGCCACCAGGCCAGCGGCCGGCTCTCGGCCACGCGCCGGTAGGCGCAGCTTTCGGGCAGCCAGGAAAGCTGACCGACCAGGTCCGCGGAAAGCCGCAGGCAGTCCGGCACGAGCCGGGACCGGTTGGCGTAATCCGAGCAACGGCAGGTGTTCAGGTCCAGCAGGCGGCAGGCCACATTGGTGTAATAGACCTCCCCGCTGTCGACATCTTCGATCTTATGCAGGCAGCACTTGGCGCAGCCATCGCAAAGCGACTCCCACTCTTCAGCCGTGAGTTCTGCCAGTTTCTTTTCTTCCCAAAAGCGGTTCAATTGGTCGCTCAATGCCACCATCCTGTCTCATAATGCTGTTCTCTTTTATAGCACGGCTCCCCGGCCTTGTCCACAGTTCAGGGGGTCGGATTGTCATTCTGAAATAATGACGTTATACTTAAGAGGTGGTCAAACGTATCCAGGAGAAACTCATGGCTGGTAAGCAAATGACAAAAATTGACATCAATTCTGCATCTCAGGAAGAGCTGGTCGCCATCAATGGCATCGGTGAAAGCCTCGCCCAAAAGATCGTCGAAGGACGGCCTTATGCCCGGCTCAAGGACCTTTTAAACATCTCGGGGATCAGCGAGAAAAAGCTGGAAACGCTTTCGGGTTCCCTGAAGGTCGCCGTGGCTCCCGCACAGGCCGAGCCAAAACCGCTTGAACCTCCTGACCGCACTTCCGCTGCCAAACCCTTTACCAAAGTGGGTGATACGGAAGCCTTTGTCTTCCTGGAAGACCGCAACGAACGGCAGGATGCCTTCCTGATCATCTTTGGCGGCTTCATCCTCGGCCTGATCCTCCTTCTCCTCCGCCGTTCATCCGATTAATTAATCCATCTACACCGTAAAACAGCACCTCCGGTCGCGTCTTGGCAGGGGGTGTTTTCATTGCTGCTAAATTATTAGGAATGATTGACGCTGGTCAATATAAGGCCGGATTCTTAAAAGGAATGAGCGCCAGGACCACTGCCTGCTCATAGAGGGACGTGCGGGTCTCCACGTTCCCCGTCAGCAGGCCCACGGCGCCGTTCTGCTGCTTGGAGTTGGATTTGCCAAAGACCCGGTCATCGGCATCGCCCAGTTCCAGCCCCGCTTCCACCAGCTTCTGCACTTCGGGCGGCAGGCGAAAGGCTGCTGCCCGGGCCTTGCTCTCCCGTTCCCGGCTGAAGACCTCCACCCAGGCAAAAGCCACCAGTTCACCATCCTGGATCTCGCATCCGCCCTCCACACCCGCCCAGAAATCAGCATCTGGCCACGCTTCCCTGGCCCGGTGCACCCTGTTTTGCGCGCCTTGCCGGGTTTCGAGGTCTGTCATCGGTTGAACGGAGACGCCGGAAGGGACAGAGACGGTTTCCACAGTGAAATCTTCTCCGGGGAAGAGGCGCTCAAAGGCCCCCAGGACCGCGTCCGCTTTGACGGGGTTGAGAGAAGCGACAACGATTTTCTTCAAAGCGGGTTCACCCTTCAAGTTTGGGCAATTCGATGGATTGCTGGTATTGATACTTCCCCTTTTTATCCGCATAGGAGATCTCGCATTCCTCATCGGACTCAAAGAACAGCACCTGGGCAATCCCCTCAAAGGAATAGATCTTGGCCGGCAGCGGCGTGGTATTGGAAATTTCGAGAGTCACAAAGCCTTCCCATTCCGGCTCGAAGGGGGTCACATTGACGATGATGCCGCAGCGGGCATAGGTGCTCTTCCCCACGCAGATCGTCAGCACGCTGCGGGGAATGCGGAAGTATTCCACCGTGCGGGCCAGGGCAAAGGAGTTGGGCGGGATGATGCAGACATCCCCCTTGAAGTCCACCATGGACTGAGGATCAAAGTTCTTGGGGTCCACCACGGCGGAATAGACATTGGTGAAGATCTTATACTCATCGGCCACCCGGATGTCATAGCCATAAGAGGACGTGCCAAAGGAGATCACCCCTTCTCGGACCTGCCCCTCTTCAAAAGGCTCGATCATCGCCTGCTCCATCGCCATCCTGCGGATCCAACGATCTGGTTTGATGCTCATAAAGATTACTCCTTTGAAAACAGAATTCCTGATAATGATAATCGCTTCATTTCGGGGGAAGCTTAATAAATCCCAGCGACCCGGGGGAGAGCGTAAATGTCACCTGAACATAGCCATTTGAAATATAGGCCAGGCGGTAGTCGCCCGGCGGCAGGTCTGTGATCGCAAAATTCTCATTGGAAACCGGGTTAGCGTTCACGCCGGCGGGGTAGTACGTGATGGGATAGAACCGCTGCGCCAGCGACCCGTCCGGGTTGAAGCGTTCCAGGGAAAACGTGAACTGGTCGATGGACTGCCCCCAGGCATCCAACAGCAGGCCGGCCAGGGCTGCGCCCTCACCGCCCGCGTTGGGGTCCAGCGGCGCCAGCCAGAGGACCGGGTTGGTCGTATGGGCATAATCGTTCTCGTCCAGGCGGACCTCGAAGTGCAGGTGGGCGCCATCCGCCGCGCCTGTCATGCCTACCTTGCCGATCTGCTGACCCAGGGTAACCCTTTCGCCTACAGAAACATCCATTTCTGAAAGGTGGGCATAGAGGGTACAGAGGTCCCGGCCTTCAAACAGCCCGGCATGCCGGATGATCACCACATTGCCATAGAACCCGGTGTAGGGACCCAGAACGATCAGGTCATCCTGCCCGGCAAAGACCACCTCCCCATCCTGCGCAGCCAGCACGGGAGTCCCCGCGCCGTTGGGGAATTCCACGCCATGATGTGGTTCCAGAGTGCCGTTGCGGGTGCTGGCGTAAGGATAGGTCGGGTCGATCGTCTGGTTGCCCTCCGGGCCAATCGGGCGCGCCAGGAGGCCCGGCCAGGACGCAGAGCAGAAAGTCTCCCCACAATCCAAATCCGGCGGCAAGTCCGGGGTCGGTTCCGGGGTGCCGGTTGGACTCGGCTCGGGGGTGAAGGTTCGGGTGGGCAGGGGTTCAAGGGTGGCCGTTGCGGTAAATCCCGGCGTAACGCTGGGTGCGCTTTCCGCCACCTGCGGTGTCGCAACGGGCTGGCAGGCAGCCGCCAATCCAAGGGTTACCCCTAAAACAATAAGCGCTTTCAATCGCATAAGATTCAGGAAAGCCCCAGGCCCCCGCGTTCCGACAGGATCGCTCTCACTTCCTTATCCAGCTTATCCGCCTGCTTCGCAATGGTTTTCAGTTCATTGAGCATCCGGGCAGCCTGGGTCTCTTTTTCCAGCCCCAAAAGGTTGATCCGGACGTTCAAACCTGCGCCCCTGAGCGCGGCCTGGCAGAATGCGGCCGCCGTTCCGGCGTCGGAAATGGCATTGACATTGCCGATCCTGGCAACTTTCACCGCCAATTTGAGCACTTCCAGCGTCTCGCGGGTGACCTGCATGGGCACTTCGGCCGCATGGATGGAAGCCGCCTGGATCGCCCTGATCCGACTGGATTTCTGCTCCTCCGTATCGCTGGGCAATCGCCGGGCGGACATATAGCCTTCAAAGGCGGCGGCATCCCTCTTCACAGCCTCCTGCAAGGAAGCCTTCAATTCGCCAGCCGCATCGATCACAGGCCAAATCTCATTTTCCACGTCCGCATACTTCTTCTTCCCGACGGTCAGACGACCCACCATCGCGACCAGCGCGGCCGCCATCGCCGCGCCATAGGCCGCCGCGGAGCCGCCGCCCGGCGTGGGCGTCCCGGCTGCGAGCGCATCCAGGAACTGGTTGGCCTCTTCGGCCAGGGTTTCATCCTGGGAGGGCGCGCCCTGTTCAAACAGGCGGGATTCAAGAATCTGGTTCGGCTCAAACTGATCCATCTGCAGATACCAGACGGCCGCGTCCACCAGCGCCTCGTAGGGAATCAAGCCCACCAGCTCGGAATGATGAACCTGTACGCCGTAGCGCTGCGCCTCGCGGCGGATCATTTCCACCACTCTGGCCATCGAGGTCCGATGGAAGTTGGTCAGGTTCATCGAGACCTGCGCCCGGCCTTCCACCAAAACGCCCATCGCTTTGATAAAGTGCAAGCCGCCGGATGAGTTGCGGATCACCCGGGCGATCTTATTTGCAATCGAGACATCGTCCGTCGTCAGGTAGACATTGAAGGCGATCAGCGGCTGCCGGGCGCCGATCACTGTTGCGCCCGCCCCCGTGAGTTTTTCCGGGCCGAAGTCCGGTTTGCGGGCAGGGTTGATGCCGATCTCTTCCTTTAAACCCTCATACTGGCCCCGGCGGATATTCTCAAGGTTGGTTCGCTCCGGGCTGGTTGCCGCTTCTTCATAAAGGTACACGGGAATGCCCAGCTCTTCGCCCACCCGTTTGCCCAGCCTGCGGGCCATTTCGATACATTCCACCATCGTCACGCCGGAGATGGGCACAAAGGGCACCACATCCGTCGCGCCGATCCGGGGATGCTCCCCTTTGTGATGCTCCAGATCAATCAATTCGGCAGCCTTGGCAATCGCCTCGTAGGCCGCCGCTTCCACCACCTCCGGCGCGCCGACAAAGGTCACCACCGTGCGGTTATGGTCAATATCGGAGTGCTGGTCCAATACCCGAACGCCGGCAACAGCATTGACCGCATTCATGATCTCAGCGATGACTTCCGGCCTTCTGGCTTCAGAAAAATTGGGGATACATTCAACAATCGGTTGCGGCATTTGGCCTCCTGCCAGCTTTTTTTCCATTATACCCATATTCTCAGTTCCCCCTCCGTCCAAATATCAATTGCTGATTAACAGTAAAAAGCCACTCAAAAAGTGGCTTTTTCTTTTACTGTTTTCAGGGTCGGCTAATCAACTTCGAAAACGATTTCGGCGCTGTTGATCAGGATGTCGGAAATCGGGCAGCGGGCGTCAACCTTTTCAAAAAAGGCTTTCTTTTCCTCAGCACTCAGATCGGCATCAATGTGCGCTTTGACGCGGGTCTCAGTGAAGCCTGCGCGGCCCTCTGTGGTTTTACCCATCAGGTAATCAGTATCAATATCCGCTTCCACCTCAACGGAAAATCCCTTAAGGTCAATGCGTTCCTGTTTGGCAACGATCGCTGCGACCATACCGAGGCAACTGCCCAATGCTGCCAACTGATATTCCAGGGGGTTGGCGCCTTCGTCCTTGCCGCCCATCTCAGGGGGCTGGTCAACGATCAGGACATGTCCGCCCGCGGTAACATCAATCCGCATGCCACCCTTCCAGATCGAATCAACTTTCATTGTCTTTATCATAGTTTATCTCCATTCCTCATTTTTAGGGAACTTGAAAAAGACCTTCAAAAAAAACACTATCATTATACCGATCCTTTGCAAAGTTCAACACAGGTCACTAAAGTAAGTTTTTATCTTGAGGCATTACGCAGGCAGCCCTGGGGAATCATCAAAAGAAAGCCAGAAGCCCTTCGCCAGCTTCACTTTTTGTGATCAATGCTTTGTTTAACAAAAGTAGAAATTGATTTTGTGTAAGTGTTTGCGGTTAAAAATAAATATTGTCAATAATTGCATTGACAATATTGAAGTTTGTGTTACACTAAGAGAGTGGTGTTCCACAGATCTTGAATTATCTTTATCAGATTATTGATAAAATGAGTATCCTCATCAATATTTTCAATAAGGATTATAACCTCTTATTTGAAACCCGGTCAGTCGGCTTGTAAGTGAGGAGGCCGCTATGCAGCAATTACCTGAAAAATGTCCCATCTGCCATTCCGATATCCTGGTCACCCGGTTCTTTTGTCCCCGGTGTGATTCAGTCATTGAAGGCCATTTCCAGCCGCATTCCGGCCCTTTCTCCGAACTCACGGATGAACAGGTCAATTTCGTTCTGACCTTTGTGCGCTGTGAGGGGCGTTTCAACCGGATGGAAGAGGAACTCAGCCTCTCCTACCCCACACTGCGCAACCGCCTTTATGAAGTCATCCGAGCCTTGGGGTTTGAACCCGGCAAAGAAGAAGAACCCACGCTCTCCCCCGAAGATCGCCGCAGGATCCTGGACGATCTCGAACAAGGCAAAATCTCTCCCCTCCAGGCCCAGCAGCTCCTCTCTGGCCTTGAGGTGGAATCCAGGAAAGGAGAATAGACATGGCCTCAACTGAAGAAAGAATGCGCATCTTGATGATGATCCAGGAAGGAAAGATTTCCGCGGCAGAAGGCGCCCGTCTCATCGAAGCCTTGGAAGAGATCAGTGAACCCTCAGCCCCGGCCAGTCCGCCCTCCGCCGCCGGCCCTACAGGTGGAAAAAAGCCCCACTACTTGCGGGTGCTCATCACCGACACCGACACCGGCAAAGCCCGCGTCAATGTCAGCCTCCCCGTCTCTCTGATCAATTCAGGATTGCGGATGGGTGCCCGGTTTGCACCCGAAATCGAAGGTCTCGATATGGAAGATCTGAACGCCTGGTTGAACTCCGGTGAGATCGGCCAAATCGTGGATGTCTTTGACGAGGAAGACGGCGAACACGTCGAGGTTTTCCTGGAATAACTTTTCCGCTATCCGACAGCCCTGAATATGGACCCCTTACACTCTGCCGCCAGAGGTTTATTGACTGCACCCTGTTGCAGCCAGACAAATACCCCAGGGCATCCTTCCATGACTCCTGTTGGCCCTTATCTTCACCAAAATACCGCCCAAATCACTGCCTGGCTGAAATTCAAGCTGCCCAAAACCCAGGCGTTCAAGGCCTGGCGACCTCCGATAGGTACGGACTGGCCCTGTCGCCGATGCGACCAACAACCAGCTCTGGTTTATCATCGACAGGGTCCTGACCATTACGGCCAGCCTGATCGCCCTCTTTGTCCCGGCCATCCGCAAATGGGGTGAAGAAGACGATTTGGACCGAAGGGCAGAGGCGGAACCTGCTGAGGCAAAGACCTGCCGCAAACAGGCCGCCCTCCGGCGGCGACCCATCGTCCGCCAACGCCCCCATCGAGTTGGGGGTATTCCATTTAAATTGACCGGGCTTGAGACATCCAAAAGCTCCCCTGTTGACGAATGCCCCGCCCTGTGCTAGACTACTTTTAGGTAAGCCTAAATAATAGTTTTACCCTTCCATAAAGGATTCTCATGCCAAAAGAATTAAGCCCCAACATCCAGGATTATTTGAAGCGGATCTATGAACTGACCCGTGATGGCGGGCTGGCAACGACCAGCGAATTGGCGGACCTGATGGCCATCTCCCCCGCCTCGGTCACCAATATGCTCCAGAAGCTGTCCAACACCGAGCCGCCTTACCTTACCTACACCAAACATCAGGGGGTGCGGCTGACCGAAGCTGGCAGAAGAGCGGCGCTCAAAATTCTGCGCCGCCACAGGCTGCTCGAGGAATTCCTGGTGGCCAAGCTGGGGTACACCTGGGATGAAGTTCATGCCGAAGCCGAAATTTTGGAACACGCCATGTCGCCCCTGCTGGAAGAACGCATGGATGCCGTCCTCGGCCACCCGGAATTCGATCCGCACGGCGATCCGATCCCGGATTCCAACCTGGATATCCCCGTGATCCAGCAAACTTCGCTCGCTAACCTCAAAATTGACCAAGGCGGGAAGATCCTGCGGGTGCCCCACGAAGACCCCCAGGTCCTGCGCTATCTTGGCAAATGCGGAATGCGGCCGGGAGTGGAAATCAAATTGCTCTCCCGCACGCCCTATGACCAGACCATGCGCCTGTTGATCGTCGAGACCGGCGAAGAGGTCGTGATCGGCCCCAAGCTCGGCGGCCAGATCACAGTGCGGGTGGGATAGGGACGGCCACGGACAAAGCGGAAACAGGCCCAAAAAGCATCCCCCCACTGGAGAAAATAGCGTCAGAAAGATTAATTTAAGGAAGCGTCATGCCCGAACTCCCAGAAGTTGAAACCATCCTGCGGCGGTTGCGAGATGGTACACCCGAATCAGCCCCCGTCCCCGGCAGGGTGATTGAATCAGCCGAAGTGTATTGGCAAAAAATTGTGGAACAGCCTGGCGCCAGCCAGTTCCAGGCCGATTTGAGGGAGAAGACCATCACAGGCGTCCAGCGCCGGGGCAAATATCTCCATTTCCCCTTATCGGAAGGCCACCTGATCGCCCATCTGCGGATGAGCGGCGACATGCGGATGGAAAGACGGACCGACAGCAACGGGAAACCTCTGGCCCAGGGGTCCTTCGACCAGGTGGTCATCAACTTCCAACCGGCCTGGCGGATGGTGTTGAGTTCCATCCGGAAGTTCAGCCGGGTCTGGTATGTTCTGGACCCTCAGACGGTCTTGGGCAAGTTGGGGCCGGAGCCGCTGGGGCCGGACCTCGACCCCCAAAAGCTGGAACACATGCTGCAAAGCCGCCACCGCCAGATCAAGCCCCTGCTGATGGATCAGACCTTCATCGCCGGTCTGGGCAATATCTATGCGGATGAAATCCTGTTCACCGCCCGGGTCCATCCCCTGCGGTTCTCAGACAGCATCACCGCAGTTGAAGCCAAGGCCCTTTACCAGGCCATGCAAGCCGTTCTGACCCAAGCCATCGAGAAACTGGGCTCCAGCCTGGACTGGATGTACCGCGGCGGGGAATTCCAGAACTATTTCAAAGTGCACCGGCGGGAGGGCGAAGCCTGCCCAAACTGCGGCAGCCCCGTCCAGAAGATCACCGTCGGGCAGCGCAGCACCTATTTCTGCCCCAGTTGTCAGAAAAATCCTGTTTTGAAGGGAAGTGGTAGTTAAACGCGCCCTTACTCACCTTGGCCCCTTTGCAGATCTCTGCGACGCCGGTGGTATCGTAACCGTTCTCAGAAAATAATTCCAGAGCAGTATGAAGGATTGTGGAACGAGTTTCCTCACCCCGGGATGAAGTAACCGTAAAACTCAAGAATAAAAAGCTGATAACCGACCGATCGGTCTGTTTAAATGCGCCAACCTGTGGATGGCCTTGCCAGGGGGAAAAGTAAATGGCTGTAAATAGGCATTAAAAACTCGCCAGCCGGACGTTCTCCCCACAATCTGGCTAGCGAGTCTCACTTCTTCAAAGCGCTCCCTACTTTGAAGACGGAGGTTCAAAACTATAATTAAAATTGTTTCGTAACTATACTTGGATGCGGCAAATTCAGTTAGGAACATTTGATTAATTATCATAATCATTAGTACTATATTCGATGTAAACATTTTTGATCCAAAAACACCCCACGAAACGCGAGGTGTTTGGTTCCAGGAGGCGACGATGGGAGCG
>WOYY01000082.1 GCA_011620555.1 Anaerolineaceae bacterium | reverse complement strand
CGTCTTCAAAACGCTCGGCCATGCGTTCCGCCAATGGGAACACAGTTGAACTACCGGCGATCACAATGTCGCCGCTCAGTTCCAAAGGATTGACCTCGGGAAGCATTATCCCCGCAGTTCCTTCCTCAACTACTGCAGGCTCTTCAACTTCAGGAACAACAACTTCTGGTTCTTCGGTTTCCACATTGAGGTCGGGCGTGCAGGCTGAGAACAGCATGGCGCCAACCACAACGAGGACGGTTAGTACAAACAAGTTACGACGCATTTTTTCTCCTTTTTGAGAATGAACTAAGATATTGTCCGACATTACGAATCATAGCAGATCGCATTTAACGGTGCTGCAACTGGCAATTAACGCAGTGTGAATTCTATGTTAATTCCAAAAGTTTAAGATTTGATGAAGTTAAAAATCGAGCCTGAATCCCCTTGATTTAAATATATTAATTGGAGTAAAATTATCTTAATATTGTGAAGAAAAACACAAAGAAAGAATAAAGGAAATCAAGAAATGAAAAAATATGATGCTGTAATTATTGGCGCAGGGCCTGCCGGACAGACCTGTGCAGTCCGGATTGCGGAATTGGGTGGAAAAGTCGCCGTGGTTGAGCGGGATTTCATCGGCGGGATCTGCACCAACTGGGGCTGCACGCCCAGCAAAGCCATGATCGAATCTGCCAAGGTCGCCCGGGAAGTGGAAACCAGCGCCAACTACGGCGTCCAGGTGGATCACTTCCAGATCGACTTTCCCCGGGTCGCTGAACGGCGCAATCAGGTTGTCCTGAACACCCGGGAATCGATCACCGAGCTTTTGAAATACCACAACGTGGATATTTACCAGGGCGAAGCGGAAGTCCTTTCCCCCAACGAGGTCAAGGTCCGCTTTGGCAAGCTGAATAATGAAACCTATGAGATGAACTATTCCGGCGCTGAGGAAACCCTCGAGACAACCAACGTCGTTTTGGCCACCGGTTCCAAACCCCTGATCCCCGGTTTCATTGACGAAAGCGACCCAACGATTGTCAGCAGCCACGCGCTGATCACCATCGGTAAACTGCCCGAGACCCTGACCATTGTCGGCGGCGGTGTGATCGGGTTAGAATTCGCAACCATCTTCTCCAACCTGGGCAGCCAGGTGACGGTGGTGGAACTTCTGCCCCGGGTTCTGGCCATGATGGACGAAGATATTTCGGCCGAGATCACCCACATCATGGGAAGCCGTGGTGTGCGCATCCTGACCAATCACAAAGTGACTGAGCTTTCCAACGGCGTCCTGAAAGCGGTCAATCAGGAAACCGGCGAAGAAGTTGAAGTCCGTTCCCAAATGAACCTGATCGCGATCGGCCGGTCGGCCGTTTTGCAGGAAGAACTCTACGACCGGCTGGGACTGAGCTACACCCGCAAAGGGATCGAAGTGGACGACACTCTCACCACCTCCGTTCCCGGGGTATGGGCTATCGGCGACGCCACCGGCAAGTCCATCCTGGCGCACTGCGGCATCCAGCAGGGCATCATCTGCGCTGAGAACATCATGCGCAAGAGCGGCAGCCCCCGCCTGATGGATTACAGCGTGGTGCCCGCCATTGTCTACAGCCTGCCCGAGATCTTCAGCATCGGCGCGGTGCCCGAAGACCTGAGCGATGTAAAAGTGGTCAAGGTGCCCTTCAACGTCAACCTGCGGGCCAACATCGAGGATCACACCGAGGGCTTTATCAAGCTCTGGCTGCGGAACGATCGGCTGATCGCCGCCCAGGCAATCGGCTTCATGGTCTCCGAGATCGGCCAGGAACTGACGAACATGATCGCCATCGGCACGGACGTAACCGAGGTCAGCAAGATCATCCATGCCCACCCAACCTATTCTGAGATCATCCGCTCCGCGCTGGACTACAGCGAGGGCAAAGCGGTCGATTTCTTCCTCTAAGAACAAGACTTAAACAAAAAAACCGAGGATCACATTTGGTCCTCGGTTTTGATTTAAGTGTTCAGTCTTGGAATTATTCCTGCCACGCCGTGTGGAAAACGCCTTCCCGGTCCACCCGGCGGTAAGTGTGCGCCCCGAAATAATCCCGCTGGGCCTGAGTCAGGTTGGCCGGCAGCCGCTCTGAGCGGAAGGCGTCAAAATAGGCCAGGGCTGCGCTCATCGCGTAAACCGGGATGCCCAGGCTGATCGCGGTGGAGATCACATGCCGCATCGCGCCCTGCCGCAGCACCACCCGTTCGCGGAAGTGCTCATCCAGCAGCAGATTGGTCAGACCGGCGTTGCGGTCAAAGGCGCCCATGATGTCATCCAGCAGGTCCGCCCGGATGATACAACCTGCCCGCCAGATCGCGGCGATGGTCTTCAAATCCAGGCCATAAGCATATTCCTCGGAAGCGAGCTGCAGAAGCCGGAAGCCCTGCGCATAGGACAAAATCTTGCTGGCATAGAGCGCTTCCCGGACGGCACGCACCAGCTGGTCCCGTTCGCCCTTGTAGGCTGGGTCGGGGCCGCTGATCCATTTGCTGGCCGCCACCCGCTCTTCCTTCATCCCGGAGATGATCCGGCTGGTGACCGCGGCGTTGATCGTATGGATCGGCACGCCCAGATCGAGCGCGTTCTGGCTCGTCCAGCGGCCGGTCCCCTTTTGCTGGGCTTCGTCGAGGATCACATCCACCATTGGGAGCCCTGTTTCAGGATCCGTCCGCTTGAGGATTTCGCTGGTGATCTCGATCAGGTAGGAGGAAAGTTCTCCCTGGTTCCATTCGTTAAAGAGGTCGCCAATCTCGGCGGCGCTGAGACCCGCCCCACGGTGCAGCAGGTCATAGGCTTCCGCGATCAGCTGCATATCGCCGTATTCGATCCCGTTGTGCACCATTTTGACATAATGCCCCGCGCCCTTTGGGCCGAGATAGGCCACGCAGGGTTCGCCATCCGGCGCCTTGGCGGCGGCCGCTTCAAAGATCGGCTGGACCGCCTCCCAGGCCATAAACTCGCCGCCGGGCATAATGCTCGGCCCCCAAAGCGCGCCTTCCTCGCCGCCCGAAACGCCCGCGCCGAGGTAAAGTAAGCCCTCTTGTTTCAGTTCAAGCGCACGCCGGGCGGTGTCTTCAAAATAGGAATTCCCGCCATCAATCAGGATGTCGCCGGGTTCGAGATAGGGTTTAATATCCGCAATCACCGCATCCACCGCGGGGCCAGCCTTGACCATCAACATGACCATGCGGGGTTTATCCAGCGCTTCGGCCAGCTCTGCATAGGTGTAGGTCCCCACAATATCCGCGCCCTGAGCCGGCCCCTCCAGAAATTCAATTGTCCTGCTTTCTGTCCGGTTAAAAACCGCAACCGGGAAACCCTGACGCTGGATATTGAGAGCCAGGTTGCTGCCCATCACACCCATGCCGACCACACCAAATTTTGCTTTTGCCATGTTTTAAAGCCTCCAAAAAGGTCCTTTTTGTTTTTTATTGTACTCGATAGAGATGCTCTCCGGCATTCCTGACGAGCAAAATGCCTTCAGCCTCCCGGTTGGCCCAATCCTCAATGGTGATGGTCGCTGGGTCGCGATAGCCCAGATTGATCGCCCGGCAGACCTCCTCCGGGATCCCGGTCGCCAGAATGACGGTGATCCGCGGGGTCTCAATCCCCGTCTTTGGGTCGAATTTTCCCAGACCTTTGACATGGGTGGAGTGCGCCAGCACACCCCAGGGATAGCCCTTAAATTTCCCCCATTGAGAGGTGAAATAATCGCTGGTGTGATAGCCAATCTCCTCGAGGATCGCCCCGTGGGTAGTGCTGATCGTCTTGAGATGCGGCGCGTAGATGATCACCTCGCCGCCATCCTCGATCACCGGTTCCACCTTATACATCCCCTTGCCGCCCACCCAGAGATCGGTATACATTGCCGGCAACACCGACAGCACCTGTTTATAGGTCCGGCCGGTGTAGATGATATGCGTTTCTGCGCTCAAGGCGGAGGCCTCTTCCCAGGCGGCCTCCGGTGAACCGGTGAAAACCCCAAAGATACCCCCATCATCCAGCACAAAAGCAAAACAGGTTTTGGGCTTTTCGATCATCTCGGCCGCCCGGTCGATCAAGGCTCTCACGGGGGTATACACCGTGCCGATGACGTTGTAATTGGTCAGCAATGCGCCGAGCCAATGGGTCAGGTTGATGACCTCTGGGCCTGAGATGCCAGGGAAGAAATATTTGTTCCCACCTGAGAACCCCACTACCTCATGCGGGAATACCGGCCCAAAGATAATCAGATGGTCGTAATCAAAAATTTTGCGGTTGATCTTGACCACCAGGTCCTGGCGGAGCTTGCCACGGGAAAGTTTGAAAATCTCGTCCTCGGTGATCAGACCGATGGCGGCCAGGCTCTCCGGCACATCCCAGCTGTGGTTGAAGATCCGGCTCCGGCCGATCCAGCCATCGACAAGCTCATGGCCAAAAAGCCCCTTCAAGGCGGAAGGCGCCAACGCTGGATGAGTCCCGAGCGCGACCATGAAATCCACAGCTTCTGCCACATCCCCGAGCGCGGCGGTCACCGCATCAAAGACCAGCGGCACAGGCATGGTCCGGGTGGTGTCCGGGACCAAAACCAGCACTTTCTGGCCCTGCAGGTTCAGCCGTTTAAGTTGGGCTTCAATGAAATGCACAAGCGTTTCAGCTTCGAGATAGGGTTCACCAAGAATGTTATGAGGTTCCATTGACTTTTTCCTTGCCGGTTGGGTAATGACGGGACGAGCGAATGACGATCTGAGCAACAGCGTAATTATACTGGGAGGGACTTCCCAGACCAATATATTGCCCAATTTCTTAGGAGAGACGATCCCCTCAAATCACAATGACCCCTGATCTAACAGAGGTCCTCTCTTTTCCTTCAGGTTTATTGAAGGGGTCACTCAATCAGACCATAAAACAGCGGCAGCGGTTCAACCGGTTCATCACCGATCCGGACCGCTTCCAGCAAGGCCTGCCTGGCAGGCTCCACATCCTCCGCCTTGCGGGCATGGATCACAAATATCGGCCGACCGGCTTCTACCGCCTGCCCAACTTTAACCAGCACCGAGATACCCACCGCCGGGTCGATCGGGTCGCCCTTTTTCATCCGGCCCGCGCCCAGCCCCACGGCGGTCTCACCCACCGTCCGGGCGTGCACTTCAGCCACATAGCCCGCCCGCGGCGCTTCCACGTTCACCCTGAGAGGTGCAACCGGCAGCTTTTCAGGATGGTCAATGTAGCTGACATCGCCGCCCTGGGCTTCGATCAATTTCCGCAGGTATTCCAGACCCCCGCCATTGGCCAGCGCGTCCTCGGCCATCGCCCGAGCCTCGGCCTTGGACCCGGCGCGCTTGCCCAGCACCAGCATCTCACTGGCAACCTCGAGACAATGGGCTACAAAATCCTCCGGCCCCTCCCCGCGCAGCGTCAGGATCGCTTCTTTCATCTCCAGCGCGTTCCCGACCTCCACGCCCAGGGGCTGGTTCATGTCTGAAAGCAGTGCAACCACATTCCGCCCGCTCAACTCGCCAATCGAGACCATCAGGGTCGCCAGACGGCGGGCATCTTCCAGCGTTTCCATGAACGCGCCGTTGCCCGTTTTGACGTCCAGGACAATCGCCTGCGCGCCGGCGGCGATCTTCTTGCTCATGATCGAAGACGCGATCAGTGGGATCGACGGCACCGTGCCGGTCACATCCCGCAGGGCATAGAGTTTGCCATCCGCCGGGGCCAGGTCCACGCTCTGACCGGTCAGCACCATCCCCAGAGATTTCAGTTGAGCCAGAAATTCATCCTTGGTGAGGTTGGTCCGAAAACCCGGGATGGATTCCAGTTTATCCAGGGTGCCACCGCTGAAGCCCAGTCCCCTGCCGGACATCTTGCCGACCGGCAGTCCGCAGGCCCGCACCATCGGTACCACGGCAATGGAGGTCTTGTCGCCAACGCCGCCGGAAGAATGCTTATCCACCGCGATATCCACCACGGAAGAAAGGTCCAGGGTATCTCCGGTGGCGGCCATCGCCAGGGTCAGGTTGGTCGTCTCTTCGGCATCCATGCCTTGCAGGAGCACGGCCATTGCCCAGGCGGAAGCCTGATAATCCGGAATATCGCCCCGGGTATAGCCATTAACAAAAAACTCGATCTCCGCCTTGCTCAAGGCCAAGCCATCTCGCTTTTTGATGATGATATCCACAGCTCGCATAATCACCTCCAAGTTAATTTTACCTGAATAGAAAAAACCGCAAGTCTTCAGACGGGCTTCCGTCCAATTGCCTTGCGGTTAAGATCTGCAATAAGATTGCTGTTTATTCTCTGGGGCGGACGGTGACTTTCCGGTTGGGTTCTTCGCCGATGCTTTCCGTCACCACGTTCGGGTTATCCCGCAATTCCAGATGGATAATCCGGCGCTCATTGGGCGGCAAAGGCTCCAGGACCTGCCGCCGCCCGGTGCTCACCACCTGGTCGGCGATCCGGCGGGCCAGCTTCCGCAATTCATCCTCACGGCGCTGGCGGTAATGCTGAACGTCAATCTGCAGAGGGACCCAGCGTCCGCATTCGCGGTCCACGATCAGGCTGGTGATGTACTGCAGCGCATTGATCGTCTCAGCTTTGCGGCCGATCAGGAAACTGAGGTCATTCCCTTCAATGTCGATCAGGACGGGCTGGACCCGATTCTCTTCGCCATCCCCTAATCGAACCTTGATATCAGCCTGGACCTTCATCTTTTCCAGTATGATGCCGATGGTCTCACGGGCAATTGCCACTTCCTCGGGTTCAGCGTGATCGCTCTCAACAGCTGCTTCTTGGGCTTTGGGTTTCTCAACTTTTACGCCAGGTTCAACCTTCGGGGCAGTCCCCAGCCTGGCAGCGCCGCCAGTCTTGATCATCAAGGCAACCCGCGCCTGCCGAGTACTGAGGCCTAAAAAACCCTTTTTACCCTCATCCAGAACTTCAACATCAACGTCATCTTCCGTGAGGCCCAAATCGTTCAGGCCTTTTTCGATGGCCTCTTCAACCGAAGGGGCGATCACTTCCAGTTTTGTTCTTTCTTCTGACATAAAACCCTCACATCCGATTCTGGGTAGGAACAATGATTACGAATTACTTGTGTTGTTTCCTTGGCGGCCGTTTCTTTTTGTTCGATGAAGAAGTCGTACCAGAGGTCTTGGAGCTTGGCGTCTTTGCAGGTTCGACAATCTGGACATTTTTCGCAGGCACCGCTTTGGCAGCGCCGGCCTTGGCTGCGCCCGCTTTGGGGGCATCCTCCTTCTTCTGGAAGGGGATGATGTTCCGCCAATTCGCCCGCCCCAGCAGAGCGTACTGACCGATCGTGAATATGTTGCTGACCAGGAAATAGAGCGCCAACCCGGAAGCCAGGGAGTAGGCCATGAACCCCATCAGGATAGGCATATAAAGGCTCATGGAGTTATTGACCATCGCAGCCTGGTCATTTCCCGGTGTTGCTGGCGGCTGCACGAGTTTGGATTGCAGGAAAGTCGTCAAGACAACCAGGATGGCCAGCACAGGGAGCGCAACGCCAAAGATTGTCAACCGCTCCGGCTGACCCAGGTCCATCCAGAGAAACTGGTTGTTCAAAGGCAGCAAATTGGCGGCGTTGATCCATCTGGGATATACAATTTGCTCAAGATTGAACAACTCCAGAGGGGATGCCGCCATCGCCTTGATAACACTTTGATACAGACCAAGGATAATCGGAAGCTGGATCAAGAGGGGCAGACAGGAGCCCATGGGGTTGATCCCCAACTCTTTGTACAGCTTCATTTGTTCTTCGGCCAGCTTATCCTTATCGTTCTTATACTTTTCCTGCATTTTAATGTAGCGGGGATCTTCCTGCAGGGACTGCATGGTTTTCGTCGCTTTGAGCTGCTGCACCGTTAATGGGTGGGTCAGCAGCCGGATCAGGATCGTAAAGAGAATAATGGACAGGCCAAAGTTATGGACCAGTGAATTAATTAAGAGCAGAATATTTGTAAAAGGCTGAATGATAATCGTTTGCCACATGGTGGTTTCCTCTTATTTCCCGGGGGTAGTGGACCAGAGTTGGACGCCGGTGAGATTGAAGCCATAGACCAGCTCGCCGCCATTGATCAACCCTGTTACCAGGAGATCATTGTTGGCAACTGGCGCCTGGTAGATCTCACCCTCCAGCGAGGCTTCCCACTTCGCTCCCCCGTCGAAATCAAAAGCTCTTAACTGTCCTTCTTTGGTGGCTACCACAAACCCATCTCCAATGGATGAAACGCCACCGACGATCTCCGCAGAAGTGCTCGTCTGCCAAAGCGCTTCACCGCTCTCAGCATCCACAGCATAGACCGTGCCGGCGGAGTCGGTGAAGATCAGACGGCCATCAGCCAGGATGGAGGTTCCCCATACGCTTTGGGATGTGCCAAAAGTCCAGACCTCTTCGCCGGAAGCGGTGTCCAGAGCGATCATCTCATTATCAAGAGAACCGACGAAGAGCATTGAACCATCCTCGTTCAAAATCGGCGCGCCGGTGACTGCCCCGGATAGCTCCTTGGACCAGATTTCCTGTCCGTCGAGGGAAATGGCATAAACGAAATGGTCCATTGAACCAAGGTAAATGACATCATTCATGATCTGAGGCTGTGCCCAGAGGTAATGACCGGTTTTAAAGGTCCAAAGCAGGCTGCCGTTTTCAGCATCCAGCGCGTAGAGGGTGCCATCATTGTTCGGCGCATAGACAACGCCATCTAAAATGGCTGCCTGACCAAGGTAGAAACCCTCAGCCCCGGGGTAGCCCCACAATTCCTGCCCAGTGGCTTTATCCAATTTATGGAATTCGTTCGCCAGGTCCCCAATGAAAACAGCATCATCTGTGACCAGCGGCGGCGCATAGAAAACAATCTGGGTGCTAGCTTGCTCAGGATAGGACCAATTGACAGTGCCTTTGGAAGCATCCAGGCTGTAAACAAAACTGCTATAGGAGACAAAAACATCTGTGTCATCCATGGACAAACCCGGAGCATCAACCACACGCGGCCCGGGCATACAGGCGCTCATTAAGAGAGTCAGCCCGATAAATAACGTAATAAGCAATAGGTGGGATTTCTTCATTCTTTCTTTCTTTTTCTCTTCTCAAGTGGATCAGGGAACCGGGTCATATCCACCCGGGTTAAAAGGATTGCAACGCGCCACCCTTTTTACGGCCATCCAGCCACCCTTGAGCACACCATATTTATAAACAGCCTGATAGCCATAATGGGAACAGGTGGGGTAAAACCGGCAGGTATCTTTGGGTAAAGAAGGTGAGACGATCTTTTGATATAAGCGGATGAGAGCAAGTAAAATCCAGCGAGGGAGGGTATCCACGCGGACCGGAAGGTCCTCTAATTTTGGATCTAGATTTGAAGGATGTGGATGGGCTGCTGTTTCAGTCAACTGAGATCATCTTTCATCAGCCCTGCTTGATCAAGAAGCTTTCTGATGGTATCAACCAGTGAACGATAAGGTTGTTCTAAGATCGATCTTCTCGCGATCAGGACAACATCCTGCCCTGGGCGAATCTCCTGCAGCATTCCCTGGATTGCGGATCGGATCCGTCGTTTAGCTAAATTGCGCTGGACGGCCCCCCCCACGGACCGCCCGGCGATCACAGCTATTCTGGTTTGTTCAAAACGGTTCGGTAAATAACCTAATACGATTGATGGGCGGGCCAAGGATTTCCCTTCATGCCGCACCCTATTGATATCTTCACTTCGGGTTAAGCGTTGATTTCGTTTCACCCGGATTCCTGTTCAGCAGAGCACTTAATTCGTAGGATTTCACCTGCTCTGGTAAAAATTACCAGCGTGTCCTCTTGACGTGATTATTGGCGGTCTTCGCTAATTCATACCGACCTTTGGCGCGGCGGCGCTTCAAGACTTCGCGGCCACCTTTAGTCTTCATGCGTGCTCGAAAACCATGCACCCGGACGCGGCGGCGTCGCTTGGGTTGATACGTTCGTTTTGGCATTATTTATGAGTCCTTTCTCTCTTCAATTTGCTTCTGTCTAAACACTCGCGCATTAAGACTAGCCACCAATTATACCGTATGCCTTTTTCACGGTCAAACGGCTATCGCCAGCCAGCCCAAGACGGTATTGATTTTATCAGAACATATCAAAACGTCAAGATCGAGTAAAATTCCCCGCCGCAGCTGGCAGCAGCTTTCCATTTAATCCACCGCGCTTATTGTTCGGCCCGGTGATTTCAACCTGGGAAATCCGGTTCCAGCAGTCTGAGCCGGAGCGGGCATAGACCCGCAAATAGTTCCCGGAAAGTCCAGATAACTGCCATTCGCCTGACGCAGTTTCTTCGCTGGTTTCCCACAACACCGCCAGGTTTTCGCCGATGAAGCGCTTCTGGTAATCCAGGCCAAGGCCGTGAAAGACCTGCCGCAGTTCGGCGTTTCTGGCCTTCGCCACGCTGGGATCCACACGGTCTTTCATCTTAAAAGCTGCTGTGCCAGGCCGGGGCGAATAGGTGAAGACATGCCCGCCCGCAAAACCCATTTGGCGGATGAAATCCCGGGTTGCCAGGAATTCCTCATCCGTCTCACCAGGGAAGCCCGCAATGACATCTGTGGTGATCGCGATATCCGGAATGGCCCGGCGGACCTCGTCCAACAGACCGGCATACGCCGCAGCCGTGACCGGCCGGCCCATCGCGTGCAGCACCCGGTCGTGCCCGGCTTGGAGCGGGATATGCAGGTGATGGCAGAGACGCGCGTCCTGCCAGAGTTCCAGCATCCCCGGGTTAAAATCCCAGGGTTCAATGGACGATAAGCGTAACCGGGGCAGCCTTTGCTCCTGCAACACGCTTTCAATCAGATCGGCGAGGGTCAAAGCCGGGTCCAGGTCCTTGCCCCAGGCGCCCAGTTCCACGCCCGTCAGCACCACTTCCTGCGCCCCGCCCATCAGCGCCGCTTCAATATCCCGCCGGACCGCAATAATCGGCCGGGACTGCGACCTGCCCCGCGCCAGGCGGGTGAGGCAGTAGGTGCAGTGGTTGTCACAGCCTTCCTGCACCCTGATAAAGGCCCGAGTCCTTGCCCGGTCGCCGGGCAAGGGTTCCCGAACCAGGGGCAAGGCGGCCAGATCCGCCGCAGGCAGTCCGAGCAGGTCCGCCACCAGATCGTCTTTCCGGTCGTTGAGGATCACATCGCTCACACCCTCCAGCGCCTGAGCGTCTTCCGGGTAAAGGGTGGCCCAGCAGCCCGTGGCGACCACCCGCCCCGCGCCGGCCCGCGCCGCATGGCGGAGCTGCTTGCGGGAATCGGCCGCGGCCTTCACCGTGACTGCGCAGGTGTTGACGATGGCAAGGTCCGCCTGAGAGGGGTCGCCCACGATCAGATGCCCCAAGGCTCTGAAGGTGTTGGCCAGGGCTTCGATTTCACTTTGGTTAAGTCTGCAACCGATAATATCAAGAAAGATCTTCATCAATATTCTCAGGGAGAAACAACAATAAAATTATCAAATAAAATATCCACGCCAGGTTCCGCAAAACTCCCAATAATCATCCCGACATCCCCATGCGTCAGGGCAGCATCGCGCACCTGGATCAGAGGGGTGCCATTGACAATCAAAGCCAGCTGGTCGGCCTGGCACACCGCCTGGAGGGTTTTGGCGGAACCGCCCTGGGCGATGGCGGCGCTGAAATCGAGATTCGCCTGATCGATGAGAGTCTGTTCCCCAGCGATGCGTTTATACACGCCGTAATAGCCATCTGAGCCGATCACCAGCGCATAGAAGTTATCATCATCCTGATAGCGGCAGATCAGCCCAAAGAGGTTATCGTCCGGCCCCGCCAGCTTCTGGGCGCGAACCTGAACCAGGGTGTCCTGAAAATTCAGGCCGGGGACGCTCCAAAACTGAAAATCCGGCATGCCCGACTGGAGCCGGTAGCCGCTCAGATCAAAGCCGGCAAAACTGAGCGAATCCTGATGGGTGGGCCAGCCAACATTCTCACCGGAGAAATCATCCCGAAAGAGAACGGCCTCATCCCCGACCCAGGGCAGCCGATCGGCAGCCAGAAAAGCTGGCCGGCAGGCCGGCAAAAGGCTGATAACGATGAGTCCGAGCAGTCCCAGCCAGAAATAACGGTTCTTCATCCCTACCTCTTGTGGATTGAAGGCAGCTCACCGACGGAACAGCAGTGCACCTTTCTCAGGGGTCCTGCCCGAATTATAACGTAGTTCATAAATGAAGGGCAACCGGGGAAACTGAAGAGGTCACAAAGAAAAAGGTCATCTCAATAAAGGGATGACCTTCAAAAACGAGGATAAAATACCAAGTCCCCAAGGGGGATAAAAGAAAAGGGTCGGACAATTCTCAGTTTACCTGGCGTCGTCCTCGCTTTTTACAGATAGCAACAAAACCCCTCAACAGGGTTCGGGTTCCGTTTTTGGTTTGTTTTTCCCGGGGTTCCAAAGCACAACCCCGCCGTGCCGTGTGCCGCTGAGTTTTGAACCTGCAAAAGCAGGTTTGTCATACCCACCAACTTCGCCTTGACTCAAGTCTATCGCGTCGTTTGGATGGAGGTTTGACGGTTAGTAAGGGTGTTGGCTCAAAACTGGTTTGCTGCATCACGAACACAGCAGGGTAATTAACTTATACCATAATTCAGGGGGCTGACAAGGTTCCCAAATGTTAAATGTTCCCAAATGTTAAAGTCGGCAGGGCCGAAAACCATTTTATTTTCGGGAAAAACGCGAGTATGATAGGCTTAAAAGGTCAAATCTCTGCTGCCTGGAGTCGGATTATGCCAAGAATTTTCATCGCTATCAAAATGCCAGAGGCCGTGATCGGTAAGGTCACCGAAGTCTCCCGGTATTTCCAGAGCCAAACCCCGGCCGGAGCGCTCAAATGGGTCGAAACGGAAAACCTGCACCTGACCCTGAGGTTCCTGGGTGAGATTTCCGAAGAGGCCGTGCTAAAGGTCCAATCCAGCCTGCCGCAGGCCGCGATGGGCCAGCCGCCCTTCACACTTTCCGTGGAAGGGCTGGGGATGTACCCCAGCCCCGGACAGCCCCAGGTGATCTGGCTGGGCGTCAAGGGGTCCAAGCCAATGGTCGCCCTGCACGCCCAGCTGGAAACCGCCCTGGCCAGGGTCGGCATTGAAAAAGAAGACCGCCCCTTCCACCCCCATCTGACCCTCGCCCGCGTCCGCCAAAGGACAGACCGGGCCACGGCGCACCAGATCGGGGAAACGCTGACCCAATTCAAGGTTGGGTCCTTGGGCGCTTTCCAGGTGGATCAAATCCAGCTGATCGAGAGCCAGCTGACCCCGCAGGGTCCGGTCTACACCACTCGCTCCACCGCGCCCCTGAGTGCAGTATAATCAGGGAAATAATTAACCCACTATACGAGAGGTGAGTTCTGGAAGCCATTAATTTAGCAAGGGAAATTGCGAATTTCCTCGAAGAGAAAAAAGGCGAGGATATCCTGGTTCTGGATATCAAGGGGATCGCTTCATTTACAGATTATTTCGTTCTGGTGAACGGCACGAGCCGCCGGATGCTGCAAAGCCTGGCCAATGCCGTCGCCCGCGAGGTCAAAACCAAATTTCAAAAGACCGCCTTGCCCGAAGGAAAGCCCGACGGGGGCTGGATCCTGCTGGATTACGGCGATGTGGTTATCCATCTGTTCTCCCCCGAGCAGCGGGATTTCTACCGCCTCGAAGACCTTTGGTCGGAAGGCAATGTCATCCTGCGGCTGATGTAAGGCCAGGGCGGATCAGAGGGTTAAAGCAAAAAGGAGTTGCACGTTGGCAACTCCTTTTGAGTTTTCACGCTTAATTTATCTGACCGCTTCCAGGACTTCCTGGCTGTGATCGGTGGGGTTCACTTTTTCAAAGACTTTGACGATCTCACCCTCCGGGCCGATCACAAAAGTCGTCCGAAGAACGCCCTCATATTCCCGACCCATGAACTTCTTCAAACCCCAGACCCCGTAAGCCTCACAAACCTTGTGGTCAGGATCCGAGAGCAGCGTAAAGGGCAGTTCGTATTTTTCAATGAATTTCGTGTGGGATTGCTCGTCATCGGGGCTGACACCGACCACATCCACGCCCGCTTGCTCGAATTCCGCATAAGAATCCCGGAACGAACAGGCTTCTGTGGTGCAGCCCTTGGTGTCATCCTTCGGATAAAAATAGAGAACGAAGGTTTTGCCCTTGTAATCAGAAAGTTTGTGGACCTTTCCCTCGCTGTCCTTCAACTCAAAATCAGGTGCTTTTGTCCCGGCTTTAACGAGCATAATCATTTCTCCTTTTTTATTTTAAGTATAGACTCTGGCGCCTTCAAAAGCAACGTGGTCTTCAACGGATCCAGAAAGCGAACGCCAGCAAATAAACGGGGATCAGAATGGTCGATCCCAGGGCAAATTTCATAACGCCCCAGAGCGGCTTATAGCCCCGCCGGACCCGTTCCATCAACCAGAATTCCGCCAGACCCAGGGGCAGGGTCAGGAACACTGGCCACATCAGGATCCAGGGGAAACCCAGAAGGCTCGCCAAGGCAAACAGGACATAGCCCAAAAGGATCAGCGCATTATGCAGGACCATTGCGGTCTCCCAGCCTATGGCGGTGACGGTGGTCGTAATGCCCTTCTGCTGGTCCTGCCCGAAACGGATCAATTGGGTGAGCAGGCCGTAGGCCAGGTAGAGGGGAACGGTCCCCAGCACGACCATCGTCAGGAACCTGTGCATGGTGTGCAGCTGCAGGAAATAACCCAAGGCCGGCGGGATGACGACCACCAGCACCGTCTCCAACAAGGGCTGGATGGGGGCCAATTTTTCGAATGGACTGGAAAGCGCATAAGCCACCCCGATTGCCGCGAACGCGAGCAACAGGACGCTGACCCCCTGCCAGAGCTGGCCGCGGACCATCCAGCCAATCACGATGGTCGCGGCGACCGTCAGCAGGGTGGCCGAGATCGCGCTCAGGCCCAAGCGCATCTGCCGGACCTCATTTGGCGTCTGTTCCGCGGGTCGGAAGCGCGGATCATTGATCTCACGCAAAGCCCGCAGGTAATCAAAAGTGAGGACTGCGAGGACCAGAAAAGCCGCCCCACCCAAAAGGACAGGCCAGGATTTCACGGATTCCAAATACTGGGCCAGACCTGCCCCCAGGGCGTAGGTCAGCAGCACAGCCAAAAGGCGGAAGCCCCTGATCGGTTTGAGCAATGCTTTAAAGTTCATAGCTTCTCCTGCCGCCCAACGCTGAGAAGAATGTTGAGCGGGATATAAAATCTTTCTCGATAATTGTATCCGGGATGGTATAATGGTTTCAAGCTTCAAGCCAAAAACTTACTATGCGAAAACCACCTTTCTGGATCGGCTCCCTTCTGGCGATACTCCTCTCAGCCCTGTTCGTCTTCGCTGTTTCATCAAACAGCGATCGCGCCGAAGGAATTGCCCTTCTTTCCCCCAGCGCCTGCCCTTCCGGCGGGTGCGCGGCCGGTCAGCGCTTGAACTTTTCCCTCAGTTATTCCGTATCCCCCCAATCCACCGGCACCAACACCCAGGTCTGCGTTTACGCACCGACCGGAGGCTGGGCGGATTTCAGCACGGGTTGGATCTCGGATAAAGGCCTGGTATCCAGCGAGACCTATGAGCTCGGTGAAACGAACGCGTTATGCTCAACCAACCTGCCCACGGGTTACACCTGGCTGGCTGGGGCTTCCGGCAAGCTGCCGGTCGAAACGAGCAGCGACCAATTGGAAATCGCTTTGAATATCCGTGCGACCGCTACATCCAGCGGCAGCCTCCTTTTCAGGGTGTATGAGGTGGATGCCGACGGGACGGAATGGTCCCAAACCGGGGAATTCACCTCGGCAAGCCTTTCCGTCGCGCCCCTAGCCCAGACCGTTTTTGTGGCCAACAACAGCACGGCCTGCGGCGCCAATTCCCCCTGTTTCATCAATTCCGGCGATGATCTGGCCAAAGGCCTCGGCACCGGATTGCGGGATGCCATCAACGCCGTTTCAGCCGGCGACACAATCCAGGTCCTGGGAGATTATCTGGTCAAGGACAAAACCGTCCTGCTCGACAAGGACGTGACCCTCACAGGCGTGGGCGATGCCAGCCTGACCTACTATGGCTCAGACTGCTCCAACCCGCTCCTCTCCGTCACTTCCGGCGCGGTCATTCAGAACCTGACCCTTGACGGCGGCGCCTGCACCAGCAGTTCCCGCACGCTGATCGACATCGACAGCGCGGACGAAGTCGCCATTCACCACAACACGCTGATGGATGGCAATGTGGGCGTCCTTGTCCAAAACAATACCGGCCAGGTGGATATCGCCTTCAATGCCTTTGAAAAGCAGGACAGTTATGCGGTTTACCAGGAGTATAGCGGCAGCAACGTGCTGATCTACGCCAACAACATCGTGGAGAACGCCAACGGCATCCAGGTGCTCTGCAACGCGGAGGGCCAGGCCGACCACAACTTCTGGGGGCCAGGACAGACCGCCGCGTCCAGCGTTTTGGGCTGCCAAGTGAGCAAATGCAAGGAACTGGGCGCGGCTGCGCTGACAATCTCCGGCACGCCAGGGGTGAGTGCGGAATTGGTGACCGTCACAAACAGCAAACAATACGCTTTCAACGACCAAATCGCCTACAGCCGCAGCGATAGCGCCAACTATGACCTGGTCATCGTCAACCACGGCCAGGGGTCCAGCGAGAACGTCCCCTTCTATGATGTGCTCGGGAATTCAATTTCCCCCTGTTCCAATTATTACGATATATTCCTCGCCGAGGGCGAATCGCCCTCCAGCCTGAACCTGGCCTTCAGGTATGATCTGAACGTGGACTGCACCGCCAAAATCGAGTCGCCCACCTCCCCCTATTGCGCCTCCGGCAGCATGGCGAAATACCCGCTCTGGTGGTACGACCCGGCTGCCAACGTCACGGAATACTGGGATACCACCGGGCAAGCCCCTGAGGGCAAAGGCGCCGGCGGCGCACCGGGGCAGATCACATCCTGCGACACCGGCCTGAATGAAATCCAGGTGACGCTCAACAACCTCGCCGCCAACCGTCCCCGCCTGTCCACCGATCTCGGGTTCACGCCTTTCGTGGTTGGGCTGCCCAACGACGGCGGGGTTGACCTTTCCCAGTTCACAGTCACCTTTGACACCACTCAGAACAAAATCCGCTGGACCACCACCGCCGAGAGCAATGTCGCCGGCTTCCACGTCCTGCGCAGCGACAGCGAAAACGGGACCTATGCCCGCATCTCCCCCCTGATCGACTCCATTGGCGATACCGATATCTGGGCGAGCTATTATTTCAACGACGAATCGATCCAATACACCCGCACCTACTATTACAAACTGGAAGTGGTCAATATGCAGGGCGTATCGGTTGAATTCCATGGCCCGGTGAGCGTGATCACCTCCACCGCGACCCCCACCTCAACGCTGACCCAGACGCCCACCGTCACGCGGACGCCCTACCCCACCCGGACATCAACGCCCTACTATTACCGTTCACCCACATCCTATTACCTGCGGGCGACGGCCACCCCCATCGGCAGCGGGCCAACCCAGGTGCGGACCTATGGCCCCTCGCCAACGCCCAGCCGGACCAGCGCCACCAAACCCACCTATGACCCAACCTCAGATGGCTATCCGTCGGGCGAATACCCAGTCGGCACCGAATCGCCCTCGGGGAGCGACGGATATCCCGCTGAAAATGGGACCGGCGCCCAAATTAGCACGCCCACCCCGGACCCCAACGACGGTCCAGGCGGACAGGATTCCGGTTCGCCCGGGCAGGAGCAGGGGAAAAATGGCGGAAACCCCTCACAGGGCGGGCAGTCAGACTTCAACGGCCAGGCCATTCAATGGCCTTATATGACTCTGGGCGCGGGGATGGGCCTGCTCGCTCTGGGCCTTCTCAGCTGGCTGCTGATCAAAACGCGGGTTCATTAATCCCAACTGAAATCCATCATTTTTGACTTTTAAATTAATTTGTGCTATTCTTTGCTGGAATTAATTTCTGTCTTTAGGATAGGTCTATGCAACGCGAACGCGTATCTGAGAACGTTTACTGGTTTCAAAGCGACATATACGCCCAGGTTTCAGCGGGCGCGATTGCCGGCCCACAATGGGCAGTTGTCATTGACACGCTCATGCCGCAGGAAACGCTTGAGATTCGATCGTTCATCGAACAAAAGCTGAACCTGCCCGTGCGCTACGTGATCAACACCCACCACCACGCCGATCACAGCTGGGGCAATTGTTTCTTCCCCAATGCCACGGTCATCGGTCATGAGCTTTGCCGCCAGCTGCTGCTGAACCGCTCCCTCGCTGCGCTGGAAGCGGCCAGCCAGGATAATCCCCTTTACCGCCAACTCAAAATCGTCCCCCCAACCATCACCTTCAAGGAAGGTTCCTTTAATATGAAAGTGGGGAAGAAACATCTGAAGCTATTCCCCGCGCCCGGCCATTCCAGCGACGGCATCTCTGTCCTGATCGAAGAGGATCGGATTCTTTTTGCCGGGGACGTTTTTATGCCGGTTCCCTTCATTGTCGAAGGCGACCTGGATCAGTTTATCGAAACGACCAATACCATTGCCTCCCTTGGTCTGGAAAACATCATTCAAGGCCATGGCGATATCATCCTCCGTGGTGAGATCGAAGAGAAATCCAAAGAGAACATCACCTACCTGCGGGCGATCAGCAAAGCCGTCCGAACGGCCATGCGGCGCAAGAATCCCTTGGAAGTCCTCGACAGCATCGGGATTGAAGCCTGCGGGAAGAGCCGTGTCCTGCTGGGCGGCCTGGCAAGCGAACTGCACAAGCGCAATCTCCACTATCTTTATAAGAAAACCCTTGAGTTGGAAAAATAGACCTGCTCCGATTCAGAACCAGATCAGCCCTACCAAGGTAAGGACCCCCAACATCCCGACCGGCTCTGCCCAAAAATCAAGCCCGCTCCGGGATTCTTTTATGCCTGAGACAACCCCCGTCAGGCTGTAGGTCAACCCCACGATGATCAGCCCCGCCTGCAAAGGCGATAGGGGCAGATAGTGGAAACCGACGGCGATCTCCGAAACCACCAGACTGCAAGCCAAGCCCCAAAGCGGATACCACGCGCCGAGGCGGAGGTAGATGGATCGGCTGATCACCATCAGCGCGCCGATCGCCACCAGAGGTAGTCGGATATAAAGCCGCAGATTGACAGAATAGATGGCCACAACCATCAGCAGAAAAAGGGCATAGGATAAACCGGTCACGATAATCATCGCGATGGGGTGGCGGATGCCGTCCACTTTGGCAACATTAAATTCCGCAATGAAAACCGCCAAAAGCAGGAGGCTGCCCAAGATGTAGGCAACCCACCAAAAAACCTCCCCCTGGAAATTCTCCAACGCAACCCCGATCACAAAGGTCGTGAGCACGGGCACGACCCAATGGCGGGCGGACACCAATCGGGGGACCTGACCTTCCCAATCAGGATGGGACTGGAGCAGCCAGTCCATCCCGGCCGCCGCCAGGAGACTGGTGAGCAGGATCGTGAGGGTGCTGAAATTCAGGGAGAATGTCAATAAAACACCAAAAACATTGATGGACACCTCAGGCGCCGGGAAGGACACCAAAAGCGTCAGGGCAAAAGCCAGCATAATGGTTGCCGTCACGATGGATAATCGGTTGAGATCAGGGAGGGACTCTCGGAAACGCATGGCCTCATTTTACCATGCCAGCCCCGCAAAGGGCATCAAACCATTCAGTCAGAACAAATTGGGTTTCCCTTATTTAAATGAAGGGCACAGGCCCCCAATGCCTGAACAATTTCCAATTTTAGTACCTATAAGGGGTCAAATGTGGTAAAATTGATGGTTGTATGAACACAAGTTCTGATATTAACATAGAAAAACCTAAAGTAATCCAGGCCTTATTATCCGGGTTTAATATCATCGCAAGCAAACCCTACCTGATCCTCCTGCCGATCCTTTTGGACCTGTTCTTGTGGTTTGGGCCGGGATGGCGGATTGACGGGTATTTCAAGCCGATCATCCAGAGCATCGCCAACCTTCCCGGAATGAATAGTGCGGAGGATTACGCTGAGCTTACCCAGACCCTGCAAACCACCTGGCAGGATGTCCTGAGCCAGTTCAATTTGGCGTTCACCCTAAGCACACTGCCCATCGGCGTGCCCAGCCTGATGACGGGAGAGGCCCCATTCATCAATCCCCTGGGGAATTCCCTGACCTTTCAGCTTCAATCCGATACGCAGATCATCGGGCTTTTGCTGGTCTTCCTGATCTCCGGGTTCGCGCTGGGCAATTTGTACTTCCAGAATATTTCAAACCAGGTGCAGCCAGCGCCAAAGAAGCCGACCGCGAAGACTTTCTTCTGGTCCCTGCTGCAGATCATCCTGATCCCGGTTTTCCTGCTGCTTGCTCTGTTGATTCTAAGCGTCCCGGTCACCCTCCTGCTGACCTTTGTCAGCCTGATCAGTCCGGCTTTCAGGGATTTCGTCCTTTTCACGTTGATCATTCTCCTGTTGTGGATCGTGATGCCGCTGGTTTTCACGCCCCACAGCATCTACCTTTACAAACAAAACCTGATCAAGGCAATGATGACCAGCATCAGCGTGGTCAAGGTCTCGATGGAACAGACAACCTGGTTCATCATGGCCAGCTTTATCCTGGTGCGCGGTCTCAACTACCTCTGGAAAGCGCCACCTTCAGATAGCTGGTTCCTGCTGATCGGAATCTTGGGGCATGCCTTCATCGTCTCAGCCGTCATAGCAGCCTCATTTTATTTTTTTGTGAATGCCACCAAATTCACCCAAACGCTTGTCAATCGACAATTGAAGGCATCCGGTCAATAAAATCATCATCCAACGAATGGAGCAAGTCACTTGGAAAAACAACTAAATTCGTATAATGCAAATGATATTCAAGTCCTCGAGGGTTTGGAAGCTGTCCGCCGGCGTCCGGGCATGTATGTGGGCGGTACAGATGTCAAAGCGCTCCACCACCTGATCTATGAGGTCGTCGACAACTCCATTGACGAGGCCCTTGCCGGGGCCTGCAACCGGATCGATATCATCATCCACGAAGATGAAAGCGTCACCGTCATAGACAACGGCCGCGGCATCCCCGTGGACCTCCACCCCGAAAAGAAAATCTCCGCTCTGGAGGTCGTCATGACCACCCTGCATGCCGGCGGCAAGTTCGGCGGCGGCAGCTACAAAGTCTCCGGCGGTCTGCACGGCGTCGGCGTCTCGGCCGTCAATGCCCTCTCTGAGTGGTGCGAAGTCCGGGTTTACCGGGACGGCAATGAATATTTCCAGCGCTATGAAAAGGGCATCCCGCAGGCGCCTGTGAAAATAATCGGCAAGGCGGGCAAAGACGCAACCGGCACCACCACAACCTTCCGCTATGACCGGACCCTCTTCAAAGGGGATTTCACCTATAAATTTGACACCCTCGCCCAGCGCTTCCGCGAGATGGCCTTCGTCACCCGCGCGGTGACCATCCACCTCCTCGACCAGCGCACCGACAAAGAGATCACCTTCTATTTTGAAGGCGGAATCTCCTCCTTCGTCCGCTATCTCAACCGCAACCGCGACCCGCTGCACGAGGTGGTTTATTTTGAAAAGGAAATTGAGGATGTCGGCATTGAAGTTGCGGTCCAGTTCTCCGACGCCTATTCCGAATCGGTCTACGCCTTCGCCAACACGATCAACACCATTGACGGCGGCACCCACCTGACCGGTTTGCGGATGGCGCTGACCCGCTCGATCAATGATTTTGCCCGCAAGAACAGCCTGCTCAAGGACGCCGACAGCAACTTCTCCGGTGAGGACACCCGGGAAGGCCTCACGGCCATCGTCAGCATCAAACATCCGGACCCCCAATTTGAAAGCCAGACCAAGGTCAAATTGATGAACCCGGAAGTGCAGACCTATGTCCAGCAGGTTGTCGCCGATGGCTTCACCAACTTCCTGGAGCAAAACACCGGCACCGCCAAGAAGATCATCCAAAAATGTCTGACTTCCGCTCGCGCCCGGGCCGCAGCCCGCAAAGCCCGCGACCTGGTGATCCGGAAATCCGCGCTGGAAAGCCTAACTTTGCCCGGCAAGCTGGCCGACTGTTCCGAGAGGAACCCCGAACACGCCGAACTCTACATCGTCGAGGGTGAATCCGCTGGCGGCTCGGCCAAGCAAGGCCGGGACCGCCACTTCCAGGCGATCCTCCCCCTGCGGGGCAAGATCCTCAATACTGAGCGAGCACGGCTGGATAAGATTCTCAACAATAACGAGGTCAAAGCGCTGATCTCCGCCCTGGGAACCGGGATTGGCGAAACCTTCTCGTTGGAGGGGCTGCGCTATCACAACGTTGTCATCATGACCGATGCCGACGTCGATGGCGCCCATATCCGCACCCTCCTGCTGACCTTTTTCTTCAGGTACATGCTCCCGCTGATCGAAAATGGGCACCTCTTCATCGCCCAGCCGCCTCTTTACCTAATCTCGCACGGCAAGGATAAAGAATATGTCTATACTGAGGCGGAGATGGAAAAATTGGTCAAGGAGATCACGGCCAATGGCGGCAAATATGGCCTCCAGCGCTATAAGGGTTTGGGCGAAATGAACCCCGAACAGCTTTGGGAAACCACCATGAACCCGGATAACCGCACCTTCCTGCAGGTCAATATCGAAGACGCCGCCGAAGCGGACCGCACCTTCGACATGCTGATGGGTGCCAAGGTCCCCCCCCGCCGGCGCTTCATCCAGACCCATGCCACGGAAGTCCGCAACCTCGACGTGTAAGCCTCCCCCTATCCAGTCCATTCAAAGGCTGTACTTGCGCAAAGTGCAGCCTTTTTGATTGGACAAATTATTGGTAATTTGTTATGGGTGAATAGGGCATTCAACCTTACCATTTCTATGATTCCCTAATCCCTGATTCCCAATAACCAATCATTATTTACAATTCACCATTCACGCCGCATTCCTCCCCCCTCTCTTATTCGATATTTTATTTATTTGATGACCGGATCGCCGACCTGAAAGTCCAAAACCAGCCGATTGTGGACCCCATCAGCCAGATCTATGGAGGCCAGCTATTGTATAATCATCCCTATGACAAGGAAGATCCTGCATCTTGATCTGGATGCCTTTTTCTGTGCGGTCGAAGAACTCCAGGACCCATCTCTGAAAGGCAAACCCTTCGCCGTCGGCGGCCAGGCAGACCAGCGCGGCGTCGTCGCCTCCTGCTCCTATGCCGCCCGGATGCACGGCGTGCATTCCGCCATGCCCATGGCGCGCGCCCTGCGGCTCTGCCCGGATCTGATCGTGGTCTCTTCTCGGCACGGTCACTACAGCGAGGTTTCCAAAAAGGTCATGGCGCTGATTGAAATCACCCCCTTCATCGAAAGAATCTCCATTGACGAAGCCTTTTTGGATGTCACCACCCTTCCCGAGCCGATCGAGGAGATCGCCCGGATGCTCCAGGAACGGGTCAATACCCAGTTGCAGCTCCCCATCTCGATCGGCGGCGCATCCAACAAATTGGTCGCCAAGATCGCCAATGACTGGGGCAAGGCTCAAAAGAAAGGTCCCACCCCGCCCAATACCATCACCCTCGTCCCGCCGGGGGAAGAAGCGGACTTCCTGGCGCCCCTGCCGGTGCAGTCCCTTTGGGGGGTTGGGCCAAAGACGGCCCAGAAGCTGGAAGCCAGCGGTATTCACACCATCGGCGCCCTGGCCAGCGCGCCCGAGTCAACGCTGGAAAAAGCGTTTGGGCGCTTTGGGCCGGATATGCGAAAACGCGCCCAAGGGATTGATCTTCGCCCCATCTCCATGGAGCATGAGACCAAATCCGTCAGCAATGAAACAACCTTCGCCAAGGACATTCGGGATCCCGCCCACCTGGAGCAGACCCTGCGGAGCCTCTCGGAATCCGTCGGGCGGCGGCTGCGGAAGGCGAGCCTGGCCGGCGCCACCGTCCAGATCAAACTGCGCTGGTCGGATTTCACCACCATTACCCGCCAAACCACCCTGGCCTCTGCGACCAACCTCGACCAGGAGATCTTTGACGCCGCTCTGGAGCTTTTCCGCCAGAACTGGCCGCAGGGGAGACCCATCCGGCTGATCGGCGTCGGCGTCAGCAACCTGGGCCTGCCTGCCCACCAACTGGAGCTTTGGGGAGATGAGCATCAGCGGCAGGCCAACCTACTCAACGCCGTGGATGAACTGCGGGAGAAATTTGGCCGGGATATCATCCAGCGCGCCCGGCGAGTCCCCCCGCGCAAAAGGACCGATTCAGATCAGGATCAGGTCGAATAATTTACGCTTTCAAGGGGTGAAAGGTCGGATCATCTGCTCGTAGATCTTGGCAATTTGGGCCGTAATCCCTTCCCAGCGGAAATTTTGGGCGTAGGCCACCGCTTGGGCGCCCATCCTGGCCCGCAGGCCATGGTCCCCAAACAACAGCCTCAATTTTTCCGCGAGGGCTTCCGGGTCCTGGGCGGGGACGAAGAAGCCTGTCTCGCCATCCTTCACCAAATATGCCAGCCCGCCCACCTGTGAGGCGATCACCGGCGTCCCGCAGGCCATCGCCTCCAGCGCCACCATCCCAAAGCTTTCATAATGCGAAGGCATCACGACCACCTCCGCGGCGGAATAATAATAAGGCAGGGTGTTCTGGCCGCGCTTGCCCAAGAAGAGCACGATCTCATCCAGCCCCAGCGAGCGGGTCAGTTCCTGGAGCCGGCCCATCTCGCCTTCCTCCCGCTCGGGATGCCCTTCCGGGTCGCCCCCGATGATCACCAGATAATGAGGACAGACGAACTGTTTGCAGGTCTTCTTCACAATCGCCATTGCCCGGATCAAGGTATCCACACCCTTGAGCGGCTCAATCCGCCCCACAAAGACGGCCATCCGGTCCTGCGGGGAAATGCCGATCGCCTCTTTGGCTTCGTCCGGCGGGATGGGATAGAAATGGTGGGTGTCCACGCCGGGCGGGACGATGCTCACCTTTTGATGGTTGATCCCGTAGAGCAATTCCAGCTGTGAGCGCTCCGCTTCGGTTGCGGCAATGATCCGGTCGGCCGCTTTCATCACCGCTAGCTCCCCTTCAACCCGTTCCCGCCCTTCGCGCTCCTCGGGCGTCCGGCCGATCCGCTGCTTCATCAGGCCCAGGGTGTGAAACATCTGCAGCAGGGGGACACCCCATTCCGCTTTCAATTCAATCCCGGCCAGACCGGACATCCAATAGTGGCTGTGGATCAGGTCATACCGGATACCTTTACGGCTGGCAAAATCCAGGACGCCCTCAGCGAAAGGCTGGATATAGTCCCGCAGGTCGCCCTTCTGCAAATAGACTTCCGGCCCGGCTGGAATATGCACCACCCGATTGAAATTTCCAAGGTCATGCGAAACCTGGGGGACATGGTCATCCATCGAGCGGGTAAAGACATCCACATGAATATCGATCTGGCCCAAAAAGCGGGTGAGTTCCCGGACGTAGACGTTCATGCCGCCGGTGTTCTTGCCGCCCAGAACGGCCAGGGGGCAGGTGTGATAGGAAAGCATCGCGATGTTCAAGGTTGCATTCTCCATAATTTGTCTTGCGCGTTTTTTACCCTTACTGGTATAATCGGGGGCACGCCAACGTAGCTCAGCGGTAGAGCAGACGCTTCGTAAGCGCCAGGTCGAGGGTTCAAATCCCTCCGTTGGCTCTCCCCAAGAATAACACGACAGCCCATTGGGCTGGTTTTATTTTAAGCTTTGAACCCGTCCTATCCCAAAGGTTGTTATAATAATATCTCGAAACAAATACAGTTGGCAAAATTACTATTCTCACTGGTTGGGAGGATTTCTTTATGGCTAAATTGTGCGTGATCGGCACCGGCTATGTCGGCTTGGTCACGGGGACCTGTTTTGCCGATCTGGGCCACCGGGTCACCTGCCTGGATATCGACGAGAACCGGATCAATATGCTGAAAAACGGCCTCATGCCGATCTATGAACCCGGCCTGAAACAGATCGTCGATCAAAACGTCGAAGCGGGCCGGCTGGACTTTACCACAAGTTACCCCGAAGCGCTCAAAGGCAGTGAATTCGCTTTCATCGCGGTCGGGACGCCTTCCAGCGAAGACGGCGAAGCGGATATGCAATATGTGAAGAGTGCGGCTACGTCGATCGCCAAAAACCTGGACCATCCCACCATCATCGTCAATAAATCCACCGTTCCCGTCGGCACCGGGGACTGGGTCGCCGAGATCATCCACGATCTCAACGGTCAAGTGACACCCAAATTCAGCGTGGTCTCCAACCCGGAATTCCTCAGAGAAGGTTCCGCTGTCAATGATTTTATGAAACCGGACCGGGTCGTCCTCGGTTCCACAGACCTCCAGGCCGCCAACAAGGTCGCTGAACTCTATGAAGCGCTCCGCACGGAGATCATGATCACCGACCTGCGCACCGCAGAGATGATCAAATACGCCTCCAATGCCTTCCTCGCAACCCGGATTTCCTTCATCAATGAAATGGCGAACATCTGCGAGACACTGGGCGCGGACGTGCGCGAGGTGGCCCGCGGGATGGGTCTCGACAGGCGGATCGGCCCGGCCTTCCTCGATGCCGGCCTGGGCTGGGGCGGCAGCTGCTTTCCCAAGGACGTCAAAGCCCTGGCGCACATGGCCGTCACCCACGACACCCACCCCCAACTGCTCCAGGCGGTGATGGATATCAACCTCAACCAGCGCAGGCACGCCGTGAACAAGCTGGACAAGGCGCTCGGCGGCCTCCAGGGCAGGACCATCGGTGTGCTCGGACTGAGCTTCAAGCCCAACACCGATGACACCCGCCATTCCCCCTCGCTGGACATCATCAAAATGCTGCTGGCGGAAGGCGCCGTTGTGCAGGCTTATGACCCCCAGGCAATGAAGGCCAGCAAAGCCGTGGTGCCGGCATTAGAACTATGCCAAAATCCTTATGAAGTCGCTCAGGATGCCGATGCTCTGCTGCTGGCGACAGAGTGGAACGAATTCAAATTCCTGGATTTCGACCAAATCAAGACAAATATGCGCGGCAAGGTCATCCTCGATGGCCGTAACATCTGGGACGGCGAAGAGCTTCAGCGGAAGGGCTTCCTGTACTTTGGGATGGGCATCCCCGGCTCAAAATAGGACAAAATCCTGATAAAGCAAACCCCGGAAGTGGTAGCCGCTTCCGGGGCTTTTCATATTTAGGGGATAAATTTTCTTTTACTCGGATTCAGGTTTGGGTTCAGTCGGCTTCAGCAATTCAAAAGCGTCCAGTTTTTTCAGCAGGTAAATATTGCCCGCCATCAGGATCACGGCGACCAGGATTGACCAGCCATAAGCCAGCCCAGCTTCGGAAAGGCCAACCACCAGGCCATTGACCAGCAGTTCCACCCCCATCGCCGCCGCCAGGAACCATTTCTTATCGCTTTTGAAAACCTGCAGGATCAGGACCGTCACCGTCAGCTGCATCACCAGGGCGGCAAACCTTTCCACCGCGCCCGCGAGGGGGATGTAAAAGGGAACCTGCCAAAGGTCCTCCAGTTGCGCAACCATCTCCGGGCTGAGCGAGGTGGTCGCCGGGTCAAGGTTGAGGTTCGTGATCATCGCCCAAAAGGTCGAGATCAGCGGCAGCCCCACCAGCATGATATTCTCAATCCCGCCATAGCCCAGTCCCAGACCCCAGGCCGCGCCCAGGCTCTGCAGATCCTCTTTGATATACTTCATCCCCAGCCAGCGGATCAGCACGCCCAGCACCGCGCCCAGGAGGATCGAGAGGATCACCTGGGTGATCCGCAGGGCGGGGTCCTGCAGCAGCAGGGTGTCATTCTCAACCAGATAACTGAAACCAGTAAAAATCAGCGTTGAGGCAGTCTGCATAATGAAATAGGCCAGCGCGCCATAGCTTACCACCCGCCAGGAAACGCCTTTCCTTTTATCAAGCCAATATCCTGCGCCGATCGGCAAGCCGACGATCACCAGAATGGTAATCACAATCGCGATACTCAGCAATAACATCATTCCTCACTTCACTCGAATTTAAGCCAGGATCAACCGGGCATCCAGAACCTTGGCGCCCTGGCCCTCCGGCAGGACCAGCAAAGGATTGATTTCCACTTCCGAGATCAGCGGGAAATCCACCGCCAGCTGGCTCACCCGGCCGATGGCATCCACAACCCCATCCAGGTCATAGACCGGGCTGCCCCGGAAACCTTGCAGCAGCCGGCCGGCCTTGGTTGCTGCGATCATCTCTCGCGCGCGCTGCGGGGTCAGCGGGGCGACGCCGAAGCCCACATCCTTAAATAGTTCAACATAAATTCCACCCAGACCGAACATCATCAGGGGACCAAAGGTGGGATCGCGGCGCATCCCGACGATCACTTCCAGCCCCTTCGGGGCCATCTTCTCCACCAGGAAACCAGCGATCTTCGCATCCGGCAGGTTCTCCAAAATACCCGCTTCCATCTTCAAGGCCGCGATTTTAACGTCCTCAGTCGACTTTAAATTCAAAGCGATCCCGCCCAAATCGGATTTATGCAGCACCTGGGGTGAGACGACCTTGACAACCACCGGGAAGCCCAGCGCTTCCGCAATTTCAGCCGCGTCAGCGGCGTCTCTGGCCCATTTGCCAGGGATAAGGTCCAGCCCGTAAGCCGCGAGGATCGGGCGGGTCTCCGCCTCGCCCAGGGCCTGCCCGGGCGTTGCAATCGATAACAGCCTTTCACCCTCAGCCTGATTTAAATTTTCAAACGCAAAGGGCGCACTTTCGCCTTTCGCCAGCCAATCGCGGTAGGTTCGCATCGCGCCCAGCACCTGTCCGGACACTTCCGGGAAGATGCTCATCGGCACCTGATTCTCATGCAGCACTTTGCGGGCTTCAGCCAGGCTTCGCTCGCCCACCATACAGACCAGCACGGTCTGCCCCGTGTGTTTGGTGGCGGCCACAATCGCGCGGGCCACGTCGCCGGGATTGACCAAAGACTGCGGCACGAGCATCGGCAGCAGCACGTCCACTTCCGGGTCGCCATCGAGCGTTTCCAGGCAGTGTGCGAACTCCGCTGGCTCCGCCCCGCCGAGCATATCCACCGGGTTGGCCACCTGGGCGCTGGGGTGCAACTTCTCGGCCAGCTTTTTCTGCCTTTCGACCGAAATCTCCGCCAGCCTGAAGCCATTGGCGGCCAGCGAATCCGCAGCCAGAGCAGCCGGGCCGCCCGCGTTGGTGAAGAATGCCACCCGTTCCCCCTTTGGCAGCGGCTGACAGCTCAAAGCCCAGGCGACATCAAACAGGGTGGATAAATCCGGCACTTCGATCACGCCGGCCTGTTCAAAGGCTGCCTGATAAGCCGAATAGGACCCGGCCAGCGAGCCGGTATGCGACGAGACCGCCTTCGCGCCTGCGCCGGTCCGGCCGGCTTTCAGAAGCACGATCGGTTTCATCCGGGAAACTTCATTTGCCACCCGCAGGAATTTCTCGCCGTTCTGAATCGCTTCCACATATGCCGCAATGACCTTGACCCTGGGGTGATCGCCAAAGAAGGCGATCATGTCGGCCTCATCCACATCGAGTTCGTTGCCCAGGCTGGCGAAATGTGAGAGGCCGATCGATTTATCGGCGATATAGTCCACCACACCCCCGCAGACTGCGCCGGATTGGGAGACAAACCCAATCGAACCCAGCGCGGGGACGCCCTGGATAAAGGTCGAGTTCAGGCCGGTCGTGAGGTCCAGCGTGCCCACGCAGTTCGGCCCGATCAGGCGCATCCCATAGGATTCGGCAATCTCCCCGCATTCCTCTTCGAGCGCGTTACCCTGGCTGCCCACTTCCCGAAAGCCGCCGCTGATGATGACCACGGCTTTGATTCCCCGTTCCCCGCAGGCCCGCAGGGCGTCCGGCGTCATCGGAGCCGGCAGGACAACCACAGCCAAATCCACCGGATCGGGCACCTCGGCCACGTCGGCGTAGACCTTCAGGCCGAGGACTTCCTCCGCCTTGGGGTTGACGGGGTAAATGCCACCCTCGAAGCCATATTTGGTCATATTTTTGAGGATGCCGTAACTCAGCTTGCGGGGATTGGTGGAAGCGCCGATGATGGCTACGCCTGTTGGTGAGAAAAAGGGTGCCAAATCACTCGTCATGAATTATCTATCCTTTCATTGAAAATCATTCTGGGTCGCTTGCCTATTATACCTGAGATGCCCGCGGGCACCTTTCGTTTTAGAATATAATACTCTCATGGCACTGACGTCTGAACAATCCCGCTTGCTGGATCACCCATCCACCAGGAAAATCGCCCTTGTTGGGCCTGCGGGGACGGGAAAAACGACCGCCGGCACCCTCTGGTTGAAAAAGCTGCTGGAATCCGGCATCCCCGCCAATCAGATCCTGCTTTTCATCCCCCAGCGCACCCTGGCCAAACCCTATGAGGACAGCCTCTGGGATGACCTCGCTCTCTCGCAGGGCCTGGTTTCCATCGTCACCCTCGGCGGTCTCGCCCGGCGGATGCTGGACCTCTTCTGGCCGGCCATCAGCAGCCAAACCGGGGTGGCGCAGCCCGACCGACCGCCCCAATTCCTGACCCTCGAAACCGCCCAATATTTCATGGCCCACGTGGTCCGGCCCCTGATCGAAGAAAAGAATTATTTTGAAAGCCTGACGATCAACCGCAACCGGATTTTCTCCCAGATTTTGGATAACCTCAACAAGGCAGCCTTCGTCGGCTTCCCGATCGAGGAGATCGCCCCCCGGCTGAAAGCCGCCTGGGTCGGCGATGTGGAGCAGATGCACATCTACGACGACGTCCAGGCCAGCGCGCTCGCCTTTCGCTCCTTCTGCCTGGAACACAACCTGCTGGACTTTTCATTACAGGTTGAGATCTTCATTAAATACCTCTGGCCACTGCCCGCCTGTCGGAGCTACCTCACCCAGTCCTATCGCCACCTGATCGTGGACAATATCGAAGAGGACACCCCTGTGGCGCATGACGTCCTGCGGGAATGGCTGCCCGATTTTGATTCAGCGGTGGTGATCGCAGACCGGGAGGCCGGCTATCGCTTCTTCCTTGGCGCGGATACCCAGAGCGCAATGACTGTCGTCGACGCCTGCGATGAAACCCTCCTTTTTGAGAAGAACCTGGTCAGTTCAAAGGACATCCAGGGACTGCAAAACGGGTTCCGCCGGGCCGTCGCCAGCCTGATGGGAGAAACTCCCTTGCAGCAGTCCCTGCCGGGTGCGGATGCCACCCGGGCCATCGTGACGCCCCGTGAAAACCCCCGCTATTTCCCGGCGATGGTCAACTGGGCCTCCGCCGAAATTCGCCGCCTGATCGACCAGGGGACGCCCGCCGGCGAAATCGTGGTCCTCGCGCCTTTCATGTCGGACGTGCTGCGCTATACGCTCTCCCGCAAATTGGATGAATACGGCATCCCGCATCATTCGCACCGGCCTTCGCGCGCCCTGCGGGATGAACCCGCCGCGCAGACCCTGCTGACCTTCGCGACCGTCGCCTTTCCCGAGTGGGGCCTATTGCCCCAACGGATCAACTTTGCCTTTGCGCTGATGCAGGCCATTGACCCATTCGACCTGGTGCGGGCTCAGCTCCTCTCCCGCTATGTATATGACGAGCGCGCTGAAGGCTTCCCACTGAAGCCCTTTGAAGAAGTCCCCGCCGAGGTCCGGGACCGGATCACCTACCGGGCGGGTGAACGCTATGAACAGCTCCGCAGCTGGCTGGCAGCCACCTTGCCCGAGGATGACCAGACGCTGGATTTCTTCCTCAACCGCCTGTTCGGCGAAGTTCTCAGCCAGCCTGGCTTTGGCTTCCACAACGACCTGGAAAACGCCAACACCGTTGCCACGCTGATCGAATCCATCCAGAAATTCCGCTGGGTGATCGGCGACCAATTAAACCATGACGATTTCTCCACCGGCAAGGAATACGTCCAGATGGTGGCCGATGGGGTGATTGCCGCCCAATACATCCAGCCCTGGCAGGACGCGCCCAAGGACTCAGTCTTCCTGGCGCCCGCCTATACCTTCCTGATGCGCAATCAGGCGGTGGATGTCCAGTTCTGGCTGGATATCGGCAGCCCCGCCTGGTATCAACGCCTGGACCAGCCCCTGACCCAGCCCTACGTTCTTTCCCGGCGCTGGAAGGCGGGCGAAGTCTGGACCACCGAGGACGAACTCAGGGCCGCCAACGCCACCCTGCTCCGGCTCTCGCTGGGGCTGCTCAACCGCTGCCGTCAAAAAGTCTACCTCGGCATGAGCGAGATGGATGTTTCCGGCTATGAGAACCGCGGCTTGCTGCTGCGGATCATCCAGCAGGTTCTGCTGGAGACGAAACGGGGAATCCGATGAGCGCGGCCGCCATGAAACTCCGACCGGGGCAGCAGCAGATTCTGCGCTATCAGAACGGCAAAATGGGCGTCAGCGCGGTGCCGGGCAGCGGCAAGACCTGGACGCTCTCCTACCTCGCCGCTGACCTGATCAAATCCGGCGCGATCCAGCCCGATCAAGAGGTCCTGATCGTGACGCTGGTCAACGCGGCCGTGGATAACTTCTCCGCCCGGATCTCGGGCCAATTGCAGGCCGCCGGCCTGCTGCCCGGGTTGGGTTACCGAGTCCGCACATTGCACGGCCTGGCGAATGACATTGTCCGCATGCGGCCGGACCTGGCAGGCCTGAGCAACGGGTTTCAGATCGTGGATGAAGTCGAGGCCACCCGGATCATCCGCTCCGTTTCGGAAACCTGGCTCCAATCCAACCCGGAATTCTTTGAGCCCTATCTGGACTTTGACGAGTCCCAGCGCGAAAAAATCTATACGCAAAGCCAGAACCTGCCGGCCTTGGTGGAATCGATCGCGGTGGCTTTCATCCGGCTGGCCAAGGACCGCCAGCTCACCCCGCCGGACCTGCACCGCCTCCTGGCACAAGTTCAGATCCCCTTGCCCCTGGTGGAGCTGGGCGCGGGTCTCTACCGCGAATATCAGGACGCGCTCAATTACCGCGGCAGTGTGGACTTTGACGATCTGATCCGCCTGGCCCTGCGCTGCCTGGAATCCGACCCAAGCCTCGTCGCTACCCTGCGCCAGCGCTGGCCCTACATCCTGGAAGATGAAGCCCAGGATTCCAGTCTGCTGCAGCAGAAGATCCTCTCCCTGCTGACGGGTGAGACGGGCAACTGGGTGCGGGTGGGCGACCCCAACCAGGCCATCTATGAAACCTTCACCACCGCCAGTCCCCAGTACCTGTTGGATTTCATCCAGCGGCCGGACGTGCTGACCCGGTCTCTGCCGGAGAGCGGCCGCTCCACCTGGAGCATCATCAGCCTCGCCAACAGCCTGATCAACTGGACCCGGGATAAACATCCCAACCTGGATGCCCGCAAAGCCCTGAACCCGCCGCTGATCCAGCCCACACCGCCCGATGACCCCCAGCCCAACCCGCCCGATTGCCCGGACTGCATCCAGCTGGTCGAGCAGCTGCTCTCACCCGATCAGGAAGTCAAATTCGTGGTCGATTCGATCGAAGCCTGGCTCCCCGAGCACCCCGACCAGACGCTGGCGATCCTTTCGCCCCGCAACACCCGGGGGTTCAAGTTCGCGGATGAATGCCAGCGGCGGGGAATCCCGGTGGTTGACAGCCTCCTGCGCTCCACCTCCTCCACGCGCCTCTCCACCAGCGCTATCTTCCACATCCTCAACGCCCTCTGCGACCCGCGCGAGAGCGGCAAGCTCTCCACAGCTTACCGGGTTTGGCGGCGGAAAGAACGGGAAGACGAACAACGCTGGCCCTTTTATCAGGCTATTGCCAAAAGGATCAAATCCTGCGACCGGGTGGAGGATTTTCTCTGGCCCCAGACCGCAAATGACTGGCTGACGGAAATCAAAGCCGAAGGAGCCGATGCCGCGGTTTTGGACGAACTGGAAACCTTCCGGGACGTCATCCAGCGCGGGCAGAACTCCGTCTTCCTGCCCATTGATCAGCTGATCCTGACCCTATCGCAGGACCTCTTCCTGGAGCCGGCCGAACTGGCCCTGGCGCATAAGCTCTCCGTCCTGCTGCGCCAGCTCAGCAATGCCCACCCGGACTGGCGGCTGCCGGAGTTCACCGAAGAGATGAAACAGATCGCCAACAACCAGCGGCGTTTCCTGGGTTTCTCCAATGAGGACACAGCTTTCAACCCCGATCTCTACCCCGGCCAGGTGGTGGTGGCGACCATGCACAAAGCCAAAGGGCTGGAATGGGACGCCGTTTACCTGACGGCGGTCAACAACTACAACTTCCCCTCCGGCGAGGAATACGACCAATATCAATCGGAGAAATGGTTCGCCCGGGATCACCTCAACCTGGAAGCGGAGACCCTGGCCCAGTTGAACGCCCTCACCGAGGGCCGGGCGATGGATTGGTATCAGGAAGGGGCGGCGACCCTGGAAGCCCGGCAGGAGTTCATCCGGGAGCGGTTGCGCCTGTTCTACGTCGGGATCACCCGCGCCCGGCGTTGGCTGACGGTGACGGCCAATTCCGGCCGCGCCTCTGCCCGGAACGTGCCCGCCCGGGCTTTTCTGGAACTGATCAACGCCTGGGAGAAGCACAAATGACCCTGCCTGAAAACTTCGACTTCACTCAGAGCAATCTGCAGGATTACCTCGACTGCCCCTACCGCTTCTACCTGCGCTATATCCGCCATACCCAATGGCCGGCGCTGATTGTGGATGACGCCCTGGCCTTTGAACAGCGCGGCCAGACGGGCGCGCGCTTCCACCGCCTGATCCAGCAGTACCTCCTTGGCCTCCCCGAGGAGCGGCTCGCAGACCAGGCCGCGGCCGACCCCAGCCCAGAGGTCTTCAGCTGGTGGCAGGATTTCCTGCAATACGCACCCCCGCTTTTGGAAGGCGCCCGCCATGTGGAAACAGTCCTGAGCGCGGGACTCAACGGCCACCGCCTGGTCGCCAAATATGACCTGGTCCTGGTGAGACCGGACGGCGGATTGACCATCTTCGACTGGAAAACCAGCCAGAAACGTCCCAAACAGGAGCGGCTGCTGGAACGGGTGCAAACCCGGCTCTACAGGTTTTTGCTCGTCCTTTCCGGCGGGATGCTGAACGGGGCAGAAGCGATCCGGCCCGAGCAAATTGAGATGAACTACTGGTTCACTTCCCAGCCCGAACTGCCCATCAACCTGCCCTATACTGCCGACCAATATCAGAAAGATCAGACTTTCTTCAAAAAATTGGTTGACGAGATCGCCGCCCTGCCCGGAGAAGCCTTCACCCGCACCGGGGATCTTTCCAAATGCCGCTACTGTGTCTACCGTTCCCACTGCGACCGGGGCGTCGAAGCCGGCGATCTGGAGATGTTTGACGATTTCCTGCCCGAAACGGAGGAAAACCCGGATGATTTGGACTTCGATCAGATTGAAGAAATTGCCTTCTGATGAGTGAGGACCTCCGCTGGGTCGAACCCCAGCCGATTGCCATTCCTGAGGATTTCCGCCGCGCCATCGGCGGCCACCCGCTGGTCGCGGAGACGCTCTATCAGCGCGGCTACCGCACCGCCGAGGCCGCCCGGGCCTTCATGGACCCCGATGCCTACCAGCCGACCTCAGCTGACGAACTCCCCGATGCCCTCAGCGCCTATGAACTGATCACCAAAGCAATCAACAACCGGGAGAAGATCCTGATCTGGGGCGATTTCGACGTGGACGGCCAGACCGCCACGACCGTCCTCGTGGAAGGGCTGCGCGCCCTGGGCGGCGACGTGATCTATCACATCCCCATCCGGGCAGAAGAGTCCCACGGGATCACTGCCCCCGTCCTGCAGAACTACTTGGACGAAGGCTTTGACCTGCTGATCACCTGTGATACGGGGATCACCGAGCATGAAAATATCCAAAAGGTCCGGGATGCCGGCATCCCGGTCGTGCTCACCGACCACCACACCCTCGGCGGCACACTGCCGCCCGCCGCGGCCGTGGTCAACCCCCAGCGGCTCCCGGAGGATCACCCCCTGCGGACCCTGCCGGGCGTGGGGGTGGCCTGCAAGCTGATCGAGGGCTTATTCCACTACCTTGACGAACCCTTTGAGGGCGGCCCCTACTATGAACTGGCCGCGCTGGGCATCGTGGCAGATGTGGCGATCCTCAAAGGCGATACCCGCTGGCTCCTGCAAAAGGGACTGCAACAGCTCCACCATACGGAACGCCTGGGCCTGCAAACCCTCTTCACGAACGCCAGGCTCAACCCCCAGCGGATCACCGAAACGCATATCGGCTTCCAGATCGCGCCGCGGCTGAATGCCGTGGGGCGGCTGAGCGATGCCAACCCGATTGTGGAATTCCTGACCACGGACGATCCCGGGCGCGCCCGGGTGATCGGTATGACCATTGAAGCGCTCAATGCCAAGCGGCGCATGATGACGCGCCAGGTGGCCCAGGCCGCTGAAAAGATCCTGGCAGACTCGCCCGATGACCGCCACGCGCCGGCGATTGTCCTGCATTACCCGGAATGGCCCGGCGGCGTGGTCGGGATCGTTGCCAACCAGCTGGTGGAACGCTACCACAAACCCACCATCCTGCTGACCGGCAAAGACCCCTTCCACGGTTCCGCCCGTTCGGTGGACGGGATCAACATCACCCAGGCCATCAGCACCCAGAGCCATTTCCTCCTGAGCTATGGCGGGCACCCGATGGCCGCCGGGATGGCGCTCCTGCCGGGAAACTTCACCGCCTTCAAAAAAGGCGTCGCCAGCGCCGTGGAAACCCAGGCCAGAGAAGTGGAAAGGGCCGCAGAAATCGAAATCCACCAGACCCTCACCCTGCCGGAAATCGATCTGGACCTGATCTCCGAAATCGAAAGGCTGGCGCCCTTCGGTCCGGGCAACCCGCCGCTCAACTTCCTGATCCGGGGTCTGACCTTCGTCTCCGCTTCCGAGATCGGCCAAACCGGCGAACATCGCCGGGTGATCGCCAGCGACGGTGCCGTAACCCAGCAGTTCCTCTGGTGGAACGGGGCGGATAAGCCTCTCCCGGCTGAGGAATTTGACGTGGTCTGCCAGCTTTCCCAAAGCGACTATCGCGGCGCGGCCCAGATCAGCGCCGAGTGGATTGATGACCGCCCCGCGCAAATCAGCGGACCCCCAAAACCCAAACAGCCCCTTGAAATCATTGACCGCCGCCTGAACCCCGCGCCCCTTGCCGCGCTGCGAGAAACCCTGGCGCATGAGAGCAGCATCCAGGTCTGGGCGGAGCAATCCCTGCCCGAGGGCCTCCGCGCCCACCCCCGCCAGGACCTGATCTCGGCTGAAACCCTCGTGATCTGGACCAGCCCGCCTTCTCACAATGTGCTGAATGAGGCGCTGCGAGTTTCCCATCCCCAAAAAGTGATCATCTTCGGGATCAACCCAGACCTTGCCAGCCCCCACCAGGCACTGAAATACATCGCGGGCCTGGCCAAGTTCGTCCTCTCCAATCGCAATGGGGAGGTCAGGCTGACCGAGCTGGCCGCAGCCTGCGCCCTGGACAGGGAATTGGTGCGGACTGCCCTGCTGTATTGGGAAGGCAAAGGCGCTTTCACGGTGGATCTGGATGAAGATTCAGTCCGGATTTTGGCTCAGAAAATGGAGGGGGACCCCGAAGCGACGGAAATCTATTTGGAAGTTTTCCAGAACTTATGGGGGGAAACTCTGGCCTATCGGAAATTCTTCCAATCAGCCACCAGCGAAAGCCTTTTCCCCCACCGTTAATGCTATGATTCTGAAATATTACCTAAGCCTGAAATTAATTTATTCATGATATCGTAGTTAACTGGAAATACTTATATCATTTTGAGTGCAGAATACTTTATAATATGTACAATTATGATCATCGACATCTATACCATTAATCTCCTCTTCGGCCTGACCGTCTTACTTGAAGTCGCTCTTCTTTATATTGAATACCAAAAGGGGAAAAACTTTTCTGGCTTCAGTTGGCTGATCATTGGGACCCTTATTATCGGTTCTTATTTCATCATTTTCTTTTTCCAAAAGTTTCTCAACTTTGGCGTTTTCGCATTCATCCTGGAAGATTTGGCCCTGGCGGCTAGCGGCCTGATCCTCTTCCACGGCATCATAGATTTTTTCCAGGTCTTTCAGCGGCAAATTAAAAACTCCATCATATTCATATCCATTTACAGCGTCATTGTGCTGGTTTCGCTCCTCTTAGGATCCCAAATCGCTCCGAATGCTGTCTCAGCTTTTTGTATGGCTGGCTTCTCATTCCTGAGTGCGCTGGTGATAATCAAACAAAATACAACAGCGGACCGTACGTTTCGGCATTTCATTGGGATTGTTTTTTTTGCAAATGCGCTCTTCTTTCTGGGCCATACGCTGGGCTGGCTCCTCCTACCCCCGCAGAGCGTGATCAGTTTCCCGACGACCATGCAGGTCATTTCATATTTTGTTCTCTTCGCCTGCACAACGCTTTGGAACTTTGGTTTCGTTTACCTGATGAACACCCAATTGAATCAAGAAACCCTTGAAGCGAAAGAAAAATATACCTTGATGTTCAACACCATCCCCGACGCAGTCCTGATCACTCGTCTGAGGGATGGCCGTTTTATAGAAGTTAATCAGGGGTTTTCAAAACTTTCCGGCTATTCGCGGGAAGAAGCCATTAATACGACAACCCTTGAGGTAGATATCTGGTTCGATCCAACGGAGCGGGCGCGTTTCATCGTGCTCCTCACTGAAACCGGTGTGATCGAAGATATGGATTTCCAGTTCAGAAAGAAAAATGGCAGGCCCTTGTTAGGTTTGCTGTCCGCCCGGGTCATCCAAATCAATGATGAACCCCATATCCTCACCGTGGTTCGGGATATCACCTCCCGTAAAAAAATGGAAGAGAAATTGCGGGAGAACGAACAGAAATACCGTTTCCTGACGGAAAACTCCGTGGACGTCATCTGGCACATCAATAAACGGCTGCGGATCGATTACATCAGCCCGGCGGATGAACATATCCGCGGTTTCAAACGGGAAGAGGTCATCGGACAGCAGATCTGGAGTTTCTTCAAACCCGAGGGCGTGGAGCTTGTCCGTCAGAAGATCGCGCACCATCAGGAAATCGGGCAGGTCGGCAATAATAATATAACCACCCGCTTTGAGGTCGAACAGAAGTGCAAGGATGGCAACTGGATTTGGACTGAGATCGTTGCGGCGCCCCACTATGATAAATATGACAACCTGATCGGTTATCACGGCCTCTCCCGTGACATCACAGAGCGCAAGCAGCTCATCGACCAGCTTTATCATGAAGCGACGATTGATGAACTGACCAAAATTTCCAATCGCCGGCATTTCATGAATCTGGCAGAATTGGAACTTCGCAGAGCGCGGCGTTATCATCACTCCCTGTCGCTGGTTGTCCTCGATTTTGACAACCTCAAAAGGGTCAACGACACCTATGGCCACCTGGCCGGTGACCGGGCATTGACCGTGTTCGCCAAGATCGTCAAAGAGATCATCCGGGATGTGGATATTTTGGGCCGGTTCGGCGGCGACGAATTCCTCCTGCTGCTGCCGGAGACGGATGCCGAGCATGCTCTGCTGGTCGTGGAACGTATCCGCAGCGTCTTGTCCACCTCGCCGGTCTTCTATGGTGAGCGCAGTTTCAACATATCCTTCAGCGCCGGGATCGCTACTGTCCAGGATTGGTCCGATTCTTTGGAAGATCTGCTCAACCGGGCTGATAACGCCCTCTATCGGATCAAGAAAACTGGTGGAGACGGCACTTCCACCAGTTGGTAATCAATAAAAAATCATCATAAAAGACCCGAGTTGGATCTTTTATATTTTAAACATAGTCTGAGATGAATGCAAGCACGTAATGGGTTTCGAAAAGACCAGATTCCAGAAAGACCTTGACAATCTCAGGGTCAAAATGCGTCCCCGTTTCGGAGGCGATAATCGAGAGTGCCCGGTCCTCCTGCATCGCTTTGCGGTATGACCGATCTGAAGTCAGGGCATCCCAGACATCCGCAATGGCGACGATCCTGGCCGGCAGAGGAATCGCTTTTCCAGCAAGGCCATAAGGATATCCTGACCCATCCCACCATTCATGGTGGTACAGAGGAATGACCATTGCGAGTCGAAATTCCGGATGCTTCACCAGCCATTCCAATGCGTATAGGGGATGTTCCTGGATGACCTGGAATTCGTAAGGCGTCAGATGCTCCGGTTTATGCATGATCGACTGGGGAATACCCAGTTTCCCAATATCATGGAGCAGTGTGCCCAGCTGGATATTGACCATCTCCTGCTTGGAGAGGCCGAGGGTTGTTGCCAGCCTCAGGGAGAGCGAGGTCACCCTCAGCGTATGCTCTGTGATCTTTTTGTCATAAAGGTCCAGAGCGCGCAACCAAAGATCAGCATTCAAGCCGCTGATCAGCGGCAGATCACTTTTAATCTTTTTATATTCAGAAATAAGTTTTAAACGATCAGACTTATCTCTCCCAAGATTAGGTTCAATGTAGTCTATGGTCATCTGATCCGTTCTTTGTTGTAAATTCATATCAATAAATATCAATTCGCCAATAATATTGCATTAATAACGTTCAACACAGTCATAGTATCCTACTGGGCAGGCTCCAATAAGGTCTTCCAGAACATTAATTTGAGCTAAGTCTCAAATTCCAGCCTCTCACGATGGGCGGACGGACGGCCGGAAGCATTTTTCCAACGGCTTGTCTTTTTCCAGACTGCGCCCCTAATCTGTCAGGCATTGATCAATGTGTCATAGAGGAGCTGAGTTTGTTCCGAAGGCTCAACCTCAAACTTTTCTTCCAGTTCCTGCCGGCAGGTTTCATATTGCCGGATGATCTCAGCCTTATTGCCCGTCACAGCATGGATTTTCATCGCTAAACGGTGGACTTCTTCATTGACCGGGTCCTCTTCGAGGGCCTGATGGCAATATTTGAGGGCTGATTTATAAACTTCTTTTTCGAAATACAGTTCTGCCACGGCATAAAGGGCGTCAATGTACATCTGGCGGTATTTCTCCCGATCCGGAATAGCCCAGTAATCATCAACCTCCGGCAAATAATCGCCGCCATACTGCTGAATGGCATGAGAAAGATGTTTGATCTTCTGCCGGGGATCCTCCGTTTCATTTGCCCGTTGGATGGCCGTCAGGAAGATCTCAACATCAAAGGTATATTCCAACATTGGGTTGAAGCGATAGATCCCTTCTGAAAGCAGGATCACTTGTTTGCCCACGGCGCTCCGCAAACGGTAGAGCGTGTTCTTGAATTTGATATCCAGCTCCTCAGTTGAGGCATCCGGCCACATATAGAGGCCAACCTGCTCCTTGGTCAGGCCGTCAGGATGCGCCAGGAAGACAAAGAACATTTCCTTAGCGGCATGCACCTGCCAGTCGCTGGTGGTGATCAGGATGTTCTGCTGCCAGACTTTTTCCTGACCAAAGGCCTGGATCCTCAGCTGATGAGGCGTGTTGATCAGATTTTCATTCGACAAGACTTTGATGAAGTGTTCAACCACTTTCGGGTCAAAGTGTGAACCGGATTGGGAAATGATCAGGTTTAAAGCCTCCTCTTTGTTCAAAGCCCGTCGGTAAGGTCGATCTGAGGTCAACGCATCCCAAACATCCACAACCGAGAACATCCTGGCAGCCAACGGAATATCCTTCCCTTTCAGGCCGAGGGGATAACCGCTGCCATCCCATTTCTCATGGTGGTAATAGGGAATTTGCAGGGCTGGTTTCAAAAGTTCAATCTGAGAAAGCCATTTTTTCGCAAAAAGTGGGTGCCGCCGGACAACATCAAACTCTTCTTCCGTCAGCTTGCCCGGCTTGGAAATGATCTCATCCGGAATGCTGATCTTGCCAATATCGTGCAAGAGTGCGCCGCGGCGGATATGAACGAGTTCCTCTTCCGGAAAGCCCATATCCTTTGCCAGCTCCAAGGCCAGGTTGACAACCCGTTCAAGATGGCCGCTGGCCTCCTTGTGCTGAGTTTCAAACGCAGCTGCCCAGGCCTCAATCGTCCTGTCATAGGCATTCAGCGCTTCTTCCTTCAATTTCTCAATTTCAATATCTTTTTCTTCGATCGCCGAGAGGGTCCCTATCCGCTCGGAAACCAAGTTCAGGATAACCTCATCGTCCTCCAGGCTGGAACGGTTGCACTTGATTCCATTTTCAGAATAGTGAAATTCAACTTGACCAACTTTTTTCTGGAGGAACTGGATGGGCGCGACGAGTTCACGGGTGGTGTCTTTGCTCTTGCCCTGAGAAAAAGTTTTATCTTTATAAATGATCCGGGTCGAGGTGATTTCCGGGCAGGATAAACTTTCGGGGAGAAAGCGGAGGATCTTACGCAGGACTTTATCACTGGATTGCATAAAATCCTGGCTGGTTTCTAGTTCCACCCAAAATTTGTTGAGCTTCTCCAATTTTTCTTTTAACGAAGTCGTTGCCATAGTCTTTCCTCAGCGCCTTGTTTTGGGTATACCACTAATGTGTTTGCACCTTATCAACAAACACCTCTCTTCTTAAAGCAAGTTTTATGCCAAAATTAATTCGTTCTCATTTATTCAATTTTAAAATCTTAATTTATTTTGGCCAGCAAAGCCGTCTTAGGACGTCACTGTCCGGGGTTAGCAGCAGACAGTTGCAGCGCGGGGATTAACTCCCCAACAAAATGTCTGCAAGATTCAGTCCCAGAAATACTTGTTCTTTTGATGCATCCTCCGTTGTGAAACAAATGTTTAACCTGAAGATGATTTTGTCATCAACCATTTTCGCGCAGGGCAGGCTCAGGCATAATTAATTTTGCCACACTCCTTTCCTTAATCTTTCATATAGATGGATAAAGAAGGCAAAAATAAAATTGGTTCAGAAACTCTAATCTTAGATTCATCTTTTTTTAGGTTAAATATTAATATTTGAGCATAATCTGAGACCTCATGTTCATATAATAGAACAGTAAAGCGGTTTTCTGCGTTATAAAATTGACACCTAAATGATATTATTTAGCAATTTAGATCCATTTTTTATAAATTGACGGATAGGCGCCCCTTCCAATTAAGGAAACCATCCGGAAACCAGCGGTGGGATCAGCTCTTCAACAACCCGTTTCCAAGGCTCTGCTATGACTGATAGGATAGAATTGTCATCCTGGATATTTGAATCCCTCACAGTCCGCGGTGATGTGATTCGAGGAAAAAATGAAAACTCAAACTGAACTCCAAACCCGAAAACTCTTTCTCCACGTCATCCTCCTTGTCCTTTGGAACATGGTTGGTGCGTACGTATTGATCAATTACGCGCCGAGACTGAGCATATTAGGGATGGCTCTGAACCTGTTCATCACCGTGTTCTCATTGACAGACCTCTTCCCCTTTGCCTCCTGGGTCAGCCTGATCGTTGCAACGGGCGTCTTTGCTGGATCTGCCTACGGCTTGCTGGACAGCCAAACCGACCTCATCGTTTCATCCGTCGTGGCGACGGCCGTTTTTCTGATCACGGCCATCATTTGCAATATCTATGCGCATGTTGTCCGCCGGATTGATCAGAAATATGCCGGTCTCCAGCAGGTGGCAGACTCCCTGGCAATCTACGACCAGGCAACCAACCTGATGCGTTGGAAATACGCCAAGCAAACCTTGATCACGGAAATCCTGCGGGGGCGCCGCTACCACAATGACGTCACTTTGGTCCTTTTTGATTATCGGGAAAGGGATCAGCTTTCCGATGAGGACATCCGGGAGAACAATAAATTAGCCGCCGAAGTCCTGCTGGCTGGCATTCGGACCAATCTCGACATCGCCTTCATCAGCGACCAGCTGGGATTGATCCTGCCCGAGACGGGGTATGAGGGCGCCCTGGTGCTCACCCAGCGCCTGGTGCAAAAACTCAACCGGCAGGTCGGCGCACGGGTTGTCGCCGGCCTATCCAGCTTCCCGGAAGATGCCATCACGGAAGACGAAATCCTCCTCCAGGCCAAGGCTGCCCTCCAGGCAACTTTGGGTTCTGAACAGACAATCGAGGTCTACCACAATTTGAGTTCGGAAAATGCCGATAGTCCTATTCTGGAAGTCCCGCCGGTTGAAGAACCTGAAGCTGAACAGGATCAACAGCAGCATGTCAATATTCTTGAAAGCATCAATCTGGATGACGATCAATGGGTCGTCTGGATTGAAGGATTTGACAATATGGATGATCTGGCCCACATTGATGAAGCTTTCAAAGCTATCGACCACATAAAGGGGATCAATTTCCTCTTCTTACAGGAGAACCACCTGGTGATTAAAATCCGGTCCAGCCTCGAAGACCTGATTGACGACCCCTCAGCCTTCCCCGGTTGGACCGTCGTGAAAACAAGCCCTGAGAATCGTTACCTGCTGATCAGAGAAAACAAAGAAACTGTTAATGAAGGGTAGAGGGAGATCAACCGGGAGGAACCTCCGGGTTGCCAGGTTCTCTGATCGGTAAAAGGTAAAAAAAACTGCCAGTCTGCGCGCAGACTGGCAGTTTTGGGTCTAAATGGGGTGTTTAGATTTCAGGCTCGAACTAGAGATCACTCCTCAGCGTAGCCACACAAAGCCAGAGCGCCGGGGCCGGTATTGATCCCTAAAACCGGGCCGGTGATATTGACCAGCAATTCAACGGGTTTGAATTCTTCCTTGATCCGCTCGACCAGTTTTTGCGCTTCATCAAGGGCATTCCCATGTAAAACGGCAATGTGCAATTTCTTGCCCTCGCCAAGCTGGTCAAAGAATTTTTTGTACAACATATCCTTGAGGCTGTGCTGCGTCCTGGCCAGGCCAATGGGCTGCACCCGACCCGATTCGTGATCGATCGAGACCAGAGGCTTCACCTTGAGAATATTCCCCACCCACTTGACCGCATCGCCAATCCGACCGCCATATTGCAGATATTCGAGGGTCTCCATCGCAACGAGTTGGACCAACCCAGAGCGAACCCTGGCGACCTTCGCGATCATTTCATCAAGGGTCGCTCCTTCGTCCCTTGCCCGGGCAGCAACCAAAACCTGCCAGCCCAAGGACATGGTCGGGCCTTTTGAATCGATCACCCTGACCGGGATTGGCGCTTTTTCAGCGGCCTGTTTCGCCATATTATAGGTTCCAGACATGGCGCTGGATATAGTGAGGATCATTGCTTCGGTCGCGCCCTGTTCGATGGCCTTTTCGATCGCAACCATGAAATCATCACTCCCTGCCTGGGAGGTTGTCGGCCGGTGCGGATCCGTTCCCAGCCGGACGTAGAACTCGATCGGCTGCATGTCCACGCGGTCACGAAATTGCTCACCTTCCCAGATGATATATTGGGGGACCACAATAATCCCATATTTTTCGATTAACGCATCAGGAATGTCACAGGTACTGTCAGTAATAACGGCAATCATACTTTCTCCTCAAATTAAATCAACACTAACATTATAGAACATGATTAGGCCCAGGCCAATATCAAAAATCATCATTATACAAATAATTTGTAAGAAGGACAGCCCCTACCTACATTGTCAATGCCGGGCATCAATGCTATAGTTTAGGAGGATTGAACGCAGTGCTCTGCTGCCTGATGAAAGGGCTTTGACAAACATGAATTTCCGTAAACTTCGCCAGCAACTGTCGCCCAAGCGATTTACGGTGCAGCTTTTGGTCATCTTCCTGGCCTTCACCCTGGGAGCGATCCTGACGCTGGGCATTCCTGCAACCCTCGTCCTGGATCACCAAACAAATCGCCAACTCCGCGCCCTTTTGGACCAGGCGGACCAGACCACGCAGGCCCTTTACGACAGCAAAATCAATCAACTGCAGAACCTGGCGGCTCTCCTCGTCCAGCATCCCACCCTGAATGCCCTGCTCGAAACGGATGCGGATTCGGACGCCCTCCGAACCTATCTCGAAGGGATCCAGTCACCTTCCGGTTTTGACGTGATCGTGATCTGCGAGGGCGGCTCCCAGATCGCCTCCACAGAAGGCGAGACGCTCGAAGGGCTATGCGAAGGCCCGGCTGGCGAAAAAATCTTCGTCAGGGATGATACGGCCTGGCTCATCACCAGAGAAGCGCTGACCAGTGGCGGCGAGGTCGTCGTTGGGCAACGGCTGAGCACTATTCTGGATGAATTCACCGTCCAAAGCGGGTTGAAATACACCCTGTTTTGGGATGAAGACCTCATTGTCAGCAATCTCAACGCCCAAACAGCGGACCTCTGCGCCCTCCACCCAGAAGCGATTTCCGCCTATGACATCCTGACCTTCGCCTCTGAAAGCTCAGAGCCTCAAACAGTCATGGTCAGACCCCTGTCCGGGTTGGAAAATCCCCGAATCGAATGGCTGGAATTCCTCTGGCTATCCCCCTTTCTCCAGGCTAACCGCCAATTGCGCAGGATCATCCTGATCGCCCTCCTGTTCATCGGCCTCCTGGCCGCGGGGCTGTCGGTCCTGATCTCCCGGCGGTTCAGCAGGCCACTAAACCAGCTGGCCCAGTCAGCCGCTCGCTTGAGGGAAGGCGATTTGACCTCTCAACTGAACACCGTCTCCAGCTTATGGGAAATTGACCAGCTAGCCAACGCCCTGGAAGACGCCAGGGTCAGCCTCAAGCATTCCCTGGACCGGCTTCAAAAAGAGAAAATCTGGATCGAAGGCCTGTTAAATTCAATTGTTGAAGGTCTGCTTACGCTCGATAATCGGCATTGTGTGACCTTCGCCAGCAGTTCAAGCTCCCGGCTGACCGGCAAAACCTCCGCGGAAATGATCGGCCTCCCCATTGACGAGATCATCACCACCCCGCCCGGCGAAGATCCCTTCAGCCAGCAGATCCCGCAAATTGAACAGGTCCGGCGAATTCCAGTCATCATCAACGGTACCAAGATGCTGCTGGCGGTTTCCCGCTCCGAGTTCATTCCCCCGGATGCCGGCAATGCCACGACCGCTTTGGTGATCCGGGATGTCTCGAATGAGGAGCGCATCCACCATCTGATCGGCGAATTCATGGCCAACATCACCCACGAATTCCGCACCCCACTGGCGGCCCTTTCCGCTTCCGTTGAACTCCTGATGGACCAGCTGCCGGACCTCTCCCTGCCGGAGATTGAAAGCCTGCTGCACACGATCAACATCGGCATTGTCAACCTGCAATCCCTGATCGACAACCTGATCGAAGCGGCCAGCATCGAAGGCGGCCGTTTCAAGGTCAACTCGCAACCAGTCCCCTTCCGCCAGATCGTGAATGACGCCATCCTCACCATGGAACCCATCGCACAGCAGCACCAGGTTTCCATCCTCCGGCCGGAGCCAAAAAAGGATGTCATCGTCAGGGCAGACCGCCGCCGGACCGTTCAGGTCCTGATCAACCTGCTCTCCAATGCCATCAAGCATAGCCCCGAAGGCAGCCGGATCACCATCCGGACCCTCCTGGTGGAAAAAGCCGTCCTGGTGGAAGTTCAGGATGAGGGCACCGGAATCCCCGAAAACCTGCAATCTCAGATCTTCAACCGTTTCATGACCCCAAAATCCGCTTCGGACGCCCCCCAACTAGGGCTGGGGCTGGGGCTTTCGGTGGTCAAGGCGGTCATTGAAGCCCAATCCGGCCAGGTCGGCTATCGGAACGCCGAAGTCGGCGGCGCCCTCTTTTGGTTCACCTTGCCCACCGCTCCGGGAGATGGCCAATGAAAGCCCTGATCGTGGACGACGACCGCACCCTGGCAGATCTGCTTTCTTTCACGCTGCGGCGGGCCGGCTTTGAAACCGTCCAGGCTTTTGATGCCCCCGGCGCCGTCAGCACCTTCCAGCAGGACTCGTATGATATCATCCTGCTCGATGTCAATTTGCCTGGTGGGAACCAGCTGCAAAATGGCTTTGACGTCTGCCGCAGGATCCGGGAAACCTCCAATGTGCCGATCATCCTGCTGACCGTCCGCGATGACGAAGAGGATATCATCAAGGGCCTGAACCTGGGCGCGGATGATTATATCCTCAAACCCTTCAGCCCCCGCCAGCTGGTGGCCCGGGTCCAAACCGTGCTGCGCAGGGCAAAGGAAGGCCAGGCCCTCATGCCCGCCGCTTTCAGCGCCAGAGATATCCACTTCGACCCCAATCGTCACGAATTCACCCGAGGCGGCGCTGAGCCGGTCCTTCTGACCCGGCTCGAAAGCCGCCTGATGGAAATCCTGTTCCTCAACGCCAACCAGGTGCTCCCCACCGCCACCCTCATTGACCACGTCTGGGGGCCGGGCGGCGCCACCCCGGATATGCTCAGACAGTTGATCCGCCGCCTGCGGCAAAAGGTGGAAAGCGACCCCGGCAACCCCCAGATGATCCAAAACCATCCCGGGATCGGCTATCGGTTCATTCCCTGATCCTGACAAAAATATCACAGCTTTATCACAAGGCCGTCACAGCCCCGGTCACATCCCCTGACTACAATTTAACCTGAAATCAAACCCAGGCGAAACCCCTGGGTTATTGTGTGTCGGAGGGTTTGTTGTCGATCCGCTTGGAAAACATCAGCAAATATTACGGCCGCCAGGTGGTGGTCAACAACGTTAACCTGGAAATCGACAATGGGGAGTTTTTCGTCCTCCTGGGCGCCAGCGGCAGCGGAAAGACAACCGTCCTGAACATGATCGCCGGTCTGATCGCGCCCGATCAGGGCCGTATCTGGCTGCATGACCGCGACGTGACCCAGGAAACGCCTCAGAAACGCAATATTGGTTTCGTCTTCCAAAACTATGCGCTGTTCCAATCCATGACCGTGGCCGAAAACATCGAATTTGGCCTGAAAGTGCGCAAAATGCCCAAAGATCAGCGCCAAAGGCGGCGGGATGAGCTTTTGGAATTGGTGGGCCTGGTCGGGATGGGCAACCGAATGTCGGCCCAGCTTTCCGGCGGGCAGCAGCAACGCGTCGCCCTGGCCCGGGCCTTGGCGATCGAGCCGGATGTCCTGCTCCTGGATGAGCCTTTGGGCGCCCTGGATGCCAAGATCAGGGTGGAATTGCGGCGCAGTCTAAAAAAAATCCAACGACAACTAGGGGTTGCCGCGATATTAGTGACACACGATCAGGACGAGGCCTTTGACCTGGGGGACCGGATCGGCGTGATGAACTACGGGAGGCTAATCGAGGTCGGAACGCCGAATGAGCTATACCAATTCCCCAAAACAGAATATGTGGCTTCCTTCCTCGGATCAGCCAACCTGCTGCTGGGCCAGGTCAATGGCCATGAAGTTTTCCTTGGGACGCATGGTTTCCCCCTGCCCGCGGAGGCCTACGACCTGCACGCCGGCAGCCGGGCGCAGATCCTTTCCCGCCCTGAAGATATTGACCTGGCAGCTTCCGAAGCTGACCTGAGCGGGCTGCCCCTCGGCAAGGGCAAGGTGATTGAAATCGGGTTCAACGGCCCCAATCAACACCTGCGGGTGGAACTGCCGCCCATCGATGGCGTCCGGGCGATCTCGCCGGTCGCGCCCTATGGCATTCCGGGCTTCGTGATGGATGTCAACCGCTCGCCGGAGCAGAGCACGAGCCTGCCCATCGCCTTGAACCAGCCAGTCTGGGTCGGGATCCGCCGGCTGCACGTGCTCTCGCACCCCGGGCTAAACTTCCTGATCCTGACCGATGGCAGCCTGCGCAGTCAGTCCGCGCTCATCCAGGGCGGTTATCTGGCACGGATGGCGCACGCCCAGGTCACGATCCTGGGCATCGGCCCAGACCAGGCCAAAATCGAGAGCCACCTTCTGGATGCCCGCAAGGACGTCGGCAGCGGGATGGCCGCGTTGAACACCGAATCAGCCCCGCCGCCCTTTAAGAAAGCCGTCACCAAACTCGTTGAAGAACACCCCTTTGATCTGGCCATCCTCGGCTGGCGGCCGACCGCCGGTCTGGACCAGCCTGAACAGCTGCTGCAAACCGGTGAGCAGCACCTCTACCTGGCGACCAAACCCACCGCCCAGTTGCGCAAAGCATTGATCCTGTTGGCCAGCGGCGAGCCTGGGAAGGACAACGTCATCTTCAGCGGCCGCTTCCTGCGGCATTTCGGCGCCACGGCCACCCTGCTGACCGTGCTGCCTGATGCCGAAGCCAACGACTTTGAAATGATCCGGGTGGAGCGTTTCCTGAAAGATGGGCAAAAGAGCCTCGCCCGTTTCGGGGTCCAAGCGGACCTCCGAATCCGGCAAGGTGAGGTCCTGGAGTCCATCCAGGCGGAAATGAAATCTCAGGAATACGACCTCGTGGTCCTGGGCGCGCCCCTGCCTGACCGTTCCGGCCATTTTGAACTGGAAGGCGTGATCAAAACCACCCTCACCAGCGTTGAGAATTGTTCATTCCTGATCGTCCGCTCGCATCAATTGCAGCGTCTGCAGGATTCCTTTAGGAGAATATGATGAAAACTAAAACCTTGCTCGTCACACTTCTGGCAAGTCTGGCTCTCACCCTCGGCGCCTGTGCAGCCGCCCCATCGGAACCGGCAGCAGACCAGGTCAACCTGATCCTGGGCGCCTACACCACCCCGCGGGAGGCCTATGGAGAGATTATCGCCCTCTTCCAGGACTATTGGCTGGCTGAAACGGGCCAGACGGTGACGTTTGAAGAGTCCTATCTCGGCTCAGGCGCTCAATCCCGGGCGGTGGTCGAAGGGTTCGAGGCCGATGTGGTCGCCCTCTCTTTGGAAGCGGATATCAACCGGATCCAGGAGGCCGGGCTGATCACCCATGACTGGAAAGCCAACGACTACCAGGGGATCGTCACCAGCTCGGTCGTTTCCTTCGCCGTCCGCGAAGGAAATCCCCTTGGGATCAGCGACTGGGCAGACCTGACCCAGCCCGATCTGGAGATCCTGACCCCCAACCCGAACACCAGCGGCGGGGCGATGTGGAATATCCTCGCCCTCTATGGGGCAGCGCTGCGCGGCGGCGTGGCTGGCGTTCCCGTCGACGACCCCGCTGCGGCCTTCGAGTTCCTCACCCAGGTGCTCCAAAACGTCAGCGTGATGGACAAGGGCGCCCGGGACAGCATCCTCAACTTCGAGATGGGGATTGGCGATCTGGCGATCACCTATGAAAACGAGATTCTGGTTGGGCGGCAAACGGGCCAAACCTACGAACGTGTGATCCCCACCTCGACCATCCTGATCCAGAACCCGGTTGCTGTGGTGGATGCGTCCGTGGATAAACACGGCACCCGCGAAGTGGCGGAGGCTTTTGTCAATTTCCTCTATACGCCGGAAGCCCAGGCTGTCTTTGCAGAGCACGGCCTGAGGGTTGTCAACCTGGATGTGGCTGGCCAGTTTGAGGAGGATTACCCGCCTGTGGAGGACCTCTTCACCATTGACTACTTTGGCGGCTGGGAAGTCATCATGCAGGACATCTTCGGCGAAGATGGGATCTACAACCAGGCCATTGCATTGGCTCAAGGGGACGCGCGTTAATGGATCTGACGTTGTTTCAGGGAGAACGGAAATCCGGACTTTCAATATGGGCCTTGCGCGTCCCCGTTCTGCTCTATATCGGGCTGATGATCCTGGTCCCGCTGCTTGTGATCCTGCAGGACGGATTTCGGGAAGGCATTGGGGAACTGGTCCATCAGATCACCCTGCCGATCGCCCGCCATGCCATTTCGCTGACGCTCTGGACCGCGGCCCTGATGACCCTGATCAACGCTGTGATGGGCCTGGCAACCGCCTACGTGCTGGTCCGCTATGAATTTCCCGGCAAGCGGGTGCTCAACGCCATCATTGACCTGCCCCTGTCTATCCCCACGCTGGTGACCGGCGTAATGTTGGTCATGCTCTACGGCCCGCAGGGCGTCCTGGGGAATTTTCTGGCCAACGAACTGGGGTTCCAGGTCATCTTTGCCCCGCCAGGGATCGTGATCGCCCTGCTCTTCATCTCATTCCCCTTTGTGGTCCGCACGATCCAGCCCGTGCTGATGAACCTGGACCTGGCGCAGGAAAAAGCGGCCGCAACGCTGGGCGCCAAACCCTGGTATACCTTCAGGACGGTGGTACTGCCAAACCTGCTCCCGCCCCTGGTGAGCGGTTCGCTGCTCAGCTTCTCCCGGGCGATCGGCGAATTCGGGGCGGTGGTGATTGTGGCCGGGAATATCCCCCTGAAAACCCAGACGGCCGCGGTCTATGTCCTGGGCGCGGTGGAGTCGGAGAACCGCCTGGGGGCCAGCGCCATATCCTTGCTGTTGATCGCCGTGGCGACCCTGATCCTCCTGACCGCCAACCGGGTCCAGAAATCCTGGGAGAGCCGCTATGAAAACTAATATCCGGGGCTGGGGCGGCTGGCTGCTGCTGGCGCTTGTCGTGGCCTATGTGGTCTTCCTGATCGTGGCCCCGCTCACCGCCCTGGTCCAGGGAGCCTTCCAGAACGGGCTGCGGGAAGCAGGGCAAAGCCTCACAGCCAAGCCCTTCATTCAGGCGCTCTGGCTGTCCGTCCGGATCGCGGTCGCGGTTGTGGCGATTCAGGCCATCTTTGGCACCTTGACCGCCTGGGTGCTCACCCGCCAATCCTTCTTTGGTAAAGCGCTGCTGAACGGCCTGCTGGATATCCCCTTCGCCCTCTCTCCGGTGGTGGTGGGCTATATGCTGCTCCTGCTCTTTGGGCGCAACGGCTTCCTTGGCCCCCTGCTGGAATCGCTCAAGCTCCAGGTGGCCTTCGCTGTGCCGGGCATGTTTCTGGCCACCCTCTTCGTCAGCCTGCCCTTCATGGTCCGGGAGATGGCGCCCGTCATCGCCCGGCTGGATCTCTCTCAGGAAAAAGCCGCCGAGACGCTGGGGGCTTCCCGCTGGCGGATCTTTTGGCAGGTGATCTTCCCTCAACTCAAGACCGCCCTGATCTATGGCATGACGCTCACCTTTGCTCGGGCGCTGGGTGAATTCGGCGCCGTGCTGGTGATTGGCGGCGGCGTGCAGGGCCGCACGGAAACCGCGACCCTTTACATCTTCCGATCTCTGGACGAACGCCAGCACACCGACGCCTATGTCGCGGCCATCGTCCTGGGGGCGTTTTCGGTCCTGCTCGTCCTGATTGCGGATACGCTCAAACGCAGGCGGAACGCCGATTAAAATTCCCTTCTCAACTGTTAAGGTTCCCACCTCCCCTGTCCAAGAGTGGCGCTTCCCCGGCACTCTTTTAAAGATTTCTATTTCTAAATAATTTCGCCTTATAGATTCTAATCTATATTTAATTTTTATATAAAAAGGAAGTATAGGCAAGGTTTTCAGGCATGGTATATAATCAGTTATCAAATCTTTACTAGGAGGTAAAAATGATGTTACGTCAACGTACAAAATGGATCACTTTCGCTTTGATCGTGATGATGTTTTTCATCGCGGTCACGCCAGTGACCGCTGCTCCCAAGAACACCGTGAGAGTCTGGGTTTCTTATCAGAGCGGCAAGAAGGCGGAAGTTTTCCAGGCACTGGACAAGGCCAAAGCGCAGGTCCACTATGACTTCCCCGAGTTGGAAGCCTATGTGGTCACCCTGCCTGAGGCCGCCCTCAATGGCATCCTGCACAATCCCTTTGTGACGGATGTCGAAGAAGACGCTGTCCGCTATGCCATTGACCCCGTCCAGGTCTCCGTTGCTCCCGGTCCCGATGATACCGTGGATGTCAACGGCCAGGTCGTTCCCTGGGGTATCGATGCCGTCCAGGCCCGCGAGGTCTGGGATGCGAACGGTGATGCAGTTATGGATGCAGGGGCGCCAGATGGCTCCGGGATCACAGTCTGCATCATTGACACGGGCTACTATGCCGGCCATGAAGACTTGATGGATTCTGCCACCGGCCTTTCCCAGGTGGATGATGACTACCTGCGGGATGGCGCTGGGCATGGTTCCCATGTGGCTGGCACGATCTCTGCCCTGAACAACTCGATCGGCGTCGTCGGCGTGACCCCCGGCACCGTTAACCTGACCATCGTCAAGATCTTCAACGATGATGGGGTCTGGACCAGAGCTTCCAACCTGGTCAACGCCATTTACACCTGCCGGGACAATGGGGCGGATGTCATCAGCATGAGCCTGGGCGGTTCTTCATCCAACCGGAAAGAACGGAGCGCTTTTGACACCCTCTATGCCGGCGGCATCCTCTCGATTGCTGCGGCTGGGAACGAACAGATAGACTATCCTGGCGCCTACGAGTACCCCGCGTCCTATAGCTCGGTCGTCTCCGTTGCGGCCGTTGATTCCGCGCTGAACGTCGCTGACTTTTCGCAGCAAAACGATCAGGTTGAGATCGCAGCCCCCGGAGTCGGCGTGCTCTCCACCATCCCCTACATTGACACCAACATCGTCAATGTGGCCGGCCTGGATTACAGCGCCAACCATATCGAATTCAGCGCCCTGGGCACAGCCTCCGGCGCCCTGGTTGATGGCGGCCTCTGCACTTCAAGCGGCGCATGGGCCGGCCAGATCGTACTTTGCCAGCGCGGGGACAACTCCTTCTATGACAAGGTGATGAACGTCCAGAACAGCGGCGGCGCGGCGGCCATCATCTATAACAATGTGCCGGGCAACTTCCTCGGCACGCTGGGCGATGGCGCTTCCTCTACCATTATCGGCGTTTCCCTCAGCCAGGAAGACGGCCAATATCTGGTTGCCAATCAGCTTGGCACCGTTGCCACAGTTGAAAGCACCCATGACTGGCCCGCCAGCGGCTACGAAGCCTGGGATGGCACCTCGATGGCCACGCCTCATGTGGCCGCCGTTGCGGCCCTGGTCTGGTCCGCCAACCCCTCCTGGACCAATGCTGAGATCCGCGAAGCCTTGAACGCTTCAGCAGTTGACCTCGGCGCCACCGGTCGTGACACCATCTTTGGCTACGGCCTGGTGCAGGCTGCAGCGGCTCTGGACTATCTGGGCGGCGGCGTGACGCCTCCCCCACCCCCGCCGCCGACCGGCACACTGAGCGTCTCGATTGACAGCCCCGCGCCCACAGACGTGTTCGCCAACCGGGCAAAAGTTGCCATTAAAATCTCCGTGACGGATGGCGGCAGTGCGGTGAGCGGCGCAGCCGTCTCCGTTGTGGTGACAGGCGTTACGGGTAAATCAACCACCCTGGCCGGCACCACCGGCCCCGATGGCTCGGTGAGCTTCAGCTTCAAAGTCAACACCGGTCTCTATGGCGTGGGCACCTACACCATCGACGCGACCGCCACAATGGACGGTTACGACCCTGGTTCAGCCTCAGGGTCCTTCATCGTTCAGTAGAAAAAACAATATGTTAAAGAGAGAGGCTGTCCCAAAAGTAAGGGACAGCCTCTTCACATAAGTGGACAAATATGATTCA
>WOYY01000017.1 GCA_011620555.1 Anaerolineaceae bacterium | reverse complement strand
AGATGAAGGTGACCGCGCTGGTCCGCACCTGACGCTGGCCGCCGCAGGCCTCGGTTAACTCCTCGTTCACCTTCTCATCCAGGCGCAGGGCGACCAGCTTGTGCGCCAGTGCGAGGTAACGGTAGAGGCCCGGCTCGAGGCCCTCCACCCGGTTGATGGATAGATAGGTTTCAAATGGATGGCGGCAGCCCGCGGAGGGCACGGTCCGCCAGGTGACATGGCGTTTTTCGTCCAGGCCCTTGACGCCCTGCGTCAGCCAGAGCAGGTAAGAGAGTTCTTCCAAGGAGAGTGCGTCATCGCTGTAGCGGCGCAGGGAACGCCTTTCTTCGATTGCTTTGCGGAGGTCGTAGCTTCCCAGATTGATGTCTTCCGGCCTGGGCAGGTCGATCACCGGCCGCCCCTTTTCTAGAGGGATTTCATAAGGGGGTTGGAGTTTGCCCTGCTTTTGGGCGGATTCGCTGATGTTTGGATATTTCGTTTCCTCGACGAATTCATAGCCGTTCATTTTGAGCATGGGGCATTCTCCTTAGATTGTGTTGTGTGCTTATTTGTGGATCGTTTTCCAATATTTTCGCAGCGTTCCAGCGCCCGGCTCTTCAAAGGTCGCGACCCCGAAGCCCTGGTTTACCAGGTAGCGATGGGCTTCAGTTTCGGCTTTGGCAACGGTGCCGGGGTGCAGCAGGATGATCCCGCCATCCCGGGTCACCCGGGTCATTTCAGCGACTTCCGCTGGCGGGTCATCGCCAAAGACATGGCCGGACATGACGATGTCGGCGAAGTTATCCGGTAAGGGAATCTGGGTGATGGTGCCATCCAGCGGGAAGGTATTTTCCAACCCCAGCTCATCTCGTCTCTTCCAGATAAATTTCCGGAGGTTGGCGACCGGCTCAACGGCATAAACCGTGTAAGCGATGGGCGCGACGGCGAAGGCCAGCCGGCCCGTTCCTGAGCCGATATCCACTACAACCTTCTGCTTGAAGTCGGCCATGCTCAAAAGGGAGCCATCATCCCAGCTGTTGAATTCCAACTCGTCGTATCTCTCTGGTTTGACGGCATAGACGACCCAATCGCGGTACCGTTCCAGAATTTCGATTTCTGATTGACGGATTTGCTCGGGGCTGGGATTTTGAATTGCGAGTTCCAGACAGCGATCCAGATAATCGCCGATGGGTGGATGAATTTGTCTGAGATACCAATCTACAGCCGAATGGGCTTTAAGCGCTGTTCCCATTGCGGTGTCCGGTTTATGAGTCGCTATATATTCGATCTGAAAGGGTTCAAAGAGCAATAGTACATTGAAGCTTACTTCTGTAACGTCCATCCAGCTTTCTAGGCCGGGCATATTTCTCCTAATGTTAGCGCACAGCAGCAACGACCATTGAAAGGATCATCATGATAGCAACGGCTGCGATGACAATCTGATAGATCCGATACGATGTAGATTTTTTGTTGCTCTTTTTGCTCATGAGCTCTCCTTACTCCAGTTGAACTTTGATGGATTGCGCCATTTCAAGCGTGATCCCTTTGATCTCTGCAATCGCTTCGGGTGTGGCATTCTTGATCCCGTCTATGGATCCGAATTTTTGCAGCAGGGCTTTGCGCCTGGTCGGCCCGATGCCGGGGATCACATCCAAACGCGAAGACAGGCCCAGGTTCTTGCGGCGTTTGCGGTGGGCGGTGATGGCAAAGCGGTGGGCCTCATCCCGGATGCGCTGGACAAGGTAAAGCCCCTGAGACCGGCGTTCCAGGTAGATCGACTCCTGCTTGCCGGGAACGAAAAGTTCCTCTTCCTGCTTGGCCAGGCCCGCAACCGGGACCCGATCCATTAAATTATACTCCTCCAGGATTTTGACAGCCCGGCTGAGTTGTCCCTTGCCGCCATCCACGATCAAAAGGTCCGGCAGGATCGAGAAGGCTAGATCCGGTTTCTTGCCGACCTGGTCTGGTTCTTCGCGGGCGGCCTTCCAGCGGCGGAAGCGGCGGTGCAGGACTTCTTCCATGCTGGCGAAGTCGTCCTGTCCCAGCACGTTTTTGATATTGAACCGCCGATAGAGTTTCTTGTTGGGGGTGCCCTGTTCAAAGACTACCATACTGCCCACACTGGCGACGCCCTGGATGGTGGAGATATCGTAACATTCGATCCGGTTTGGCGGCTCGGAAAGCCCCAGCGCCTCCTGAATCTCCGCCAGAGCCGTGGTCTGTTTGTTCTTGTCCGCTTCCCAGCGGGTTTTTAGGGCATTCAGCGTTTCCACGGCGTTTTCGGTGGCCATTTCCACCAGTTCCTTGTTGAGCGCCTGATGGGGAACTGTGATCTCCACCGTCTCGCCGGGTTTACGGTTATTCAGCCAGGCGTTGATGATCTGCGCTTCTTCCAGTTCGGTGGGCAGCAGTACCCGCTGTGGGACAAAGGCGGCCTGCGAATAGAACTGTTTGACGAATTCCCCGAGGATCTCTGCGTCATTTTCTTCCTCCGTCCCTTCGAGGATGAAGTATTCACGGCCGATCAGTTTGCCGCTGCGGATGAAGAAGATCTGCACACAGGCTTCGCCTTCATCGCGCGCCATGGCGATCACGTCGGAATCGGTTTGGTCGCTGCTGATCACCTTCTGCCGCTCGACGACTTTGTCAATGGCCTGAAGCTGGTCTCGGATGGCCGCCGCCTTTTCATATTGAAGGTCTTCCGCCGCCTGCGTCATCGCCTCGTTCAGGCGTTTCACCACCGGGTCGGTGCGCCCTTCCAGGAACTTGCAAAGGTCATCAATGATCTGACGGTAGTCCTGGCGGTTGATCACGCCGATACAGGGCGCCGTGCAGAGTTTGATGTCGTAATATAGGCAGGCGCGGCTGTCCTGGCCTGTGATCTCGCGGTTGCAGGTCAGGTAGGGGAAGATTTTGCGCAGGAGGTCGAGGGTCTGGTGGACGGCCCAAACGCTGGTATAGGGGCCGAAATAACGGCCGCCATCGTCATTCATCTGGCGGGTGACGGTGACTTTGGGGAAGGGGTCCTGCCAATGGACTTTGATGTAGGGGTAGCGTTTATCGTCCTTGAGCCGGACATTGAACTGCGGTTTGTGCCGTTTGATCAGGTTCATCTCAAGGATCAGCGCTTCCAGTTCGGAGCCCACGACAATCCATTCAATATCGGCGATCTCATAGACCAGCCGGCGCGTTTTACGGTCTTCCTGAGCGGTGCTGTGGAAATAGGAACGCACGCGGTTGTGCAGGTTGATGGCTTTGCCAACGTAGATGATCCTGCCGTTGGCGTCCTTCATCAGATAACAACCGGGTTTGTCTGGAAGCGTATCCAGGATTTGCTGGATCTTCTCACTGATCTTCATAGGCTCTTATTTTAGCACATCGGCATCTGAAATTTAATCTTGTGAAATATAAACGACCTCCCGGGCGGGTGAGGTCGTTTGTGGTGGTTATTTTTGCGAGAACGAGCTTATCCAGCCTTTTTAGCCTCCTCGAGGATCTCTTTCGCCATCCTCGTCCCCAAACGGTTGGCGCCGGCATTGATGAAGGCCCTTGTTTCTGCAAGGGTGTGAATGCCGCCGGCTGCTTTGACGCCCATTTCACTCTCAGGGCCGACAACCCGGCGCATCAGGTCAATGTCTTCCACAGTTGCCCCGGATTTGCTGAATCCGGTGGAGGTCTTGACGAAGTCCGCCCCGGCTTCCTTGCAGATCAGACAGCTGATAATCTTCTCGTCCCTTTCCAGGAGGCAGGTTTCGAGGATCACCTTCATCAGCCCGCCCTGGGCATGGACCGTTTCGGCCATCTGATGGACCTCTTCAAAGACGAAATCATATTCACCAGCCTTGAGCAACCCAACATTCATGACCATGTCAATTTCATCCGCACCGGCCTCCAGATAGGTCTTTGCTTCGGTGACTTTGATCTGGGTCGGGTAGGCGCCCAGCGGGAAACCGGCGATTGTGCCTGTGTGGACCCCGGAGCCAGCCAAGGCTTTTTTCACCTGAGCGGTGAAAATGGGGTTCACGAAAACGGTTGCATACTGATACTCAACCGCATCTTCGCAGAGTTGGCGGATTTGGTCAGGTGTGGCGGCCGGATCGTGCAGCGCGCAGTCCAGATAGGCGGATAACTTGGTTTTGAGGTTGGGTTTGCAGGGGAGGGCGGGAAGGGATTGGCTGTATTGTTCGGCCTTTTCGAGAAGCTGTGAAATTGTTATCATGGCTGGTCCTTCGTGGGGAGGGGGACGGCTTGCTGGATATGAAGACATCCACCTTTGGAGAAAAAGATTTTACCTCAGGTGGATGGACTCATAAGCGTGCGTTTCGGGTATGTTCAGGCGATGCTTTCATGGGAATTAGGTTTAGCTTAGTTTATCGCCATCGAACCATTCCAGATGAGCGCCGCAGGCCTTGCAGCGGGCAATGTTTTTGCCGGTCTCGTCCTTCTTGATCTCGACATCGCCGCCGCAGGAGCAGCGCCGATAAACGCTGAGGATTTTGCCACCATATTCGAGGATTTTGAGTTCGCCTTGTTCTTTTGGAGTTGCGTCTGACATTGAAATGACCTCTGTTTTCTAAATCCGTTCATAAAAATGTGGGCGAAAAATTTTTCGCCCACATTTTACTACAAATTTGATGAATTGAAATCAGCTTATTTCAGCAGGTTTCCAAGGAAGGAAAGAATGTTGCCGAGGACGCCGAAGTCAGTGTCACCGAAGGAGGAACCAGCCCAATCGGGGTTGAGGGCACCGAAGGACATATAAGTGGTGCCGGCCAACAGGGTGAAGATCAAACCGTTGAGGAAGCCACCAAGTATAGCGCCTTTGCGGCCGCCAGTGGAGTTGCCGAACACACCGGCAGTACCACCAACGAAGAAGTGAATGATCATCGAGGGCAGGATCACGCCACCAAGGCCACCATTGGCCACGAGCTGCAGGACCATGGCAACCAGACCACCAACGATGGAGGAGAGGTAACCAACCAGAACAGCGTTCGGGGCATAGGGGAAGACCACGGGGCAGTCCAGAGCGGGTTTCGCATCGGGGACGATTTTCTCAGCAATACCGCGGAAGGCGGGGACGATTTCAGCCAGAACGGTGCGGACACCGAGGAGGATGATCGCAATACCACCGGCGAAGGTCAGAGCCTGGAGGAAAGCGCCAACTGCCCAGTATTGGCCGAGGGCGCCGGCAGCAGCTTCAGAGCCACTGAGCAGACCAATGACGATGTAGATGATCAGCATAACGGAACCCATGGCAACCAGGGGTTCTTTCATGAAGCCGATCCAGTTGGGGAACTTCATGTTTTCGGTGCTGTCTTCCGGATCGCCAACGAACTGGCCGAGGAAACCGGACAGAGCGTAGGTGGTGATGCCGAAATGGCCCATGGCGAAGGTATCGCCGCCGGTGATCTTCTTCATGAAGGGCATCGACAGAGCGGGCATAACGGTCATCATGAAGCCGGAGAGCAGGGAGGCGATCACGATGATGACCAGATCATTGCCAGCGAAAACGGGCATAACGGAGAGCATGCCGGTCGTCAGGGTGGCGATGAAGAGGGTGTGGTGGCCGGTCAACCAAATGTATTTGAATTTGGTCACGCGGGCCAGGAGCAGGTTGAACAGGAAAGCAAACAGGAAGACCAGGGAAACCTGGCGACCGAGCGATTCCTGAACAATGCTGGTGAAGACCTCATTGACGGGGACGGCAGCATTGGGGATTTGCAGAACACTGCTGAACAGCGTGCCGAGGGGGGTAATGGAACCAACGACCACATTGGCGCCAGCGCCCAAGATCAAGAAGCCCAGGATGGACTTGATGGTGCCGGACACAACTTCTTCGAAGGGTTTCCTGAGGGCCAAGAGGCCAACCAGGGCCATCAAACCGACGAGGATTGATGCGTTGCTTAGAAATACTTGAAGGAAATTAAGAATTGCCATTTTTTCTCCTGAAATTGATTAAGTGATTACTTCTTCTCGTTAAGTATTCTTTCGAAGACATCCATGAGTGTAGCTTCAATTTCGCTTTCATCAAAAAGGTTCTTAACAGTTAGAACTTCTGCATTAACGTCTCGCAATGATTTAGCGAATTCTGCTGTTGTCATAAAGATGTCAGGTGACATAGATCGAGCTGTAGAAATATCGGCTATTTCAACACGAAAATCGTTTCGTCCGTAACCGTGTCTCTCGAGCACCCGTTCAATCCCCATCTTGACCAGGAGCCCACTGCCCAATCCCATGCCGCAGACGGCACATAGTTTGACCAATTTATACTCCTATGGTTCTAACAATACACAAATGCGACTTATAGGGCCAATAGGCCGAGTACGAAGGCCGCAACAGCGAGGATGATAGAAATAATCCCTTCTGTCTTGCCAACGATGACCTTCTTTTCATCTGCCATTTTTGTTCACCTCCTTCCTTGAGAAATTTTGTCATACTGCTTGCTCTAGACAACTTACAAAAAAAGAGCAATTACGAATGGAATAAATCTGCTGATTATGCGTTCAGGAACGCATTGAGCAACTCTTCTTTGGTAGTCGCGGCTTTGATCTCAACGATCTTGTCCTTATTTCCCAAGACTTTGGCGAGTTGCTTTAATCCATCAATATGCTGCTCATTGTCAATCGCTGCCAGGGCAACAACGAGATATACGGGGTCATTATCTTCATTGCCGAAATTAACCGGCGTGCTCAGGCGGATGATGGCAATGCTGGGTTTGATCACACCGTCTTCGGGGCGGGCGTGGGGGAGGGCGATCCCAGGCGCCACAACAATATAGGGGCCAAATTCTTTGGCCACCCGGATCATAGCATCGGAAAATCTCTCTTCCACCGCACCATCTTCAACCATTAATTTACCAGCTGCGCGGATGGCGCCTTGCCAATCTTCGACGGCAACATTGACATCAACAATTTCTTTTCGGATCAGCTTATTGATTTCCATCTGAGACTTTCTATTTTGTTTATGTTGTATAGTATTAATGTGTTATTAACATCTAAACCATTATAGGTCAATATCTCGCTTTAAATCAAGGTTATTTTAGTAACAATTTATGTTAAGATGTTAACTTTTTCACCTTTTTAACAATTTTAGGAGTCCAAAACCTGCAAAAGGGTATCCTGAATGCCAACCGGATCCAGCTTGTAGTAGCTGAGCAGGTCTTTGTAGGGGCCTGAGGTGGTGAAAATATCCATAATCCCATGCCGGTAGAATTTGAGGTTAAGGTTCGCTTCGGCGATGATCTCAGCGATGGCACTACCCAGGCCATTGATGATGTTGTGCTGTTCGATGGTCATCACTGTTTTATAATCTTTTAAAATATCAACCACGGCTTTAGAGTCAAGGGGTTTGATGGTTGAGATGTTCAGTACACCAGCATTAACACCTCTTTCCTTTAATAGTGATGCGGCATCCACCGTTTCACCAACCTCCACACCGGTGGTGATCATCAGCACATCCTCGCCGGGGATCAGCAGATCGGGCTGACCGATCTTGTAATCAAATTCTTCGGTGTAGACGGTTTTTTCAGCGACCCGGCTCAAACGGATATAAACGGGGCCTTTGACATCCACGGTTGCCCGCAGAATGGCGGCTGTTTCAACCGCGTCCGCAGGGGAAAAGACGGCCATGCCGGGGATGGTTCGGAAGAAGGCGATGTCTTCCAATGCCTGGTGGGTGGCGCCAGCGACGTCGAAGGTGATCCCGCCGTGGCTGGAGACGATCCGAACGGGGAGATTGTTGTAGGCGATGTCCGTGCGGACCTGTTCGGCGGCGCGCAAGGCGGCGAAAACGGCATAGGTGCTGGCATAGGGGATCTTCCCGGCCAGAGTCAGGCCGGCGGAAATGCCCATCAGGTCCTGTTCCGCAACGCCGACGTTGATAAAGCGATCGGGAAATTCCTTGGCGAAATCGGCCAGGTTGACGCTGCCGGCCAGATCTGCTGAGAGGGCGACGATATTCTCATTCTGGTGTCCCAATTCAACGATGACTTTGCCGTAAGCTTTGCGGCTCGGCAGTCCGACCAGAGGGCTTTGGGTTTGCTTATTGTCGTTCATGGTTCTCCTTAGGCTTCCGCATCGGCTGATTTCAACGCTGCCAAAGCTTTCTCTGCATCTTCCTTTGAAATTTTGAAGAAGTGCGAGTCAGCTTTCCCCTCAACAGAGGCGACGCCGCGGCCTTTGATGGTGTTGGCGATGATGAATTTGGGTTTCTTTTCGGGGGATTTTTTGTTGAATGCTTCGAGTAATTCTTCGATGTTGTGACCGTCCACGGTCAGGACAAACCAGTTGAAGGCTTCGAGCTTTTCGGCCAATGGCTCAAGCGCCATGGTCTCCTCGGTGGGGCCTTCAATGGTGAACATGTTCCGGTCCAGGATCACCGTCAGGTTATCAAGATGATAGTTGGCGCCGCACATCAGGGCCTCCCATACAGACCCTTCTTCCAGTTCGCCATCGGAGATGATGCAGTAGGTCTGCCATTGGGCCTTGTCCATCCGGGCGCCCAGCGCTGCGCCAACGGCGACGGAAAGGCCATGGCCCAGGGAGCCGGAGCTGATCTCGACGCCGGGCATGCGGTGCTTGTCAATGTGCATGCTCAACATGGAGTTGAAGGTATCGAATTTTTCCAGCTCTTCGAGCGGGAAGAAGCCTCTGCGGGCCATCGCAGAGGAAAGGGCGACGTTGCCATGCCCTTTGCTGAGGATGATCCGATCCCGGTCCTCCCAGTGGGGATTTTTGGGGTCCAGGTTGGCAACCTCGAAGAAGAGGACGGCCATGATCTGGGACAGGGTTAAATTTCCACCAATATGGATGCCGACAGCACAATCTCGGGCCGTGGTCAGGATATCTTTATCAATGAGGGTTGCGATCTTGCTGAGTTCTTTGATCTTTGATTCCATTCAATAATCTCCTACGTGGAAAGTTTATCCATCATTAAATTTTGATCGATTGTTAATTGTTTTCAATTATCGTGTTTGGGAGTGTGATCCAATGCCTTGATCGAGTGGACGTTGAAAGTCTCCTGTGTTCCGTGTTACGAAGGCGTAAGTAAAAACCCTTAGACCTTTTTTTATCACACTTTAATAATAACATAAAACCTTTTGAAGCTTTGCTGGCTCCTGTCTTTTTAGAGAAGTAGCGCCTTAATTCACGCCTGATGAATGCAGTTTGCTGAACTTTTTCCATAGGTTAGGCATCCGGACCCCTAATAGCCCAATTGAGATTTTGGGGATGTCTCTAAGGGGGGAATCTGTTTGGCGGGTAGGTTATAATTCAATTTGGAGAGATTATGCCTATTCGTTTATTGCCAGACCATGTCGCCAGCCAGATCGCCGCGGGAGAAGTGATTGAACGCCCTGCTTCGGTGGTCAAGGAATTGGTGGAGAATGCGCTCGATGCTGGCAGCAAGACCATCCTCATTGAGGTGCAGGGCGCTGGCAAGCGGCTGATCTCCGTCCTCGATGATGGCGCGGGAATCCCGGCGGAGGAATTGGCCTTGGCCGTCTCCCGCCATGCGACCAGCAAATTGGCCCGGGCTGAGGACCTCTTCCGCATCCGCACCCTGGGCTTCCGGGGCGAGGCGCTGGCCTCGATCGGCTCCGTCTCCCGGATGATGGTTGAATCCCGAGCGCCAACAGAGACCGCAGGCTCCCGGATGGTGGTGGAAGGGGGCAGCCTGGGAAAGCAGGAACAGATCGGCGCGCCCCAGGGCACCCGGATCACCGTGGAAGACCTGTTCTACAACGTCCCCGCCCGGCTCAAGTTTCTCAAGACCGATAACACCGAACGCCGGCAGATCGAATCGCTGGTGACACGCTACGCCCTGGCCTACCCTGACATCCGCTGGCAGCTGGTGGTGGATGGGAAGCCCTCCCTGAGCACCAGCGGCAATGGCGACCGCCGCGAGGTCCTTTCGGCCCTGTATGGCGTTGATATTGCCCGGCAGATGCTGGCGGTGGATTTCAAGGAGCAGGATTACAGCATCCACGGCTTCATCAGCCCGGTCTCACTCACCCGGGCGAACCGCCGCGAGCTCACCATTTTCGTCAATGGGCGCTGGGTGCGGGATACCTCCGTGACCGCCGCCGTCCTGCGGGCCTATCACACCCTGCTGATGGTGGGCCGTTACCCGATCGTGACGCTGTTCCTCGAGATGCCGCCTGAGGCGGTGGATGTCAATGTGCACCCAGCCAAGGCGGAGGTGCGCTTCCGCGAAGGCGATCTGGTCTTCACCCGGGTCCAGCGCGCGGTGCGGCGGGCGCTGCTGGCTTATTCGCCGGTGCCGGAGCTGCGCCCCAGGCTGTTCTGGGGGAATGCACCCGCGCCAGGCGGGGGTGAGGGTAGTTCGGCCGGGCAGATGGCCGCGGAGATCCCCTTCCCGGATGGCGCGGGAGGCGGACCGGCGGAACCGGCTCGTATTCAGATCCACACTGGCACGTTGGATCAGGACAAGCTGCCCCTGCTGCGCCTGGTGGGGCAGGTGGCGGCGACCTATTTGATCGCGGAAGGCCCCGATGGGCTTTATCTGATTGACCAGCACGCCGCCCATGAGCGGGTGCTGTTTGAACAGCTGATGGCCCAGCACAGCCAGGAGAAGGTCCCGGCGCAGACCCTGCTGGAGCCGGTGAACGTGGTCCTGCCGCCCGAGAAGGCGCGCCTGCTGGAAGACCAGCTGGACACTTTGCGGCATCTGGGCTTTGATGTGGAAGCCTTTGGCCCCAACACTTTCACGGTCCGGGCGATTCCCGCGCTGATCGTGGGCGGGGACCCGGAAGCCGCGCTGAATGTGGTGGTGGAGGACTTTGAAGATGACGAGACGCCCCTGGCTTCGGCCAATGAGGCCCGGATCACCGCCCGGATTTGCAAACGGATGGCTGTGAAGGGCGGGCAGATCCTCTCGGTGGAGGAGCAGCAGGCGCTGCTGCGCAGCCTGGAAGCCTGCCAGTCTCCGCGGACCTGCCCGCACGGCCGGCCGACGATGATCCACCTCTCCGCCGATCTGCTGGAGCGGCAGTTCGGCCGCCGGGGCGCAAGGTAACGAAAAGGGAATGGGATGAGCCGTTTCTTCGGTGCCGGTCTGATCAACTTGGAAACCACGCTGGCGATTGACGGCTCTCCCGAGGCCCGGGATGAATGGACCCACAAATTACAAAACAGGAGCGAACCATGAAGGGACTTTGGCTTCAGAACCGGCAATTATCTTTCCGCACAGACCTGCCCGAACCCCAGGTTGAACCCGGGATGGCGCTGATCCGCCTGCGCACGGCGGGCATCTGCGCCACGGACTTGGAGATGCTGCACGGCTATTACCCTTTCACCGGCGTGCCGGGGCATGAATTCGTGGGTGGGGTGCTCGCCGCGCCCGGGGCTGAGGGCTGGGTTGGGAAGCGGGTAGTCGGCGAGATCAACCTGACCTGCGTGGAATGCGAGGCCTGCCGGGCCGGGCGGGAGCATCACTGCGCCAACCGGACCGTGCTGGGCATTCTGGGACACGACGGCGTCCTGGCGGAATATTTCACCCTGCCCGTGCGGAATTTGCACGCCGTGCCGGAGGGAGTTGAGGATGAGCTGGCGGTGTTCACCGAGCCGCTGGCGGCCGCGCTGGAGATTCAGGAGCAGGTGCAGGTCCAGCCCGGGATGCGGGTGCTGGTGGTGGGGGCGGGGCGGCTGGGGATGCTGATCGCCCAGACTCTGCGGTTGACCAGCTGCGACCTGAAGGTCGTGGTCCGGCGGCAGGCACCGGCGGATTTGCTGGCCCGTTTCGGAATCGCTGCGGTGTTCGCGGATGAGGTGCCGGAGAATTCGGCGGATCTGGTCGCCGAGGCCACCGGCTCACCCGACGGATTTGCGCTCTCCCGCAGGGCCGTCCGCCCGGCGGGGACCCTGGCGCTCAAGAGCACCTTCGCGGGGGATGTGACCCTCAACCTCTCGTCCGTCGTGGTCGATGAGATCACGCTGGTCGGATCGCGCTGCGGCCCCTTTGCCCCGGCGCTGCGGCTGCTGGAATCCGGATTGGTGGACCTGCGGCCGCTGATCTCCGCGCGCTATGACCTGGCCGACGGCCTGGCGGCGATGGAAAAAGCGGCCGAACATGGGGCGCTGAAGGTTCTCGTGACTCAGGACTGAGTCGCTTGTTTCATGATAACCGGATGGGGTGGTTTCATCTTGCTAAACTGATTGGGAATGGTATAATGGTGTCCTGCGGGGCGTGG